>CADDZM010000153.1 GCA_902812345.1 Chloroflexota bacterium | reverse complement strand
CCAGAGCGGTCTCGAACCGGCGGCAGTCGCCGGGCACAGCCTGGGTGAGTACAGCGCCCTGGTGGCAGCCGGTGTCCTGAGTTTTCCGCATGCGCTGCAACTGGTGCGCCGCCGGGGCCAGTTGATGGCCGAAGTCGGCAAAGTCACCGGTGGCGCGATGAGCGCCATTATCGGCTTACCGGCCGAGCAGGTGAAACAGCTTTGCGACCGGTCGTTGCCCTACGGCAAGGTAGCCATCGCCAACTATAACGAACCATTCCAGAACGTTGTTTCCGGCGCAAGCCCAGCCGTTGAATTGGTCGAGCGGCTGGCCCGGGAGGCCGGGGCCAGGCTGGTAACTCGCCTCAAAGTCAGCGCTCCTTTTCATTGCAGCCTGATGGACGAGTTGAGCCGGGAATACCGGCTGGAACTTGAAAAGTACCGCTTCAACGATCCGGCCGTGCCGGTGGTGGGTAACTACAACGCCGAGTATGTCCTTACCGGCGAACAGGTCCAGAACGCCCTCTATCGCCAGGTGGCGGCCCCGGTGCAGTGGACCAGGTCAATCAATCTTTTGCTGAACGAGGGTTATCAAACTTTTCTGGAAGTCGGTCCAGGTAAGGTATTAAGCGGGCTTGGCCGACAGATAAGCGAAGAGGCTCGCTTCTGGCAAGTAGACAGTCTCCGCCGCATCGGCGAAGTAAGCCAAAAACTACAGGCCGCGCCGTCCCTGGTAACTTTTTAACCGGCAGCGCCAGCCGGTAATCTCTTAAAAAACCGTCCACTGAAAAGTTTGGCCAGGCTACCATAAAAAACCTGAAATTTTGGGTAGCCTTTCTTTCCTGCACCAAAAAACAGGTGGCTTAAACCCGGCGGTAGAAAGGAAATGGGTCAGGCATATGAAGATGGAAACGCAAGTAGCCCTGGTAACGGGCGGTTCGCGAGGTATCGGCCGGGCGGTGGCTTTGGCCCTGGCGGCCGAAGGAGCCAGAGTAGCCATCAATTACCGGGTTAACACGGCGGCTGCCCAGGCGGTCCAGGCGGAAATAGAAAACCGGGGCGGGCAGGCTTTTATCTACAAAGCGGACGTAGCGCGACCGGAACAAGCCTGCGGCCTGGTCGAGGAAGTTTTAAGCCGCTACTCGCGGCTGGATGTGCTGGTCAACAACGCCGGGATCAGCCGGGACGGGCTGGTGGCTCAGATGAAACCCGACTTGTGGCGGGAAGTAATGGAGGTAAATTTCGGCGGGACTTTTAACTGTACCCAGGCGGCTTTGCAGGCCATGATGCTGGAACGGCGCGGTGCAATTGTGAATATTTCGTCGGTGATGGGCGAACGCGCCTGGCAGGGACAGGCTAACTACGCCGCTTCCAAGGCCGCCATCAATGCCCTGACCCGCTGCACCGCCCTGGAAATGGCTCGCTTTGGCATCAGGGTAAACGCGCTGGCGTCCGGCTTTGTGCCGACCGACCTGGTGGCGCCGCTGCTTGAAAAGCACGAGGCCGGGATTTTACGCCAGATTCCGCTCCGGGATTTTGCCACGGTCGAAGACGTGGCGCGGGCGGTGGTTTTCCTGGCTTCGGAGGACGCCCGCTATATTACCGGCGAAATTTTACACCTGGATGGAGGGGTGCATATGGCTTTAGCGATGGGCACCCCCAATCCCAGGTAAGCAAAAGGTTCATTCATCAGTAGAAGCAATGAGGTAATAAAGTGGCACAACTGGCTGGCATCGGGGTAGATATTGTACGAGTTGAAAAGTTTAATCAAGTAATAGAAGACAATCCGCAAGCCCTGGATAGTATTTTTACCGAGTTTGAACAAAGTTATTGCAAAACCTCCCGTAACCGGGCGGAACGGCTGGCCGCCCGGTTCGCCGCCAAAGAAGCCGTCCTTAAAGCGCTGGGCCTGGGCATGGCAAAAGGCATGAACTGGCTGGATATTGAAGTTCAAAATGTGCCGACCGGCCAGCCAATTCTCAAACTGGGCGGTGAGGTAGAACGCCGGGCGCTCCACCAGGGTCTGAATTCGTGGCAGCTGTCGCTTTCGCACTGCCGGGAATACGCGATAGCCTGCGTGTCCGCCAGTAACGAGGAAGTAGTAGCCCAAGGAGAAAACAGTGAAAAAATTTCAAAATAAAGTTGCCCTTGTGACTGGCGCCGGCCGAGGAATTGGCCGGGCAATCGCCCTATCACTGGCAGCCCAGGGCGCGCTGGTGGCGGTAAATTACTGTCACAGCGCCCGGAACGCCGAAGAAGTCGCCGCCGAAATCATCGCGGCCGACGGCGCGGCCCTGGCCCTGCAGGCCGATGTCAGCCGCTATGCCGAGGCCGAACGGCTGGTGAATACCGTCATCGAGAAGTTCGGCCGGCTGGATATCCTGGTTAACAACGCCGGAATCAGCCGGGACATGCTGCTCGCGAGTATGGCCGAAGAGGACTGCTGGGACGTGATGCGGACCAACTACGGTGGGGTGTTCAACCTGACCCGCCTCGCCATGACCACTATGATGGAAGAACGGCAGGGCCGCATCATCAACATTTCGTCGGCGGTAGCCGAGCGCGCCCCGATCCAGGGCCAGTCCAACTACGCCGCTTCAAAAGCGGCTATCGAAGCCTTTACCCGCTGCGCCGCCCTGGAATTAGCCCGTTTCAATGTCACCGTCAACGCCGTTGCGCCCGGCGCGGTCTATACCGAAATGGTCGGGCCGCTGCTGGAAAAGCACCGCGACCGTATTCTCAAACGCATCCCAGCCCGCAAGTTTGAAAAACCCGAAGACGTGGCCGAGGCGGTGGTTTTCCTGGCTTCCGAGGAAGCCGGCTACATCACCGGCGAAGTGCTGCACGTAGACGGCGGCCTCAACATGAGTATGGGCCTGTAAACCGGCCCGTACCCCTGACTATAACTCTCTTTTCACTTAGCGTACCTTTAACCGCCGGTCGTTCGGCTTCGAATGGCCGTTAGACATCTGACGACAAGTCAAGTCAAGAAAGGATTTCTACAATGACAACCCCCAACACGATTTGCGAGCAAGTATGCATCCAGATTGCGGCCGCCCTCGGCCTGGAGCCGGACGAAGTTTCTCCTGAATCGAGCCTGGTGAACGACCTGGGCGCCGAGTCGCTGGACCTGTTGGACATGCTGTTCCGCATCGACAAAAAGGTTGGCGTCAAGATCGCGATGGCCGACATTACCAGCCACCTGCAGGGCACCCTCACCAACGAGGAATTCGTGACTGCGGACGGTTATGTTTCGCAGCAGGGTCTGGCCCAGCTCAAGCAGGCGCTGCCGCAGATCGACCCGGCCGAACTGGACGGCAAACTGGAAAGCTCCTCTATTTTCACTCTTTTCACCGTCCAGAACCTGATCGACATGGTCCAGCAGCGGGCTCTGGTGGCGGTAGCCTAAAAAGAAAAGGAGCAAGCGGTGCGATTTTACATGGTAGACCGGATTACCGAACTCAAGAAAGGTGTTTCGGTCAAGGGCCTGAAGAATGTTTCAGTGGCCGAAGAATTTTTCCACGACACCAGCCCGAACGGTCCGGTATTTCCCGCTCCGCTGTTGATTGAAACGCTCGCCCAGCTTGGCGTCTGGTTTATGGCTGCCAGCAGCGAGTTTGAAAAGCGGGCGGTGTTGCTCTCGCTGGGCGAGGTAAATTTTCACCGTCCGGTCCGGCCAGGCGACCGGCTGCTACTCGAAGACTGGATTGAAACCCAGACCGACGAAGCAGCCGTTATCTCCGGCCGGGTAATGGTCGGCGACGAAGTAGTGATGGAAATGAAGGAATGCATGTGCGCGATTGTGCCGACCGGCAACCTGGAAGACAAGGCGCACACCCGCATGATGTTTGAATGGCTTACCTGGCTGAACAGCGCGGCCGGAAATTAAACTCCGGAGCGGCACCAAGAGGACAAGAACGTGCGCTATTTACTGGTTGACGGTTTCAGCGAACTGCGGCCCGGCCGATTTGCCAGGGCTTACCGCAACGTCACTTTAACTGAAGATGTTTTCGCAACTCACTTTCCTAACTTTCCAATTCTACCGGGGGTGCTCATTACCGACACGATGGCCCAGGTGGCGGCCTGGGCTGCCGCCAGCGAAAACGGGCTGGACGTGGTGGCCGGGCTGGTGGCCTTGCGCGAAGCCAAGTTCCGCCGCTATGTCCGGCCGGGCGACCAGATGGTTGTCGAGACCGAACTGGTCCGCCACCTGGGAGAGCGCACTGTTTGGAAAGCTAAAGCCCTGGTGGATAACAAGGTGATCGCTTCTATCAAGGAGCTGGAATTTATTTTGACCTCGCTTTCGCCCGAAGCGGCCCGGCTCGAACGCCAGCGCTTCATCTACTGCGGCGGCGACGAGAAGCTATTAAGCAATGCTGTCCCGGCCTGATATGGCGGTGGCATTATGGGAGGTAATAATCCGATGAGTACTATTCCCGCGAACGCAAGCGAGCGCGTGGTAGTGACCGGGATAGGCGTTATAAGCCCGCTCGGCCATTCTCTCGCCCAATTCTGGAATTCGGTATCAAACGGGGTAAGCGGGCTTATCCAGGTTACTTCAATGGACACGACCGGCTATGGCTCGAACCTGGGCGGTGAAGTAACCAACTTTGCCTTTGACCAGGTAAAAGTGCCGAACGGCGTCAAGCCGGACCGCACGGTGGTTTTTGCCCTGGCGGCGGCTAACCAGGCGGTCCAACTGGCCGGACTGCCGGCTACCGATTACGACCACGAACGGTTCGGCGTGGTGCTGGGCACCTGCATGGGCGGCATGCGCAGCGGCGAAGAATGGCACCGCCAGTGGATTACCCGGGGCTACGAGCAAGCCGACCATGCCCTGCTGCTGGGCTACCAGTTTTATGCGGCCAGCGATGCCGTGAGCGCGGCCTTCGGGCTGCACGGTCCCAAAGCGACTATTTCAACTGCCTGCGCGGCCGGGGCCAACGCTATCGGCTACGCTTTCGACCTGATCCGCCACGGCAAGGCCGACCGGATGCTGGCCGGCGGCAGCGAATCGCTGGCCCATATCGCTTACGCCGGGTTTTCCTCGCTGCAATCGCTCACGCCCGATTTCTGCTCACCCTATTCCAGCGGCCGGCGCGGCCTGAACCTGGGCGAAGGCGCGGGCATCGTGGTGCTGGAACGCCTCGACCTGGCTCTCGCTCGCGGCGCGACGGTCTACGCCGAAATTATGGGTTACGGCTTGAGCATCGACGGTTATCACCCGACGGCTCCCCACCCGCAAGGGCTGGGCGCGGCGCGGGCGGTCGGCGCGGCTCTCAAGGCAGGCGGCATCACCCGGGACCAGGTGAGTTATATCAACGGCCACGGCACCGGCACGCCTAAAAACGACTCGGCTGAAACCAACGCGATCAAAGCTTCGTTTGGCGAACGCGCCCGCTCCATTCCGGTCAGCAGCACCAAGTCGATGGTAGGTCACAGCCTGGGCGCGGCCGGGGCAATCGAAGGCATCACGACCATGCTGGCCATCCACAACCAGTATATCCCGCCGACTATCAATTACCAGGCCCAGGACCCCGAATTAGACCTGGATTATGTGCCCAACCAGGGCCGCTCGTCTTCAATAGAGGTGGCTATCTCCAACTCGTTCGCTTTTGGCGGCAACAACGCGGTGGTGGTCTACGGACGTTTCCAGCCGGAAAAGAAGCTGCCGGTCGTTAAAACCGACCGGGTAGTCGTCACCGGTATCGGCCTGATCAGCTCGGCCGGGCTGGGCAAACAGGCTTTCTGGGAGGCGGTCAAGACCGGTCGGAGTTGCGTTGGGCCGATCGCTTCGTTCGATGCTTCTGAGTTCGGCCAGAGCGTGGCCGGGGACATTCCCGCCTTCGACATGAAGCAGTTCATCCCGGCCAAAGATATGCGCCGGATGGACCTCTCGACCAAATATGCCATCATTTCAAGCAAAATGGCCCTGGCCGACGCCGGCTTTGAAGTAAACGACGCTAACCGGACCAGGGTCGGCATCATCGCCGGAACCGGCAACGGTCCGGCCCAGGCCGCCACCTCGTTTCACCGCCCGATGGTGGAGGACGGCCCGACCGCGGCCAACCCGGCTATCTTTCCCAACACCGTCTTTAACGCGGCGGCCGGTCAGGTAGCCATTCACCTGCACTTGCAGGGGGTCACCTCGACCCTGACTTCCGAACGAGCTTCGGGAGCAAACGCGATTACTTACGGCTACGACCTGCTGCGCCAGGGCTTGAACGATGCCATCATCTGCCTCGGTTTCGAAGAATTTGAGGCGTCGAGTATGGCCGCTTACAGCGGGTTGGGCCTGACTGCCCCGGTTGCCCGGCCGTTCGATGCGGACCGCAACGGCTTTGCCCCCAGCGGCGGCGCGGTCGCCCTCGTCCTCGAAACCCTGGAAAGCGCCACAACCAGGGGTGCGCATATCTACGGCGAGATGGTCGGCTACGGCATGACCTCGGACGCGGTGCCGACCGGCCAGCACGATATAACCGGCCGGCAAGTCGCGCGGGCCATGCAAATCGCTCTGCAAGAAGGCGGCGTCCGGCCGGACCAGCTTGGCTATATCTGCGCCAGCGCCAACGGCAACCGGGCCGGCGACCTTACCGAAGCGCGCGGCATCAGCCTGGCCCTTGGTGAAGCCGCCCCCAAAGTGCCGGTCAGCACCTACAAAGGTACCACCGGCGAACCGATGGGCTGCAGCGGCGGTATGGGTGTGGTTACCGGCCTGATGGCCCTGGAAGATTACCTGCTGCCGCCCTCGGTGGGCCTGGAAAAACCCGGCCCCGGCTGCAAACTGTGCCACGTCAGCAAGGAACCGCTGGAAGCGTATATCGAAAACTTTATGGTTAACGCGGTGGCCTGCGGCGGCAACAATGTCAGCCTGCTTTTCAAACGCTACGGCAAGTAGGTAGGCGGCCGGGGCCGGGGTGGTTTTTCCGCCGCTCGGCCCCGGGCCGCCCCTGCCAAAAAAGTTGTGGTTTACACAAGGAGAAACAAGCAATGTCTCAACGCCAGATGGATATTCTGCGGCAGGGCTTTGATGATATGAGCCGGGGCAACCTGGAAGCGGTCGTAGACACCTGGGCCGACGATATAACCTTTGTCTTTCCCGGCACGACGCGCCTGAGCGGCTTCTACCAGGGCAAAGAGGAAGTGGAACGCTGCGTCTGGACCCTGATGCAACTGATGCCCGATATTTCAATCCAGGTTATTAACACAATGGACGGGCCGGATATGGTGGCGGCGGAATGGATTAAACGCAGCACCGCGCCAGACGGCACCGTCTTTGAGAACCGGGGCATCACTATCGCTCAGTTTCGGGACGATAAAGTTGTGGTCATGCGCGACTATTTGGACACCGAAAAGTTAGCTTTACTGACGCCGCCAAAAAAACAACGAGCCGTGGCTGGCCGCAATTAGCCCCCAAAAGGAGACAATTTATGGAAGTATTACAGAGGCGCGAGCACCCGCTCGACAAAGTGATCGAGGTACCGGCCGATAATTCGCAGCACGATCTTTTCTACAAAGCCCAGCAGTTCCACGAAGGTATTCGCAAGGGGCTGTGGGAGACCGAACTTTACCTGCTCGAACGAACCGTTGTCGGACCGCTCAAAGACCGCTCGATTGTGCGCGACCATTTCAGCGGCAACGACCGCGAGATGATTATGATGGGCGGCAACGATTACCTGGGCCTGGGCAGCGACCCGCGCCTGGCCGAAGCCGCCATTGAAGCCATTCGCAAGTACGGCACCGGCACCCACGGCTCCAGCATCCTGACCGGCCAGACTGATTTGCACCTGGCCCTGGAAGAACGCCTGGCCCACATGGTCGGCTGCGAGGCGGCGACCCTTTTCACCAGCGGTTACGCCGCCAACCTGGGAATTATCAGCAGCCTGGCCGGGGAAGGCGATGCCGTCATCAACGACACCATCAACCACGCCAGCATCATTGACGGCTCACGCTTTAGCGGCGCGACTTTCCGCACCTTCAAGCACAACAACGTCAAACACCTTGAAAAAGTCTTGCAGGAATGCCAGGCCGAGTACCAGGGCAGCCTGGTCGCCATTGACGCGGTTTTCAGCATGGACGGCGATATTGCCCCGGTGCCGGAGATAGCTGAACTGGCCCGGCACTACGGCGCCCGCCTGATGATCGACGAAGCCCACAGCACCGGGGTGCTGGGCGAACACGGCTGGGGCAGTTGCGAGTATTTCGGCCTTGAAGGCAAAGTTGACCTCGTAATGGGCAGTCTGAGCAAAGGCGTTGGAGTCCTCGGCGCGTTCGTGGCCGGACCCAAAGAAATAGTCCACTTTATCCGCATCAACGCCAGGCCGCGTATTTTCAGTTACAGCCTGACCGCCGCCCACGTCGCCGCTATTTTGAAAGCCCTTGACATTATCGAGCAAGAGCCAGAGCGGCGCGCTAATTTGTGGCGCAATATCAACTACATGCACCGCGAGCTGCGCAACCTGGGCTTCGACATTGGCAACCCCCACAGCGCGATTATCCCGGTGATGGTGCGCTCGGACAAAAAGCTGTGGCCGATGGGCCGCATGCTCCAAGAAATGGGTATTTTCTGCAACGTCATCGCCTACCCGGCGGTCGCGCCCGAAAAGACCCGAATCCGGTTGTCCTTGCGCGCGACTCACTCGATGGCCGACCTGGATGAGACGCTCTACGCCTTTGAGAAAGCCGGTAAAGCGGCCGGCCTGATTTAGCCCGCCGGTTGTCGGAACGAGCAAAACGGTGGGCGGCAAATTAACGGGAGTAGCAAATGCTGTTTGAAAAGAAAATCGCCCTGGTGACAGGCGGTTCAAGGGGAATTGGGGCGGCGATTACCCGCAAGCTGGCGGTGGAAGGCGCCCTGGTGATCATTAATTTCGCCCACAATCCCGGCCCGGCCCACGACCTGGCCGCCGAGATTGAGCGAGCAGGCGGCCGCGCTTTCCCCGTCGAAGCGAACCTGGAGGACGCCGATAGTATCCGCGAGCTTTTCAAAATTATTGAGAAAAACTTTGAAGGCCTGGATATTGTGGTAAACAACGCCGGTTTCGGGGCCATGAAACAGGTGGATAAATTGCCGCTGCGCCATTTCGAGCGCGCCTTAGACCTTAACGTCCGGGCAGTATTGCACTGCTGCCAGGAAGCGACGCGCCTGATGCAGCACGGCGGCAAGATTGTCAACATCTCAAGTATCGGCTCGTTCCGGGTGCTGCCGCAATACACGGCGGTCGGCACCTCCAAAGCAGCCCTCGAAACTCTCACGCGCTACCTGGCGGTAGAGCTGGCGGCTCGCAATATTGCGGTTAACGCCGTTTCGGCCGGGCCGGTATTAACCGATGCCTTGCACTACTTTGCCAACGCTGAAAAGATGCTCGGCTCGGCGCTTGACCAGACCCCGGCCGGCCGGCTCACCACGCCCGAAGACGTGGCCGGGATTGTAGCCTTCCTGTGCAGCGAAACCGCCTTTATGGTGCGCGGTCAGACCATAGTAGTGGATGGCGGCTTATCGCAGACCGTCCACATCTATTGATTTACGAGTGATTTACGAGGCAAAAATTTATGACTGGCAATCTTTTAACAAGGTCTGATATAGAAACGACCATTTTTACGCAATATGAAAAACTCAACCGGGGCGACCTTGACGGTTTCCTGGAGCTTTGGGACCAGGACGCGGTTTTTACCTTTCCCGGCACCAACATCCTGGGCGGGGTCTACCGGGGCAAAGCTGAAATCCAGCGGTTTTTCTGGCTGCTGCGGCAGGTTATTGTCGGGCTGCGTTTCGATATAAACCAGGTGCTGGTAAACGGCGAATATATCGCGATGGAGTGGGAAGACAGCGGGCGGACCATCCAGGGCGAACCGTTCAACAACCAGGGCGTGACCATTATGCGCCTCCGGGATGGCCGGCTGGTCGAGGCTCGCGATTACCTGGATACCGAAAAACTTAAAGCGTTCAGCATGGGCCGTAAGAACAGAAGTGGGAGGTAAACATCATGACCCTATCAATAATCGAGCGGGTTAACCCGGTATTCCAAAGCGAGCCGCCCGGCTGGCTGAATCCGTTTGAACCGGGTTCGAGCCGCTATGACGTGGTGGTGATCGGGGCGGGCCTGGGCGGTTTGACGGCGGCGGCCTACCTGAGCCGGGCCGGATCCAAAGTGCTGATTTGCGACCGCAACGATAAACCGGGCGGCCTCGCGACCACGGTGCAGCAAGACGGCTTCAGGCTCAGTCACTGCCCGTTCTTGCTCTGGGGAGCGTATCCGGGCGGCTGGGTGCTGGACATGTTTCGCGACCTGGGCATAACCGGCCAGGTACCGCTGTTGACAGTTGACCCGCTCAGCCAGGTGGTGTTTCCCGGCGAAAGTTTCAGCGTGCCGGGCGACCCCTTCGTTTTCCAGGAAGTGCTGGCGGCCCAGTACCCGGCCGAAGCCTGCGGCATCGTGCGATTGTTCGACGATATGGACAACCTGGTCGAGGAATGGCACAAATTCTCGCCGGACCTCTCCCTGCTCCCGGCCGGGTCGCGGCTGGCCGAGGTCCAACCGTTGAACTTCGACCAGTACCTCGACCGGTTCATCAGCCGGGAACCGCGCCTGCGGGCTATTCTTTCCTCGTCCTGGGTCCATTGGGGCTTGCCGCCTTCCCAGGTATCGGCCCTGCTGGCGGCGGTGCTGCTCGGCTTCGGCCACAAAGGCATGCGAACCATCAAGGGCGGGCCGAGTGTGCTGTCGGAAGCCCTGGCCGGTGCCATCACCGCTTCTGGCGGAGAGTTGCTGTTAAACACGACCGTCGAGCGCATCCTGGTGGAAAACGGCCGGGCGAAGGGCATAACCCTGGCCAGCGGCCGCCGCATCGAAGCCGGAGCGGTTATCTCGAATGCCCCGGCTCCGCATACCTTCCTGGAACTGGTCGGCCGGGAACACCTCCCGCCCCGCCTGGTCCAGAATCTAGCCACCTGGCAGCCGTCCATGTCGGCCTTCCAGGTCTACCTGGGCGTGGATATGGATTTAAGCACGCTCCCGGGCCTGGCCGTGGAAAATACTTTCCTGGGCGCTTACGACCAGGATGAAGTCTTTGGCCGGGCCGTGCTGGGCGAGTTCGATGTTTCGTACACGGTCTTTTGCTACTCCCTGCTCGACCCGTCCGCCGCGCCTCCCGGCCAAAGCTGCCTCAAAATAATGGGCGCCGGTCCCTACAAGCGCCGTAACCTGGATTGGAACCGGGACCAGGACCGAATTGCCGGCCACCTGATAAAAGCCGTCGAAAGAATCATTCCCGGCCTCGGCCAGAAGATTTACTCGCGTTCGATCTGCACCCCGCTCGATTTGCAAAAAATCACCGGGGCGGCCAGCGGTTCTATTTATGGTTGGAGCGCGAGTCCCGGCCAGATCGGCCCGGCTCGGCTTGGCCGGACTACCCCGGTAGACGGCCTGTACCTGGCGGGAGCCTGGACCGGCCCGTTTGCCGGGATGGACTTGTGTATGTTGTCCGGCCGCGAAACTGCCAGTTTGGTGGCGGCCAGGGTCAGGTAGGCTCGGAAACCTTACCCGAAAGAAAGGAACCTGTATGTCTTCAGGCAATTTAGTTCCCAAAAACTCGCCGGACCCGGCGCAGCGCTTCAAGAGCGAGAAACCGTTCCCGGCCCAACCGCCCAAACCCGGCCTGGACGAAGAAATACTCTGGCACAAATGCCCGGTCTGCAAGGAACTCACCTTTATCAAGCACTTCGCCCGCAATTTGAAGGTCTGCCCCCACTGCAACACCCCTAACCGGCTGCGCTGGAACGAGCGGTTAAATTATTTGCTCGACCCCGGCAGCTTTGTCGAGCTAAATTCCGACCTAGTCGGCGCCGACCCCTTGCAGTTTCAGACGCGCACCGAATCCTATGCTCGCAAGTTGCAGGATACCCGGCGCAAAACCGGCCTGAACGATGGCCTCGTATCCGGCTATGGCCGGGTACGAGGCCAACCCCTGGCCGTGGCGGTGGCCGATTTTACCTTTATGGGCGCGAGTATGGGCAGCGTGTTTGGCGAAAAACTGGTCAGGCTGGCCGAATTTGCCATCAAAAACCGGCTGCCGCTGCTGACCATTTCTAACAGCGGCGGCGCGCGCATGCACGAAGGCCTGTTTTCACTTATGCAGATGGCCAAGACCACAGCGGCCCTGGCCAAGCTGGGACAGGCCCAACTGCCGCATATTGCCCTGCTGGTTGACCCCTGCTATGGTGGCGTAACGGCCAGCTATACGATGGTGGCCGACGTCATCCTGGCCGAACCGGGAGCCTTGATCGGGTTTGCCGGGCCGCGTGTAATCGAGCAAACTACCCGGCAAAGTCTGCCCCAGGGCTTTCAGACCGCCGAATTTCTGCTTGACCACGGCATGCTGGACCAGGTAGTCGAGCGCAAAAATTTACCATCTCACCTGGCGGACCTGCTTGGACTGCTTAAGGTCAAGCCGCTAACCTTCAAACAGGCTTTTGATTTTACTCCGGCTTTTCAGAAAAGTTTCGTAGCGCCGGAGGTCGGCAACTAGTGGGCCATATGCCGCCAAAATCGCCATTCAGTGAGCTTTAGCATTGGCAAGGTCCGTGACAAGTGGCCCACTAGCTTTTGCAAACTAAAAGGAGATAGTGAATGTCAACAACCGCAATTGATCCGGTCGTCGAGAGGGTAGGCGTAATAACTTCGCCCTTGCCGGTGGCTCCTGTCCCGGTGGAGGACACATGGCAAAAGGTGAAACTGGCCCGTCACCCCGAGCGGCCGCACACCCACGATTATATCAGCCGGTTATTTTCCGGTTACATCGAACTGCACGGCGACCGCCGGTTCGGGGATGACCAGGCGCTGATCGGTGGGCTGGCCTGTTTCGAGGGCCGCAATGTGGTGGTAATGGGCCAGCAAAAAGGCAAGGATACCCGCGACAACATCAAGCGCAACTTCGGCATGCCCTGCGCCGAAGGCTACCGCAAAGCTCTTCGTCTGTTCCGGCTGGGCGAGAAATTCGGCTTTCCAATCATTTGCTTTATTGACACGCCAGGCGCGTATCCCGGTTTGCAAAGTGAAGAACGCGGAGTTGCCCAGGCTATCGCCGAAAACCTGCTGGTGCTGGCGGCCTTGCGCGTGCCGGTTATCGCAACCATTATCGGCGAAGGCGGCAGCGGCGGCGCCCTTGCTATCGGCCTGGCCGACCGGGTGTTGATGCTGGAAAATTCGATTTACTCGGTCGCCAGCCCGGAGGCGAGCGCCGCAATCCTCTGGCATGATGCCAGCCTGGCCTCGGAAGCGGCTACTTCGATGAAAGTAGCCGCTCCGCAAATTTTGCAGATGGGCCTTATTGACGAGGTGATCCAGGAGCCGGACGGCGGCGCGCACACCAACCCTTCCGAAAGCGCCGGGCTGCTAAAAGCGGCCCTGCTGCGAAACCTGGAAGAGCTTGAGTTTGAAACCGGCGAAACGAACGGCGGAATCGATGGGCTGCTCGAAAAACGTTACTGGAAATTCCGCTCGATGGGAGCCTGGCAGCAGGCTTAAAGCCGCCCTGTTTCCAACAATCCGCAAAGACAGACTCAATCTATTAGAATAGAAAGGACCAAAATGGAACCAACCTTAACCCTACCGAAAGCGGCCGCGGCCGAAGGGCAGCTACCTGGAGCGCAGGTCCGCGAAGCTCGGTTGGCCCAGGCCAGGAGCCGGGTGCGCACCCGCAAGATGCTGCTGGCTTTTCATCTAAGCTCGATCGGCTTGCAAATCGGCGTAGTCGCGGCCTTGCTGGGCTTACAACTGATCGCCGGGTTTAATGATGCGGTTAAGCAGCGGGTGGTATTGTACGACGCGATTACCAGCCTGGAATATTTCGCGCTTTATCCGCTGGTAGCCTTATCCATAATCAGCGGGGTAGGGCTGGGTATCCACAACAACTCCGGGTTTCTGACGGCCTGGTGGCTGATCGCGAAACAGGCCGCTTTTGGCGGTGTAGGTATCCTGGTGGCGGTTTTTGTTGGGCCGGGCAGCGTGATAATTGCCGAACGGGCCGCCGAGTCAACCTCGCTCAACCCGGAAATCGAAAACCTTCATTTTTCGATCACAGCGGTGCTGGTAGTCTACCTGGTGGGGTCGGTCGGGCTGGTGATAATTTCTATCTTCAAACCGTGGGGAAAACGTAAGTAACCATGCCCGAAGAAATTGCCGCCGGCCTTTACCGGATAAGGTTGCCGCTGCCCTGGGCGGTAGACCTGATGCCTTTTTCGACGACCAGCATCAACGTCTACCTGGTTCACAGTGGTTCGCGGCTGTTCAGACCGCAATCAACCAGCATCAGCCGCGAATGCTGGGAAAACCTGCGCCAGGAGTTCGCCCGGTTGGGGC
>CADDZM010000152.1 GCA_902812345.1 Chloroflexota bacterium | reverse complement strand
CCACCAACCGGCCCGACGTACTCGACCCGGCGTTGCTGCGCCCCGGCCGTTTCGACCGCCAGGTTATCCTAGACCGGCCTGACCTGCGGGGCCGCATGGCCGTCCTGGAAGTCCATTCCAAGGGCAAGCCGTTGGAAAAAGATGTTTCCCTGGAAGTCCTGGCGAAACAAACTCCCGGTTTTAGCGGCGCTGACCTTGAAAATATGGTCAACGAAGCGGCTATCCTGGCCGCCCGCCGCAACCGTAAAACTATCTCTATGTCGGAGATGGAAGAAGCGATTATGCGCGTGGTCGCCGGGCCGGAACGCAAGAGCCGCCTGATTACCGAAAAGGAAAAAATGATTACCGCTTACCACGAAGTCGGTCACGCGCTGGTTGCCCGGATGCTGCCGAACGTGGACCCGGTCCACAAAATCACGATTATCCCGCGCGGTATGGCCGGCGGTCTGACGATGGTCCTTCCCGGGGAAGACCGGGGTCTTGGCACCAAGAGCCAGTTCGAAGACCAGATTGCCTGGGGTCTGGGTGGCCGGGCCGCCGAAGAAATTATCTTTGGTGAAATCTCCAGCGGCGCCTCGAACGACATCGAGAAAGCCACCGGGATTGCCCGCCAGATGGTCACTCGCTACGGTATGAGCAAGAAACTGGGGCCGATTGCTTTCGGCAAGCAGGAAGAAATGGTCTTCCTGGGCCGGGAAATCAGCGAACAGCGCAATTACTCGGACGAAGTAGCCTACGAAATTGATAAGGAAGTCCGCGCTCTGATTGACGGCGGGTACGCCCGCGCCCGGAAAATCCTGGGCGACAACCGGGACAAACTTATCGAGATTTCCGAACTGCTCATCCAGAAGGAAACCCTGGAAGGCGACGAGTTCGAGCGGCTCTTTGACGTAGAACGCCCGCAGCCGCGGCCTTTCGTCCGGCCCGCCCTCCCGGTGCGCGCCTCCAACCCGGAAGCAGGAGACCGCGACTCGGAAGCAGCCACCCGCATTCAGCAGCCCGGCAAGAACCCCCCCAGCGGTGGTTTCTGGCCTGCCGCCGGTCCCGCCTAAGCATCACAGGTTAGATAAAAAAAGAGGTCCTTACCAATCGGTAGGAACCTCTTTTTTATTAAGCAAATCAGGTTGGGAGCGGCCTTTTTATAGAGTTATCGTACCTGTTCAGCCGCCCGGCTTCAAGTTGGGGGAAGGAATTGCATTCCCGATACCAATCAGAACCGGTCGGGAAAATAATTCCCTCCCACAGGTAAATAGTTACCAATTATCATTTGTAGGTGCGATTAGTCCGGTAATAATAGGTGCGGGCAGCCACGAAACGAGAAATTACAGGCGGCGCTTCGCCGGTGTGAAAAGCAAAGGTTTTTTCCTCGATAGCGCGGTCCGTCATAGTCATGCGCTGGCACTGGCGAAGATGTTCGGCCCAGGACTCTACCACGAAAGACTCGATATAACGGCCCGGGTTGCAGGGGTCGCGGTACAGGTCCCAGCGGGCCGCCCCGATACGCCGCCTCGCCCGCGCCAATTTAAACATGGCCCCGGCAAAGTCGTGACCGTCCTCCGGTTTAATCCGGTACTCAACGGTGACAAGCACCGGGCCTTCTTCAAGGTCCGGTTCCTCGGCTACATCGGGGGCAGGCCAATGCAGGGAGGGTCTTAAATCAAGCGAAAGCCCGCGTTGTAACCGCCAGCGCAGCATGGTAAAAAGTCCCAGGGCGAGGCCCGCCGCTGTAATAGCAAGGGCAAACGGCGACCCAAAATTTTCGGCCACCAGACCCCAGATAAAACTACCCAGGGCCAACCCACCCTGAAACACCAGCAAATAAATAGCCAGCGCCCGCGCCTGGACCCATTTTGGCGCGTAGGTTATGGCAGCAAAGTTTAAAAGTGAGGTAACGACCAGCCACCCCACCCCACCGGCTATCAAAACAGGGATTAACAATAACAGGCTGTCCAGCAGGGCCAGGGCTAACACACTGAGGGCAAAAACCACCGTTCCGGCGGCTACCAGGTGGTCAATGGTAAACCGCTCTTTTAGGGGCGGTAAGATAAGGGCTGCTATAAGCGCGCCAACCCCCAGGCAGCCCTGTAAAAGACCCAGCCCACTCGCCTCCAGTTTCAACCCCTTGCTGGCTACTACCGGTAAAAGCGTCCAGAGGCCGCTGGCGAAAATAATAAAAACAAATGTCCTCACCAGCATTGAGCGGAGGACCGGAGAAAAGCGAATATAACGTATCCCGGCCCGGATAGCCCCGGTAAAGTGTTCGTTCGGGCCTTCATTCGAATGGGCTTCCCGCTTCCAGCGTAAAACCAGCACCAGGGCGATAAAAAATACAATGCCGTCAAGTAAAAATACATAGCCGGGACCGGTTGCCGCTACAATCAGGCCGCCGACTGCCGGGCCTGCCGCCCTGGTAATATTAAAGCCCAGGCTATTAATGGCGATAGCGGACCCAAGCTCATTGGGGTTTTTCAGTTCCGGGGTAACGGCCTGCCAGACCGGCGATACCAGGGCCACCCCTATGCCGATTACAAAAGTGAGAGCCAGCAGCAGCCAGGGATTAGCCAGGTTGGTTAAAGTTAGAAAAGTCAGGAGACCGGTAGCAATTAGCAACCAGCCCTGGGAAATAATAACTAACAGGCGGCGGTCTAATAAATCGGCCAGGGCGCCGAAAGGCAAACCCAGCAAAAAAACAGGTAAACTGGTGGCGGTCTGGAGCAGCGCCACAAATAATGGGGAGGGGGTTAAAGTGGTCATAAACCAGGCTGCCGCCACGCTATGCATCCACACGCCCATTGACGAAACAATTGATGCAATCCAGATTGAACGGAAAAGACTTACCCGTAAAGGACTCCACGGCGAACTAGATTTTGGTTTAAGATTATCAGCCCCGGACCGGCTAAATTCCGATGATTTAACTGTCATTTTTGCCCCGCAGGAATATAGCGTATCGTTATCCTACACCGTTAGCAATTTAACTTATTTCATCATTGAAATTAGTTTCTGTGGTAGAAAGTATTTATCAATAATTAAGCCAACAATGGCTTAACAACAATGGCTTAAAATGAAACGGTGCAGAAAATTTTGCCCCGGAAACTGAACTTTCACGGTGGCAGGGAGCGGGGACCGCCGAAATAAGGGCGGGGTCTAAAAATTATAGGCCGAGTTCCCGGTTGATTTTTTCGGCTAAATCTATGAGAAGCAGCCGGTTAATAGTGGGTAAGGTTTGAATCCGGTCGCCGGGGGTTAAAAGGGCCAGGCAATACAGCGGTGGGTTAGCGTCCTCGAACAAATCAGACTGCGGCGCTGACCCTGTAAAACCGGCGTTATCATCTTTAGAAATAAAGTCCCGGAAGAAATTCAAGGAGCCTAACAGGCCAAGCAAAAGCGTTAAACCCCTGGAAGCGACTTTCCCCGGCCCATTTTCATTTGAGTAAAAAAGGTCGGTTTCCAGGAACGAACTGATTTCTTCAACCCGGCATCCCCGAATATTTTCCCTGGGGTATTCTTTCCCTTTTATGCCCAAAACCTTTTCGGTTAAAAAGACTTCCGGATTCTCGCTAACTGTGACAATGCTTTCGGCGGAGGTATAACGGCTCACTTAAAATTCTCCTGTAACCGGTTGTTTATTTTATTATTTTCTACTACTTTGACCCTTCGGACGGTTGTCTTGTTTCATACCATTATGTTTAACGATTGCTGGAGATTTATTTTCGAGTAAAAGATGCTTCCTGGTTTGTTACTTTGATAAATTTGTAACTAACCAGTTCTATTATAACCCAATTTACTTTTTGAAGCAGGGAAATAGGTCACAATTGGGCCGTTAATTTGTAAAAATAACTTAAAGGGGAGAAATAAGAATCTTGAAGGTTGCGCCAAGACCAGGCTGGCTCTCCACTTTTACTTCACCGCCGTGAGCCTCGACGATATATTTAACAATTGCCAGGCCAAGGCCGGTGCCGCCCAAAGCCCGGCTGCGGGCTTTATCCACCCGGTAGAACCGTTCAAAAATATGGGGCAGGTGTTGAGGGGCGATGCCCGGCCCGGTATCTTTAACCGCGATAATAGCCGGGCCGGGGCCGTTTGAGGCAGGCTCAACCACCAGGCTGACGCATATCTCGCCCTGCGGGGTGTAGCGCACCGCGTTATCGAGCAGGTTAAAGATAGCCTGGTCCAACCGGTATTCGTCGCCTATGACGCGGGCGGAGTCCAACCTTTCAAGGGTGAGTTTAAGCGGTTTGCCGAGAGTTTCGGCTAACTGGTCGGCCCGGTGGAAACTGCGCCGGACCACTTCCGCCAGGTCTATCTCGTTATGCTCGACCATCATCCCGGCATCGGCCTGGGCCAGCATCAACAGGTCGGCCACCAGGCGGCTCAGGCGGGCCGCTTCCTCGCCGCTTTCCTGGATGGCTTCGACGGCTTCATCTCTGGGCAGGCCGCGTTTGAGCAGGTCAAGGTTGCCCTGGATAATGGTCAGGGGGGTGCGGAGTTCGTGCGAGGTGTCGGCCATAAACTGGCGGTGAGCGGTAAAGACCCGGCCCAATTCCTCAATCATGCGGTTAAAGGTCGCGGCCAGTTCGCTTATTTCGTCATGCTGCCCGCGCAGGTTGACGGTCTGGGGAATCCTTTCCTCGAAGTCGCGGGTAGCCGTAATACGCCGGGCTGTCTCGCTGACCCGCACCACCGGTTGCAAGGCTCGTTTCGTCACCCAGTACCCGCCCACCAGGGAAATCAAAAGAGCCACCACTGCCCCAAGAATCAAAAAGAGGCGGACCTGTCCGAGCGTATCGGTGTAAGGTTTGAGCGACTCGCCCACTTCCAGAACGCCGACAACCTCGTTCTTAACCGAAAGAGCCTGGTAGAAGATGCGCACCTTTTCGCTTGAAACCTGGGCTTCCCCGGTGCTGGGCTGGCCGTTGAGCGCGACCAGGACTAACGCCGGGTCAATCGGCAGACGAGCCTGGCCCAGGCTGTAGGAGTCGCCGAGGACTTTGCCCTGCTGGTCGAGAACCTGGACATACACGCCGGGGTCGGCAAATTCATCGAGCGGGTTTATTTGCAGGGCTTCGCTAACCTGCTGGGAGTTCAGATTGGCGGCCTGGGCGGCCCCTTCCAGGCGCAAGCGGACCTCGTTGGCGCGGCGTTTGAGGCTTTCGTCAATGCGGGCAAGCTGGTCGGTTTGCAGCGTGAAATAAAAAGAGAGGCCAAAGAAAAGCAAGACAATCGCCAGCAACCCGCTAAACCAGAAAGTGATTTGCCAGCGAATAGGCAACCGGCGCAGGCCCTTTAACACAATTTACTCCTCGCGCAGGGCATAACCCGCGCCGCGCACGGTTTGAATCAGGCGGCTTTTTTGGCGGGCTTCCAGTTTGTCGCGCAAGGCCCGCACATGGACATCCACCACGTTTGACTCGCCTTCGTAATCAATGGTCCAGACATTCTCCAGAATCATCTCGCGGGAAAGCACCTGGCGGGGATGGCGCATAAAAAACTCGAGCAATTTAAACTCGCGGGCGGTTAAATCTATCGAATAATTGCCCCGGACGGCCCGGTATTCTTTAAGTTTAAGGACTAAATCGGCGAAAGATAGCTCGGTCGTGTTGGGCGGGTTGCCCCGGTAATCCTCGTTAAGGACCGAACGCCGCAACAATGCTTTGACGCGAGCGACCAGTTCATCGAAAGCAAACGGCTTGACCAGGTAATCGTCGGCCCCCGCCTCAAGCCCGGCCACGCGGTCTGGCACGGTATCTTTGGCCGTCAGCATCAGGATAGGCAGCGGCCCGTTCTGGCGCAGAGAGCGGGAGATTTCAAGGCCGTCCGGGCCCGGTTCGGGCAGCATCACGTCAAGGACAACGAGGTCGGGTTGGTTCTGGCGGGCCTGGCGCAAGGCTTCCTGGCCGGTGGCGGCGGTCTCAACTTCGTACCCTTCCAGCAGCAAGCCGCGTTTTAGCATTGAGAGGATTCTTGGGTCGTCGTCAACTACCAGGATTTTAGACATTTTTTCTTTCTTTCAAACTTTAAAATTCACAGGAATACTTGCCCCTAAATTAGCCAGACCATACAAAAGTATTTCTATTATATATCCTGGGGGAATAAAGGGGAATTACTAAAAACCGGCCCTGGGGCGGGGCCGGATATAAAACTTCAGCGCAGGACAACCGTAATAGTTAAGGTGTGGTCCTGGCGGTAAACGCCCAGGTTCAGGCGGTCGCCGACCTGGTAATCTTTGAGCAGGGCCAGGAGCGAATCTTCGGCCTGGATAACCTTTCCGTCGAGATGCGTTAGTACATCCCCGGTCAGCAGCCCGGCCTGGCTGGCCGAACTACCGGGCTTAACCTCGGTAATGACCAGGCCCTGAACAGCCGGGTTGACCGGCAGGTTTTTCAGAGCGACCTGGCTGCTGACATACAGAACGCCAAGTTGCGGCACCGCCGAGGTACCGTTTTGGCCGGGAGCGGGTAGAGCCTTGCCCTGGTTTAATAAAAGGAGGGTCAGGCCGCCGATTGCCAGACCTACAACCAGGATTAGAAACAAGACTCGCTGTCGAGACTTACCCGGTTCAGCGAAAAAGTAGGCAAGCGTTTTTAGCATATGCAGGCGAAATGGCCCGGTTTGTTTTAGCCTTTGCGTTTTATCCATTTCGTAATGCCGCATATTTTGCATGTCTTCGACTATATATCCGATGCCAATAGGGCAGTAAAGCAGGGTGTGGTGGCCCTATTCTCCACTCCTAATTTAAGCCCTAACGGTGAAAGCTCTATGAAATATGGATTAATGATTGCTTAAAATTTTCCCGCTTCTGGCGTTGTGGTAAAATCTTATTCGTTAAATGTTGAACGTGTCGGAAGCATGAGAAAATAGAAAAAAGCTTTGGTTAATAACTAATATGAACTAATTTGGAAACGATGATTTTTGGTGAAAATGTATTTCATGTTTTAAGTAAAGCGAATTAATAGAGGAAGTTATTAGAATGAAATTAGACCGGTTAACCGAAAAAGGGCAGGAGGCGATGGTTTCCGCCGACGCTCTGACTGAACAATATAAAAATGCCCAGCTTGAACCCGAACATTTGCTGCTGGCTTTGCTGGACCAGTCGAGCGGCATCGCGGCCCAGATTGTTACCAAGTTGGGAGCCAGCCCGGACAGGTTGCGGGCCAGGGTCGAGGGTTCGGTAGGCCGCCTGCCCAAAAGTTACGGCGTGCGCGGCAAGACAACTATTTCCTACGCTACCCGCAACGTGCTTGACCAGGCCGAAAAAGAAGCCGGGCGCATGAATGACGCCTATGTCAGCACCGAGCATTTGATGATGGCCCTGGCTGCGCCCTCGAATATCGGCGAGTCGG
This sequence comes from Chloroflexota bacterium, assembly GCA_902812345.1. Classification (GTDB taxonomy): domain Bacteria; phylum Chloroflexota; class Chloroflexia; order Chloroheliales; family Chloroheliaceae; genus 54-19. The sequence continues at coordinate 7,031 of CADDZM010000152.1, read as the reverse complement.
GCCGCCTGATGCGTGACATGGGCATCACCCGGGACGCCATCAATGGGGTTTTGACCACTATCCGGGGCGGCAACGGCCCCATCACCGAAAAGAACCCCGAAGTAAGTTACGCCACCCTCGAACGCTACGGCCGCGACCTGACCAAACGCGCTAAAGACGGCAAGCTCGACCCGGTGGTGGGCCGGGACGAGGAAATCCGGCGCTGCGTGGAGGTGCTTTCGCGCCGCTCTAAAAATAACCCGGTGCTGATTGGCGAACCGGGCGTCGGCAAGACCGCTATCGTGGAAGGGCTGGCCCAGCGTATCGTGCGAGGCGACGTGCCGCAAAGCCTTAAAGATAAAATGTTAATCAGCCTGGACCTGGGCGCGCTGGTGGCGGGAGCAAAATTCCGGGGCGAGTTTGAGGAAAGATTGCGGGCAGTGCTGCGCGAGGTCGAACAGGCCGAGGGCCGCATCATCCTCTTTCTGGATGAACTGCACACGATTATGGGCGCGGGCGGCAGCAGCGACGGTGGAATGGACGCCAGCCAGCTTATTAAACCGGCCCTATCGCGGGGCGAACTCCACATGGTCGGGGCCACCACCCTTGACGAATACCGCAAGCATATCGAGAAAGACCCGGCCCTGGAACGCCGCTTCCAGCCGATTGTGGTCCAGGAGCCGAACATTGACGACACCATTTCGATTCTGCGGGGGCTGCGCGAACGCTACGAAGTGCATCACGGCGTGAAGTTTACCGACTCAGCTTTGGTCGCGGCGGCTAATTTGTCGAACCGCTACATCAGCGACCGTTTTCTGCCCGACAAGGCGATTGACCTGATTGACGAGGCGGCGGCCAAGCTGCGCACCGAGATTGACAGCCTGCCTTCCGAACTGGACGCGGTCCGGCGCGAGCTTTCCCAGCTTGAAACCGAGCGCGAAGCCCTTAAACGCGAAACCGCTACCACCCCCGACACCGAAACAACCGAACGGTTGGACCGCCTGGAAAAACAGGTCGAGGATTTGCGCGAACGCAACCACCAGTTGTCGGTGCAGTGGGAACTTGAAAAAGGAGCCATTGACCGGACGCGGGCCATCAAAGAGGAAATCGAAAAGACCCGCCCCCAACTGGAAGAAGCCCTGCGCAACCAGGACTACACGAAAGCCAGCGAACTGCGCTACGGCAAACTGGCGAAACTCGAACAGGATTTGAAAGAGCAGGAGTCAAAGCTGGGCGAAGTACAGCGCGGCAAGGGCTTACTCAGCGAACGGGTGGACGCCGACCTGATAGCTGAAATCGTGGCCCGCTGGACCGGCATCCCGGTCAGCCGGATGCTGCAAAGCGAGATGGACAAGCTCTTAACCATGGAAGACCGGTTGCGGGAGCGGGTCATCGGGCAGGAAACCGCCCTGGTAGCCGTGGCGGACGCGGTGCGCCGGGCGCGGGCCGGGCTGCAAGACCCCAACCGCCCGCTCGGTTCCTTTATGTTTCTGGGTCCGACCGGCGTCGGTAAGACCGAGCTTGCCCGCGCCCTGGCCGAATTCCTCTTTGATGACGAACACGCGATGATTCGGCTGGATATGTCGGAATACATGGAAAAATCGAGCGCGGCCCGCCTGACCGGGGCGCCCCCCGGCTTTGTCGGCTACGAGGAAGGCGGCCAGCTTACCGAGGCAGTCCGGCGGCGGCCTTACTCGGTCGTGTTGTTCGATGAGGTTGAGAAAGGCCATCCCGATGTCTTTAACCTGCTGTTGCAAATCCTGGAAGACGGCCGCCTGACCGACAGCCAGGGCCGGACGGTTGATTTCAAGAATACAGTTGTTATCCTGACCTCAAACATCGGCAGCCAGGATATTATGACCCTGACCCTGAACGGCCAATCTCAGAAGGATATCCGCGACGCGGTTATGACGGCTTTACGCGGGCAGTTCAGGCCCGAACTCTTAAACCGCATTGACGAGATTATCGTCTTTAAACCGCTTGGCCGTGAAGAAATTAACTACATCGTGGATATTCAGCTTAAATCGCTGCACAGGCGGCTGGCCGAACGCCGCCTGACCCTCGAACTCTCGCCCGAAGCGCGGGGCTTGCTGGTCGAGGTCGGCTACGACCCGGCCTTCGGGGCGCGCCCGTTGCGGCGGGCCGTCCAGCAACTTATCCTGGACCCGCTGGCGAAAGAAGTTATCCGGGGCCGCTTTAAAGAAGGCGATACCATCCGGGCCGAACTCGCGACCGACGCTGACGGGGAACGCACCCTGAACTTTGTGAAAATTAGCGCGGTCGAAACGCCCGAAGCGGCCTCACCCGCCCCGGCAGAACCGCCCGCGCCGACCCTTGACCTGGATGGGCCGGACGGTCCGGCGGAAGCAGCGACCGCCTCAAAGGATGGACAAACCGCTTCGGATGGTTCGGCGGCAAAGGCCCAGGAACCGCCGGCCCCGGCTTTGACAGAAAGTTAGTCTCATGTTTAAGCTGCGGGCGGAACGCGAAAATGTTCACTATTAAAGTTGATGACGAAATTGAACTGGGCTTGCTGGAAGAAAGGCACGCCCCGGCTCTTTTCGAGCTAACCGACCGCAACCGCGAGCATCTCCGCGAGTGGTTGCCCTGGGTGGACGGCACCACCTCGCTCGAAGATAGCCGGACTTTTATCCGGGTTTCTTTAGAAACCTTTTCCTACAATAACGGTTTTCCGGTGGGCATCTGGTACCAAGGATACCTGGCCGGGTGCATCGCCTATCACTACTTTGCCTGGAACACCCGCCGGACCGAAATCGGCTACTGGCTGGGCCAGGAGTTCTCCGGCAAAGGCATCATAACGCGGGCGGCCCGCAAGCTGATTGAGTACGGGTTTGGCGAACTCGGGCTGAACCGGATTGAAATCCGCTGCGCGCCGGGCAACCTTAAAAGCCGGGCTATCCCCGAACGGCTCGGCTTTACCCGGGAAGGTATCCTGCGCCAGGTTGGTATCATTCACGACGGAATTGTCGTGGACATGGTAATCTACGGGCTGCTGGTGGACGAGTGGGCGGCGAAACAAGTCAAACCTTGAAAAACCAGGAAAACCAAAAGGCAGAATGTTTAGACTGAAGGTTGATGCTGAGATTAAGTTAGTTTTACTCGAAGAAGGCACGCCCAACTCTTGCTTGACCTGAACGAGCAAAGCCGCGACCACCTTCAGGCGGGGCTGCCTCCCATCAGTAACATGAATACCCTTGAGGAAATCTCCAGTTTATCCGGGTGGGGTTAAAGCGGTTTCCAGATATCGCCGGGGCTTGCCCGGTATGTTACAGGGCGACGAAGGCACCCCGGAATCGGCCCAGGCCGTGTTAAAATTCCTGGAAGAACATTTTGAAATCAACCCGGCCCTGAAACAGGCTATCATAGGGCGCTTCAAAACACCCCGGGTGGAAAATTAAGCGTGTTGAAAGGATAGACGATGAGCGCAAATCCCGGCAGTTTCCCTGTAAAAATCCGGCAGGCTCAGAAAGAAGATATCGAAACTCTTTTAAGCCTCATTGACTCCCTGGCCGACTACGAAAGTTTACCCCGGCCTGACAACGACGCCAGGGCACGCCTGGCCGGACACGGTTTCGGGCCACACCCTAAATTCGAGGTCTTCCTGGCCGAAGTTGACGGCAAAGCGGTTGGCTATAGTATCTCCTTTGAAACTTACTCGTCGTTCCTGGCCCGGCCAACCTTTTACCTGGAAGACCTTTTCGTGATGCCGGAATACCGCAAACTGGGGGCCGGGCTGGCCCTCTTTAAAAACTGCGTGCGGCTGGCTCGCCAGCGGGATTGCGGGCGCATGGAGTGGCAGGTTTTGGACTGGAACGAGAACGCTATCCGGTTCTACGAACGGCTGGGCGCAAAACAGCTCAAAGAGTGGTTGCCCTACCGCCTGACCAGGGACGACCTGGCCGCACTCGACATTTGAAAATGGGCTTGACTATACCCCGGACCTTTGCTAACCTGTAAATGCTGAATCCGTCCGACCGCCCAGGTTGGGAGGGTGCCGGTGCGCCACTGACCGGCCTATTCTGCTCAAACCTTTATTAGAAAACTTTTTAGGAAGTTTTTCGGAAATTTTTCAGGAGAAAATTATGAGGCTAAGAGTAACCCGGCGCATCCGAACCCCTAATTCCGAACAGTGGACCCTTTTCGACTCCGACCGCCGAGATGTCCAGGGGGACATGGAAAATATCGGCAAAATGGACCTGCATTATGATGACGAACTGGTCTATTGCACCTTACTTCTCTGGAAGGAATTTATCGCTAACCTCGGCGAGGAAACCGTCCAGGCCGTGGTGGACGACCTGATGGACGAGGCGACCGCCCCGATTGGCGTCCCGGCCCTTTACAGCCTCGATTTCTTCACCCCCAGCCTGGGCGATTACAAGTTCTTCACCAACGATGAAGATTATGACGAGGATGAAGACGAGGACGAAGACAGCGTAGAGGAAGAACTCGAAGCGGACGAGGACGAAGACGAGGAAGACGACACCCGGCCCGGCAGTAACGGGCGGGCCTCGACCTGGCCCTAGCCGTTAAGTAATTATTATAGTGCCGAGGGTCAAGCTGGCCTGGCCCCCGGTCATTATCCGCTCACCACCCACCGTATTATAAATCCCAATCTCCACCCGGTAACTTCCCGGCGCAAGGTTCCCCGGTAAAGGCAGCCCGTGTACATCCTGGTAAGCATCGCCTGTTTGCCATTTTGCGGTATCGGCCTGGCCCTGCCGGGGCGCTAAATCCTGCTGGGCCACCACGGCTCCCGCCTGGTTCACCACGTGAATAAACAACTTTACTCCGGCCGTCTGCGGGCGTAAAACCCGCCAGACAAAGCGTAAATCCAGGTTGCGGCGGGCCGCTTCCGCCGTAGTCAGCCTGAGAACCTCGCCCGGCTCGATTGGGTCGGCGTTGGCCTGCCCATTGAGCGAAGCGCTAAGGCCAAAGGGCGTCAGGACCAGCCCATTATCAAATGTCCAGGGCTGGCGGGCCACTAAAGGCCGGACCCGGTAAAGGTCGGCGTAGTCAATGGTGGCGGTTTTGGGGGCGGCGCTGCCGATAAACTCGAGCGATTGCGGGGTAAGCTGGGGCAGGGCCAGCACGCCGTCCACCACCACCCACCCGGCCCGGGCCAGTCCTTCCACGACCAACGCCTGGGCGCGTTCCTGGTGAAAGAGCGGGCCGGTATCCGCTTGACCCGGCCCGCCCAGACCTTTTCCAAGCAAAGCAAGCAAGCCCAGGCGGTCCATATCCAGGTTTAAATAAACCATGTACCCGGCGCTATCTACCAGGTATTTGCCGCTGGAAGGCAGCCGGGCCGGTTTTCGTCCGGCCATAAAGTTGTAGCCGGGGTCGAAATCCAGCACATCGCCCGGCGCACCATTCGCCGTAGCAATGGCTGCGCCTACCGCTTTATAGGTCCGGTCGAAAGCGGGGCGCTGGCTTTGCTGCCACCCGGCAAGAGCCAGCGGCAGACCTGAAAATAGCGCCAGGACCGCCAGGGCGGCAGACCCGGCCAGGGCCAATTTTACCGGCTTTATTTTCTTTAGCTTTCTTCTCTTTATCTTTAGCTTTCTTCTCTTTATCTTTAGCTTTCTTCTCTTTATCTTTAGCTTTCTTCTCTTTATCTTTAGCTTTCTTCTCTTTAAAAGAAGGGCGAACCCGCCAAAAACATCCTGCCAGCGCGAAAGCGAAAAAAGCCCGCCCGCCAGCAGCGCCAGCGGCAAGGCCCACTGGACGTAATACCAGGGGTGAAAGGATTTGCTGAGCGTAAAGATGACGATTAAGGGGAAGCTTGCCAGGGCCGGGATAAGCCAGCGGCCTTTGTCCCGGCCTCCCGCAGCCAGCCAGACCGCCAGGAAAAGCAGGGCTAATCCGCCCGCGAAGATGGTCAGGGCGTTGTCGGGGTAGTCGGCCAGCCTTCCGAGTTGGTCTTTACCCGCCCGCGTTTCGTCAGGGCGCCAAAGCTGGAAAAAGACTACCTGCCGCAAAACTTCGCCCGGCCCGCTCAGGACCAGGAACGGGCCAAACATCACGACAAACCCGGCTACCAGCCCGGCCAGGTGCCAGAGCAGAGGCCGCCACTCGCGCCGGAAGGCCAGGCAGACCACCAGGGCCGCCACGAAAGCCGCCGCCGGAAGTTTGCACAGGACGGCCAGGGCCAGCAAGACTCCACTCCCGGCCAGCAGCCCGTTTTGCAGCTTGCGGCGTGCGACCCTGGCGGCTTCGAGGTAACAGCCCAGCCCTAAAATCGTGAAAAAGTTGGCCGGGGTTTCAAGGGTCGCGATTCCGGCGGCGCGAGCGTCAAAGGCGTAAATCCAGGCCGCGACCAGGGCCGGGAGGAAAGCAAACCGGCTTTTGGCGGCGCTTCCCTCCCGCTCGTGCGGCCAGAGGCGGCCCGCCACCCAGAAAAGGCCCAGGATGGTTAAAAGGCCCAGCACGATGCCGCCCCAGCGAGCCGCCAGAAAAGCCTGGTAACCGCCCTGGGCCAGTCCGGCCAGTTTCAAAAGCAGGCCGTAAAGCAGTTCTGAGACGGGAGGGTGGGCCAGGAAGAAATCGCGGTAAGGCAGTTGGCCCTGGGCCAGCAGCGACGAGCCGCTAAAATAAACCATCTCGTCGTAGTTCGAGGCGGGCAGGCGGCCCAGGCGGTCCGGCAAAAGCTGGCCCATGCGTTCGCCCAACCCGACCCCGACAGCGCCCAGCAAAAATACGGCGGTAATAACCGGATACCAAAAAGAGGGGAGAGCCGGAAGTTTACGAGGGCTTAACGGTTCGGCGGGCGCAGAAATTTCGGGTGAGGCTTTGCGGTTGTTCAGCCAGAGCAGGGCCGCGGCCCCTTGCAGCCAGAGCGCCAGGGCGACCAGGGGAAAGACCGCGTTTGGCGAGACCAGGTTATCAAAGGGCGTGGCGGTCTCAAGGGGAAGGGTCAGGCGGCCTGTGAACCAGGCCGAAAGACTTTGCCAGAGGCGTTGCGGCAGATGCAAAGCCGCCACCAGGCCCAGACTGCCCAGGAGCAAGGCTAACCGGACTTCCAAGGCTAAAAA
>CADDZM010000151.1 GCA_902812345.1 Chloroflexota bacterium | reverse complement strand
CTTATTTGTCTGATTGCATTAAAGCAATTAAAATCAAACCCGTCAATGACCATTCTCACTTTGTGCTGGGCAGAATTTATTTATCTGCAAAGTTCCAACCTTTTCGCTGCTTTTTAGTTCCCCACCCAGAATAAAAAGAGGCTGCCCGGAGGCAACCCCTTTTAACTCACCTTTTAATCAATTACCGTAGCGCCAGGTGTGATAGTGGCTGCCCACGTTACCCATCTCGACCTTGAAAGCGGCCGGGTTATCGGGGGTGTAAGTCAGGACGCGTCTCTCAAAAGCCTGCACCAGCACGTCTTTTTCCACGCCGCCAACCTTCGACTTTATCCAATACGGCTCGCTAATCGGGTAGCCCATCGCGAAAAGCCATTCCACCACCTTGCCGTCGTGCATGTTGTTGTCTTCCCAGACCGGCCCGGTACGGTTCATGAAGTCCCAAAACGGCCCGGCGATATTGTGGCCGCTCTCTGGAATAAACTTCACCATCCTGACATTTCTGCCGGTGTAGCCGTCATTTCGGCCGGTCTGACCGCTACCAGAAATAGTGTCGAGGACCAACTGGCCCGACCGGTCGCCGGCCCGGTTGTTGCCGCTCAGGGTGCTGACCCGGCCAAAAGCGGCATAGGTTGGCGTGTTTGGATTGTTTTGAGGGTCGCCCGCGACCGGGATTTGAGCCGGGCCTTTGTTTTCGGTCCGGCTGTCGCCGGTCTTTATCTGCCCACTCATAAGCTCAATAGGCAAAAGGCCGTTAGTGACATAGAACAGGTCGTTCACATCGGGAGGCCCGCCGGGATGGTTAATTTCCATGCGGCTCTTGTCAAAGTAATAGACCGTCCGCTGCCCGCCCGGGCTTTCGGCGTTAGGTTCGCGGCGCTGGTCGTTCAGGCCCGGACCCCACATCCAGGAACGGTCGGTGGCCTGTTTAGCCACGGGAAGGTCGGTACGGCTCCAGGTCTTGAGGATACTGGCGTCACCCAGGCCGCTTGCGCCCTTAAAAGCGTTCGCCTTATCGCGGGTAATGTCCAGGTAAAGGTTACCCCAATCGCGGCCCGGTTCAATCGCGCTGGTTTCGTACCATTCGTTCCAGGTGCTAATTGTTACAAGGTCTGGCTGGACGTTTATAGCGGCGTTCCAGCTTATCTGGTAGTAATTACCACCGGCCCGGTCCCGGAATTCACCCGGCGACCGGAACCTGCGGTCATCGTAGCCCGGCGTAACACTGGCGGTTGAGAGGCGGCGTGCCCCGCCGTGGCTGGCGTTCCAGGCGTTCACGGAGGTTTTAAGGCTCTGGTAAGAACCCTGCGGGTTATCGGCCCACTTGGCCCCGCTAAAAAAGTGAACCGTATCGAAAACATCGAGCAAGCTCATATCGGTGGTATCTACCGACCAGATCATTTCATGGTTCGGGTCGACCTGGTTCCGAATTTCAGACCAGTTGCCTTTGACATTGCCGGGTATCCCCTGCGGCCACCAGAAATAGACGACCGGGCGGCCCTGGAAACGGAAATAACGCGGGTTAGTCGTAAAGTTATTTTTGAGGGCATTCAGGGCATTAACGACCCCGCCTACATTTTTAGCCGAGTCGGTCATAAGCGAGACTTCAAAATGGGCCGCGATACCAAAACCGGCCGGGGCATTGTCAAGCATGGTCTTGAAACGGTCGGCCCATGCGCCGGGGGCGGCGTTATAGGTTACCGCAAAGGCATCAATCCCGGCTTTGCGGGCCTGGTCCATTTGAGTACGCATGGTATTCACATCACCGCTGTGGTACAGGGTAGCGGGTTGCGAAATCATTTTACCCGCATCCTGACGCCAGGTATTAATATTCCCGCTAACATCGTACCAGGGATAATAAAAAGCCGCGACCGCGCCAGGGGTACGTCCGCCGTAAGCCTGGGCCGGTTGGCTCTGCCCGGCAGCCAGTATAAGGCCGGCCAGGAGCAGGACCGCCATAACAAGCCGGAGACGGGCAGTCAGGACGGTTTTCAGGTTTGAAAAAATCACAAAACAACTCCTTCTAAACACAAATCAGCCGGTAGGATTGGAATACCGGGTTTGTTTCAAGCTTAAAGGGGGAGCAAAAGGCTATACCGTGAGGTAATTGCAACGGGGCCGGTAAATTTTAAACGCCATTAGAGGTTTTATCTAAAGGGAAAATTTACCAATAGGCGTATATTTAATTTTGTTAAAGCTTCGTCTCTGGCAAACTGCATGAAGAGTCTGTAGAGGCAATATACCATATACCATACAAAATGGAAATAAACACCAGGGAAAAAGTACTCTATAAGTCCTGATATTTGAAACACGGCTTTCACTTTGAACCTTAGAAGTCTTCGAGTTACAAGAAAATCAAACTCAAAATAATTGTTTCAGGCGAAAGTCCTATGAAGGTTAATTCAAACCAGGAATCTCACTGATGCTGGTAAAAAAGGCTAAACGATAGTAACTATGCAGCCACCCGGCTTTAAGTTGGGGGAGTTATTTTCCCGGCAGGTGCTGCCTGGCCTCGGAAATACAATTCCCTCCCACGGGGAATAGTTACAAACGATAAAGATTTAAAAGGGGGATTGGCGATTGAGACTTGCCAGGTTAAGCCATTCCTGGCGGAGCAGCGAATAAACTTTGAGGTCGCGGTAAGCGCCTTTGAGATAAAGCTGCTGGCGCAAAATACCGTCCAGCGAAAGCCGGGCTTTTTCCATGACGTGGGCGGAGGAAACATTCTCACGCAGGCAGCGACCTTCCAGCCGGTTTAGCTGTAGAACTTCAAAGCCAAAGCGGATTAAAGCCCCGGCAATTTCGGTAGCATAGCCCTGTCCCCAGTAGGGCTGGCCCAGGGTGTAAGAAAGCTCGGCCCTGGCGTCACGGACCACCCATTCAAAAATCCCACAGGTGCCGATTAACTTCAGGTCGCTTTTACGTACTACTCCCCAGTAAAGCACTTCCTGCCTTTCGTACCAGTCGTGCACAACCTGGATAAAACGCCTGGTATCGTCAAGGTTGCGGTGGGTTTCCCAGGTGATATAGCGCGTCACTTCCGGCTCTGAGGCCACCTCAAAAAGGTCTTTGACATCGGAAGAGACCAGCCTTCGTAAAAGCAAACGACCGGTTTCAAGCTGGGGCATATTCTGGAAAATCTGGTAAGGTTGGACGGCGCTCATAGGCACTTTGTCATTTTACGCGGGCCAGGTTTGGCTCGTCACCGTGGCCGACCGGGTGCGAAACGGTATGAACCTCCACCGGTGTCAGGCCGCGTTCGCGGTATTCGCGTTCAAGGCGGAGGGCTTCCCGGCGAAAGCGGCGCAAGCGGCCAAAATATTCCAGCGAGTCGTGAATTGGCCTTACGCTCGATTTTTTATCATAACGTTTGATAAAGAGGGTTGGAATCTCGACGATTTTAAGGCCGCCAAAATAGCTGCGGGTCATAACCTCGGTATCCCAGAACCAACCGGGGTCGGTACACTCTTGCAAGACAGCCATCGCTTTTTCCCGGTTGAAGAACTTGAACCCCACTTCAGTGTCCTGAAGAGGGAGATGGAGGACCGAGGCCACCAGCCGGTGATAGCCCATGCTCAGGACCTGGCGGTAGAAAGAGCGCAGGTGAAAGCGATAAATCCGCATGGCCGAAACAACGTCGGCGCCCCGCTCGATTTCGAGGACGGCTACCGGGATATAGTGAGCCGGGGTTTCCAGGTCTATATCCAGAAAGCCCATAACCCGGCCCTGGGCCGCTTCAAAGCCATCCATAACGGTCCGTCCCCGCCCCAGGTTGGTAGCGTGGCGAATCAGCCGGGTGGGAATATGGGGGTATTTCTCGATAAGTTCGCGGATAATTTCGACTGTATTATCGCGGCTGCGGTCGTCCACGAAAATAATCTCGTAACTGTTAGCGTAGCGGGTGCCGTTCATAACATCAACCAGGCGGGTAATGCTGTCGCGCAGCACCGGCCGTTCGTTGTAGCAGGCTACAATTATAGAAACGTCTATAGAAACGTCTATAGAAACGTCTATGGTTTGTTCCACTTGTGGCGGATTTCCTTCCTGCAACGATTCCTCCTCAAAAGCATCATTGAACTTAGAACGTTCAACGTTGTTTCGTTTAACTTTTAACGCTACAAAAAATGATGGTCTGGCCGGTCAGCCGGGCGTAGTAGGTGAAAGCGTTCTCGACCTTAAAATACGGTTCGACCAGGGCAATCTGCTCTTTGAGAGGGCGGACATATTCACCGCGGTCCTGCTGGACCAGGAATTTGCTCAGCGGGTTGGACGGCTCCGGGTCCATATCAACCACCACAAAGCGGCCTGTCGTTACCTGGGCCACCGCTGCCAGCACCGCCGAATTTTGCTCGTCGGATAGGTGGTGCATGCTGTTGATAATCATGGACTTGGGAAAGGTCAGGCCGCGAGTTAAAAAGCCGGTGCCGGTGATGTCTTCGGCCAGAAATTCTCGTTCGGGGTGACCTTTGCCCTCGCCGTATTCCTGCCGGGCATATTCTACATACTTTTCGTTTATGTCAATTCCCAGGTACGGGCCCAGGGCTACATCGGCAAATTCCCCGGTGCCACAGCAGACATCGAGCAGGCGTTCGCCGGGCATAAGGTTAAGACCCTCCCGGATAAGCCGCCGGGTGATGTTCTGCCGCCCGGCTACGGCCAGTTGCAGCAGGTTAAAGAGGCGCGGGTTGTCCAGGGTATCTTTTAATTTTGAGACAAGCCCGGTATTAGTAGCAGTCATTCTTCTTCTTTCAAATTAACTCAGGTAAAGCCTATTCAGGTGAAATTTACCGGCGTTTGATAAAGACCCGGTCGAACCAGAGGGCCGCCGCCGAATAAGTGGTCCAGAGAATAAGGCCCGCGATAACCAGGCGCGCGCCGTAGAAAAGGGCCGGCGTCTTGAAACGCTGCCAGGCCCAGGCCGCGCCAACCGCCGCCAGGCAAACCGCCAGCGGCACCACGAACCAGACCTGCTTATCTACCATGTCAACTTTCCACTGAGCAAAGCCGAACAGCAGGAAAACGCCGAACCACATCCCGCCCAGCCAGAGGTTGTGACCCTGCCGGAGTAAAGGCAGGTTCGGTTGAACCGTTTCAAGCGACTCGGCCTTATCCTTTGCCGCTTCTTCCTGCCGGCGAGAAAAGAGCAGCCACCCGTAAACCGCCAGAGCCGCCAGGATAAATATGCCCGCGCCGTAGCGGAAGAAAACGTGGTCAGTATAAAGGCCCAGGTAATAGGGGAGGGGCCGGTCGCCAAAGCCGCCCAGCGAACCTTTCTCATTTAGCGACTGGTCAAACTGGCCGAGCGTAAAAGCCAGGTCGGGTAAGAACTGGGCGTAGTAAAAGAGTATCGAAAAGACCGAGGCCGCCGCCAGCGAAATGAGCAGGAAAAGGCCGCTCCGCCGGGCTGCTTTATCTTTGCGGCCTGTGAACAGGATAACGCCCAGGCTCCACCCGGCCACGAGGATACCCATAAAGACTGCTGTCACGGTATAGGTTAGCATGGTCAGGGCCAGGACAACTGTCACGAGCAGCCAGGGAAAAGGTTTAGCCAGCCGCCGCCAGTAAACCAGGGCCAGCAGGAAATAAACGGTTGCCAGCCAGAAGCTGATTGTGGTCGGCCAGTTACCCCAGCTATTCAACATCCAGGTACACGGCACAATCATATAAAACCCGGCTGCGACCAGGGCCGCCCGCGCGCCGGTTCCCAGCATCACAGCCAGGCCAAAGATGATAAAGACCCGTAAAGCATCCAGCAGGACGTTGAACAGGTTTACGCTGATAGCCGGGTCTACCGGGAGGGCCGCGATAGGAGCCAGTTCGAAATAACTGATGGTCGAATAAGGAATGACGGCGCTATTGCCCCACTGGTCCGGCACTTTGGAAGGCTGCTTGTTGGTAAACTCGTTTACAAGGCCGCTCCCAAGACCGTTGGGGTCGTGGAGAATCAGGCTTATCTGGTTCAGGTGGTAGGGCTGATCAATAATCTCGGTGTGCGGGTACAGTACACCACCGCCCCGGCCCAGCATCGCGACCAGGAACATTACCAGCAGACCCTGCCAGGCCCAACGCGGCAAGGGTAAATTCCAATGGCGGGCCAACCGGGGAATAATCAAGTCCAGGACCGGCAGCAGTAAGACGGTTACCAGCAGCAGCAGGGCCAACCGCCCGGTGTAAATGGTCAGGCTAAGGCGGGAGAAAGCCAGTACAATACTACCCACAACCAGGGCTACCGCTGCCGCCTCGAAGGCCCAATTGCGGCGCAGCCCGGCGTAAGCGAGGCCGAAGTAAAGCAGCCAGCCCGAAACCGCCACGCCAAATAGAACGCTTAAAGGCGGAAAGACCAGGCCGGAGGCGCCCGGTTGGGCCTCGATGGTGGCGCTGTAGAGTTTGAAACCGGTCTGGCCCTGGTATAGGGTCTGGCCGTTTTGCTTGTCAATGGGGATAAAGGTGCCGGGGTAGCGGCTTAGTAAAGCGGCATCGGCCTTACCTTCTGGCGTGACGCGCATTTCCAGGGCTAAATTGCCGCCCGAAAGCCGGTCAGCCGGGATATTTATAGAATGAACGACCGGGACGCCGGGTTTAAGGTCGAAAGCCTCAAAGGGTTGCCCGTTGACCAGGACTTCCACGCGCTGGCCCGCCTGGTAAAGCAGTGACCCGGCTGCCTGGAGGGTTATGCGGGTGGGAGCGGCCCCGATACCCGGCAAAAGCAAAATAGGCCGGGCGCGGGTCCAGCGGTAACTTTGGGATATTTCTTCAGGGGCAGTCGCCAGGGTGTTAGCCGCCGGGATGGCGGTATCGGAATGGGCGCTGCTTTCGCCGACGGTCTGGTCGGCTGTAGCGGTGGGAGCCTGAACCGGCGGACCGAAACCGCCCTCGGTCAGGTTCAGGTAAGGCGTATCAAAGCCGCCGCCAAGTTTTAAATCATAGCCGGGCCGGGCCTGGTACGCCAGGGTTACAACAATAAGGCCGAGGGCCAAAACGGCCAGCCCAAAAGGCGACCAGAAAGTGCGCCAGGCTCTGGCCCGGATCTGGGAAAAATCGGGACAGTAGCGTTCGAGCCGGGACGGGGTTACAGCCTGACCGGTCGGGGCTACGCCCGGCAGCGTAAGAGTCTGGTTGGTTGAATTGTACTCGGAATTATTGCCGGAATTGCTCACTGAAAAGGCCAAACTGCTTTTTACTCTCCTGTTAAAAGGCCGGGATATTTCTTTACTTCGCAAACAAAGCCTTGTTTTCGGCTTCGTTACGCTATAAGAACGCGGGAAGCGGCTCGTTTGTTGCCCTGGCCCGGGCCGGAATTCAAGCGGCCCGGTCCATCGCGGCGGGGCAAATCACACTCGATTTTAACAGTTTTGAACAGGCAAATCAAACCCATCCTGCCCGACCCAGGGAAAGCGGCCAGGAATGGCAAGAAGACGGCACCCAAGGGGAATAATTTACACCTGTTTCGTTCTCAGGCTCAACATTCAACGTTCCCCTTCGGGTTGTCCCCAGGTTCAACGTCTAACGTAACAGGTTCAACATTCAAGTTAGGCTTCCCTGGAATGTAAACCTCACCTCGAGCGTGCAGGCTGACAATTTTCGTGAGGGCGCGTAAAGTCAAAAGGGGTTGATCGGTTTGCAGGGAATAGAAAATCAAGCCGCGGGCCTCGTGAATATCTTTCAAACCGAGCCAGTGGAAGTGTTTACCAAGGGTGTATTTATTACCAAGCATAAGGTTTCGCTGCTGTAACCTGTAAGCGGGCTGGTGAAAAAAGCAAAGTTGGGAGCCATCCTCTCTGGCCCGCTTTTTACAGTCTTTGAATTTACAGGCTTTATCGGCCGGAACTTCCCGGCTACGAGCTTTTTGCACACGGGTTTTTATAGCCTGAAGCTGTTCTTTCCGAAGGCCCGGATGGTGGCAAAAGCAATAACCGGACCCATCCTGTATAGGAAAACTATTACAACCAGGCTGGCGGCATTTCGCCTCCGGCGGGGCATTTTTCCGTTTAAGGTTTAGCGCAATACTGCTTTGAAGCCTGCTTTCGGCTTTTAGAGGGCTATGGGCGTAACAATAGCCGGAAGAGTCAATCCCAAAATGATGGCGGCAGTTTTCTTTCGAACAATTTTTAGGGGGAGTCTGGCTGAGTTTACGGGTAGCAACCGCTTTAAGAGCAGATTGCCGCCGCCTTTCAGCCAGGGCCGGATCATGGCCCTCGCAGAAACCCGAATTGCCCGGTAGAGAGTAATTTTTACAGCTGGGATTGGAGCAGGGAATTTTTTTCGGAGCATACTGGTTACTCATGGTTTTACACCTTGTTCGACCTTGCACAGTCTGAATGTAATTCTAAAAAGTATAATTCGTTAATTGATTATACACTGTATTTGTGCAATAAACAATAACTTTTAGAACAAATTTTCTAACTGGTTTCTTAAGGGAAAATTATTTAGCAATAAGAAACCCGGCCCCTTCTTTTATGGAAGGAAGCCGGGCTTTCTTATAATTGTCCTAGCGGTAGGCGTTGGCCTGCAGGTTGAATAACTGGGCGTAGCGGCCATCCAGGGCCAGCAATTCCTGGTGGGAACCTTCTTCTTTAAGTTCGCCTTCCTCAATTACGAAAATCCGGTCGGCCAGCCGCACGGTGCTAAAGCGGTGCGAGATAAAGATGGCGGTCTTGCCTTCGGTCAACTCGCGGAACCTGGCAAAGACATCGTACTCGGCCTGGGCATCAAGCGAACTGGTCGGCTCGTCCAGCACCAGGATACGGGCATCCCGCATAAAGGCGCGGGCCAGGGCGATTTTCTGCCATTCGCCGCCGCTTAACTGGGTGCCTTCATTGAACCAGCGGCCCAGCATCGTATCGTACTTTTTGGGCAACTTTTCGATGACCTCGTTGGCCCCGCTTTTGGTAGCGGCCTCTTTCACCAGGTCTTCGTTCTCAATCTGGCTGAGTTGGCCGATACCGATGTTGGACTGGGCCGACATAAAGTAGGTCACGTAGTCCTGGAAGATTACGCCTACCTGGGCCCGAAGTTCAGCGAGGTCGTAGTCCTTGATGTTGCGGCCACCGACCAGGATTTCACCACCATCGGGGTCGTAAAGCCGGTTGAGCAGCTTGACGATAGTCGTCTTACCCGCGCCGTTACGACCGACCAGGGCGATAGCTTCGCCCGCGTCAATCTTGAAGCTGACGTTTTTAAGGGCCGCTTCTTTCTTGCCGGGATAAGTAAAGCTGACATTGCGGAATTCCAGGCTGAGGCCGCGGGAATTGCCGTTGCCGTTAATCGGAAAAGTCTTTTCGGGCGATACGATTTTCGGCTGGTATTCAAGGAAATCGAACAGCGTCCCGACAAACAGGTTGTTCTCGTAGGTGCCGGAAATGCCGCTTAACAAGCCCTGGAAACTGCTGCTGACCTGCTGGGCGGCCTGGGTATACAGGGTCAAATCACCGAGGGTGATGCGCCCGGCGACCGCTTGCAGGGCGACATAGAGGTAAATGCCGGCGTTAGCGCCCAGGCTGATGCTCAACCAGAGAAAGCTGGTCAGGTAACGCTTGATAAGAATTAACTTGTTTTCGTTATAGACATCGGTCGCCAGCTTGCGGAAGCGTTCCACGAAGAAGTTGCCCAGGTTGTAAAGCTTGACTTCCTTGTTGTAGGTATCGGTCGTCATGACCGTTTCGTAGTAGCTCATCTGGCGGCGTTCGGGCGACTGGCGGCGCATCCGCATATAGCCCATCCAACCGTAGCGGCTATCGGCGATAAAGGCCGGGATGGGTACGACCAGGGCCACGACCGCAATCCACCACTCTAACCGGACCAGCAAGAAAATCATCGAAAGGAAAGTGATAGCGGTCCGGACGAGGTCAAAAGTGCCTGAAACCATCTGAACAGGCCGGAAAGTGGCCTGCTCCTGGGCCTGGCGGAGTTTGTCGTAAAATTCGGGATTTTCAAAGAAGGCCAGGTCCAGGGTGTTGGCCTTATCCATAATCATCAGGCGGATACGGTTAGCGACCAGTTCTTGCAAAAGTTGCTGGACGATGTTGCTGAGGGTGCTGAGCAAACTGCTGCCGACCGTTATAACCAGTTGCAGCAATACCAGCCAGACGACATCCATGACCGGGGCGTTCCGGGGCGGCAGCGCGGCAATGACGCTATCAATGACCAGTTTCGTGACCCAGGCGCTGGCGGCAGGCATAAAACCACGAATAATGGTAATTATTGCCATACTAAGAGTATAGAAGGCATTGGTGGACCAGACCAACCGGAGGACGCGGGGCAGGCTGCTAAAGGCCTGGAAGACCATGGTCAGGCTGAAGCCTTCTTCCTTTTTGGCAGCGCTACGGCCCCGGCCATCGCCAGGAAAGCCGCCTGGGAAGGGGCCGCCGCCGTGGAAACTAAAATTTCTCATTTTTAAGTAAATCTTTCTGTGCTGCCTGCCAGGTTTTTTATATTTCCGATAATATATCGGGAAGTTCTAAATTATTAGCCGGAATGCTGGGTTTCTTTTAATTTTCCTGAATTTTTCCCTATCTCATAGCCTTTATGCCGGTTTTGAAAAACTCCTGGCCGCACTTTTGGCCGGTCCTGCTCCGCTTCGAGGGAGGGTAAAAACCGGGCCGGTTTTGGCAGGGCATATCGCAACGAGATAACCGGGTTACCTGGCAGTTTTTTTAATTTTTAAGGAAAGGCGCTTATTGTTCATTACATTAACAGCCTGCGCCCAAAGAGGCGAGGGCGGTTCGTTTAGCAAGCTATGAACTTTTAAGCAAGATTCAGGCAGAAGTTGGGGTACACCGGGAAAGTTTTATTTTGAGGCAAGCCTGCTCTTTTAATGCTGCTGAAGAAGTTGCGCTCCCGGAAGTACCTGGTGATGCCAGGTTATCTTTTAAGCGTATTATACCGCACGGCATGTTATAAAAGCGTTTGAAAAGGATAAAAGTTATGCAAGAGTTTTATAAAAATAAAAACCGTGCTACCGGCTGAGTTTAATGGCGGAGAGGGAGGGATTCGAACCCTCGATAGCTGTTTAGGCTATAACCGCTTAGCAGGCGGCCCCATTCGACCTCTCTGGCACCTCCCCATTAAGAAAGGTTCTCAGTCTATCGCACGGAAATTATTCAGAATGTGATGGCGGGTGGTGAGGGAATTGAACCCCCAACCCTCGCGGGCGACTGTTTTCAAGACAGCGTGCTAAGCCAGTTCGCGTACCA
Source organism: Chloroflexota bacterium (assembly GCA_902812345.1). Taxonomy (GTDB): domain Bacteria; phylum Chloroflexota; class Chloroflexia; order Chloroheliales; family Chloroheliaceae; genus 54-19. The sequence continues at coordinate 3,202 of CADDZM010000151.1, read as the reverse complement.
CCCAAAAACTAGCCCCCGGCAAAGCGCAGCCATATGCCCAGCCTCACCGAACACGCCGCATTATACCTTTTTGGCAATAGGTTGTCAACACGCCGCAGGGGGAAACGCCGGTTCAAAAATAAGCTCTGCAAGTCCCAACATTCCCCGTGTTTGCCTCGAACGCGCCTTAAAAATCAGGCCAGGGCGTTCACAATCGAACCGGAATCCTCGAAAATTTGTATTTTCGTAATTTTCCCGTCGCTGAAAGTAGCCACGTGGGCAAAAGGAGTGTCAAACGATTTGCCGGTGGCTTTGGCCTTTGCCCTGAAGCGGCCAAGGGTCAATACTTTGTCGCCTGCGTCAAGAATTTCCTCAGGGATGACCGCGACATCCTCGAAAAGATTCATGATTTGCATGAATATATCCTGTACTACCCCGTTGTGGCCGTGATGGTCGCCGCCCCAGGGCGAACCCGGCGCATCAAATTCGGTCCAAACAATTTCGGGCGAAAAAGCTGCCAGGACGGTCGGGACATCGCCTTTCGCAAAAGCGCCGTAAATCTCGTGCATGGTTTCAACATTAGACTGTGCCACAAAATACCTCCTTTGAAAGTTGCAGTTCAGGAAAAATAAAAAATAGTCACAAATATGTTCTTTGGGCCAGGAGTAGCAAAGGATAAAAGGATAGGGACACGGATAAACAAAAGGCCGATTGGAGAGGGCAATTGGAACAGGATACCTGGGTTAACAAAAGCTCGAATCAAATTTGCCGGGAAAAGGGTCAGGGTAGTAATAAACGAAGGCTTGTAGTATAGTATAGCACTATTCGAAGATAATTCAACCAGTAATTTCTTTTACAAGACTACAAAGACCAGGCAGGCAAGGAGGCAGGCAAGTGGCGGAGGATTTAGCGGCCCCGGCGCCGGAAACCGAAATTGAAAAGGTCCGCTGGCGGCGGCTGATTTTGCCGGTGGCGATGGTGCTGGGGGTTTTTGTTTGCGGCTACGCGGCCCTTTTCGTGGGCGTCAAAGAAGATTTACCGGCTCCGCCAAATTCTTCCCGCTTCCCGCTCAGTATCGCAAACCAGAATATTGTCCGGTCTGAATTTGCCTCGGATACCAATAATCTTAAGAACCTGGATGTAGCAGTTTATGTGCTGCGCGATACTCCCCAGGAGGCTGCGACCTACTGGCGAAGCGCCTTCGTCACCAGCCGCAACTGGTCCGAGTTAGCCGCGCCACAACAGCCAAAGGACCGGGGGGACGTCAACTTTACCATGCTTGGTTACAACCGCTCGGCCAGCAAAGTTATCCTGGCAATCGCGCCTGCCGAACAACTGCTGGCCCTTGATAATGAGTTCGGGCGCGCTCTGAAAACCGCTAACTTTCACGCCGGAGATACTGTCGCGGTTATGCTGGCGGGTGATATTCAATAAAACAAAACCAAAGTGGTTTTAATCTAATTCGAAGGTTAAAAAAAAATGTCTATTCAATATCTGGAAGAACAACGCCTCTTTTTACTGGAAACAGAAAAAACCGCTTACACTTTTCTCCTGGCCGAACACGGCCAGCTTTTGCACACCTACTGGGGCGAGAAATTGCCTTTCCCGGACGATTATCCGGGCCGCCCGCTTAATGTGGCTCACAGCGCCTTTGGCACCTGGGGTAACGACCTGGCGGCGGAATTCCCGGTGCCTTACAACGTCCTGGAGATTGAACCCTGCGTCCGGTTGCGCTTTGCCGACGGCACCCGCGATTTACGGCTGGTCTATGTCGAACATAAGATTGAAAGCGACAACCTGTCAATTGACCTTAAAGATGAATTTTATGGGCTAATAGTCCGGTTGGATTACCAGATTTTTGCCGACTGCGACATTTTAACCCGGCGCGCTTCTATCATTAACACCGGAAAAGACACTATCCGGCTCGACGAAGCCCTGAGTGGGAGCCTTTTGCTGCCTGATGATAAGGGCGATTTCCGGTTGTGGCATCTTTCCGGGGCGCATATGGTCGAATTTCAACTGGACCGCGAACCGGTCATGCCGGGCCGAAAAGTCCTGGAAAGCCGCCAGAACTACACCGGCCATACCAACAACCCTTTCTTCGCGATTGACCTGGCCGGGCCGGAAGGCGCGACCGAAACCAGCGGCGAAGTCTGGTTTGGCGGGCTGGCCTGGAGCGGTAACTGGAAAATCGTGGTCGAGCAGGTTCGCAGCCACCGAAAACGGACGCGGGTCGCGGTGGGCGTCAACGACTGGGATTTCGAGTGGGAACTGAAGGCGGGTGAAACCTTCGAAACCCCCTGGCTGGTTTTCGGGTACAGCGCGGCGGGGTTCGGCCCGGTTAGCCGGAACCTGCACCGCTACCAGCTTGAACACGTGCTGCCCGCTAAATTCGCCGGCAGCCTGCGCCCGGTTCTTTATAATAGCTGGGAAGCCGTCTTTTTTGATGTCACCGAAGCGGCTCAAATGAACATTGCGGAGAAAGCTGCCGGGTTAGGTGTTGAACTTTTCGTAATAGATGACGGCTGGTTCGGCGAGCGCTACAGCGACACCGCCGGGCTGGGCGACTGGGAAGTTAACCGCACGAAATTCCCGAACGGCCTCGACCCGCTTATCCGGCACGTCAACGAGCTCGGCATGGAATTTGGTATCTGGGTTGAGCCGGAAATGGTAAACCCCAACAGCAACCTTTACCGGGCGCACCCCGATTGGGCCTACCACTACCCCAACCGCGAACCTACCCTGGCCCGCAACCAGCTAATTTTGAACCTGAGCCGGGCCGACGTGCAGGAGCATCTTTTCGGTTGGCTGGACCGGCTTTTGACCGACCACAACATCGCGTACGTCAAGTGGGACTACAACCGGGCCATCGCCGAGGCGGGGGGCACCGGTGTACCGCCCGGCAACCAGCGCGAACACTGGGTCCGCCACTACCAGGGGCTTTACCGGCTGGTGGACCGGCTGCGCGAACGCCACCCCGAAGTCCTTTTTGAAAGCTGTTCGGGCGGAGGCGGCCGGGTGGACATGGGTATAATGGCTCATTTCGACCAGTTCTGGACCAGCGACAACACCGACCCGCTCGACCGCCTGCCTATCCAGCAGGGCTTCGGGCTGGCTTACCCCGCCAAGACTATGTTTAGCTGGGTCACGGATATGAATAATAACGCCGCGCCTTATTCTTTGCGGTATCGTTTCCTTTCCTCGTTTATGGGAGGGCTGGGAG
>CADDZM010000150.1 GCA_902812345.1 Chloroflexota bacterium | reverse complement strand
ACGCTAAAATACCCTTCGTCCCGGCTTCCCTTTTTGGAGCTTTTTCGGAGGGTATTTTTGGTGTGTCAGATGTTTTTCTTTTCATAATGACTCCTTTTTTTTCTTAAAGGAGCCACTTTTGCACAAGGCTTTTAGCCTATTGGAACGGGATAAAAGACTGGGGTACAGGGATTCGAACCCCAACTTACTGATTCAGAGTCAGCTGTCCTACCGTTAGACGATACCCCATCGTTCTAACTCCCGGCTTTCACCGGAGCGATAGGGATTATAACATGCCATGCTGCTTTGCGCAAGGCATTTGACCGCAAGATTCAAACTTTTCCTTCAGGGCGGCTTATTTATACTTTCGGGCCGGTTTTGGTATAAAATACAGGCCGGTGGTTAGAGTTTTATTGTTTCTAATGAGGTGAAATATGCGTGCCATGCAACTTAAAGCCCCCGCTCCTATCGAACAAAAGCCGTTGCAACTGGTGGAATTGCCCGACCCCGAACCGGGCCGCGGTGAAATCCGCCTGGCGGTCAAAGTTTGCGGACTATGCCATACTGACCTGCATATTACCGAGGGCGAGCTGACCCCGCACCAGCCTCATATTGTACCGGGCCACCAGATTGTAGGCGTGGTGGACCACTGCGGCGCGGGTGTTTCTCACTTCAAACCGGGCGACCGGGCCGGGGTACCCTGGCTCTACCATACTGACCAGACCTGCCACTACTGCCGGAAAGGGACCGAGAATCTTTGCGAACACGCCCGGTTTACCGGGTATGACGTTAATGGCGGGTATGCCCAGTATCATATCGTGCCGGAAGATTTTGCCTATCACCTGCCGGAAGGTTTCGAGGATGTCCAGGCCGCGCCCCTCCTGTGTGCGGGGGTGATTGGTTTTCGAGCGCTGCGGTTGGCCGAGGTTAAGCCGGGCAGCCGGGTAGGTCTGTACGGTTTTGGCGCGTCCGCGCATATTTGTATCCAGGTGGCCCACCACTGGGGCTGTGAGGTTTACGCTTTCTCGCGAGGCCAGCAGCACCGCGACCTGGCCCTGAAGCTGGGAGCGAAATGGGCCGGGGTTTCCGGCGGCGATTTAGCGGTGAAAATGGATAGCTCGATTATTTTCGCCCCGGCGGGTGGCCTCGTTATCGAGGCGCTTAAAACCCTGGATAAAGGCGGCACCCTGGCCCTGGCCGGGATTTACATGAGTCAGATTCCACCGATTGACTACAATCTTATTTATGGGGAGCGTACTATCCGCAGCGTCGCCAACAGCACCCGCCAGGACGCGATTGATTTGCTAAATCTGGCGGCTGAAATTCCCATTCATACCGAAGTTGAATTATTCGAGCTTGAACGGTTAAACGAGGCGTTAGGCCGTTTGAAAGACGGCTCTATTATTGGAGCGGCGGCGGTTAGAATCGCCTGATTTAGCGATTACAAATAATCGAATTCATTTGAAAGAAGTTTAGTCTGGCATGAAATAACTGGTGGTAGAGGTTCTGAAGGTTTGCGGGCGGCGGGTTATTTTAGAACTTGTCCACAGCTTATCAACATATAGTTCCACATAATGTGTATAACTTTTTTATAAAAACAAAAAGGCGGCTTTTACTCAAACCGCCTTTAAAACCACCTGGAACCCCTTAATTGTAGGGAATTTCCGGTCAGCTCTGCTTAACAGTCCGGGCTTCTTGCTTGAAACCGGCCGAACCTGGGCGGGTGGCAGTCCGGCTACTCCGGCCAAAAATAGCCTTTATAGCCTCAAAATCGTCCCCGAAGACCATTTCCGCCCACAATGGTCCCATTTCGGCGTAGTCCTGGTAAGCTTTTTCGTAATCGGAAATATAATCAGACATGGTACGGGTGCCTTGTTGAGCCATTGGATTAATCCCCCTGTTATCCGCGCAATATTATTTAAATTGTAACAGTTCCGTTGGTCCCGTACGTGCATATGGTATTGTCACGTTTATACAAGATATGGTAGCAGAATCTTTTTAAATTGCAAGAGTTAAAATGTCCCGGATTCCTACAAATTTCTTCAAAACCCTGCTATATTCACCGCTTTTATCATTTATTTCTGAACAATTCCCCTTTGCGGTTTACCTTTTGTTTACCTTTGCCGGGAAAGCAGCCTTCTTGATACCTTAAACGCCATAAGTTATGTCAAGTAAATTGGTTTAGGAAAATTTTTCTCCGTATAGGATTATATCCTTATTTTCACCTGTTTGAGCCGCCAATAATACCCGGTATGAATGAATCCCTTCATTCCGAGCTTGTCGAGGAATCTTTCCTCCTACTTGTTTGGCTCCCTAAAAAAGTACCGGAGATTGCCCCACGCGAGCCATACAGCCCCTACCACAAGGGAAAAGAGCTTCTCTTCGCTCACACCGGAAGGCAGCGCCTGCGGGCATGACAGGGGTGCGACAAGGGCAAGCAAATGCATCGCTATGCAGGTTTGTGGTGTGGCAAGGCTGGCTTTACAAAGTAATCAGGCTGCTATTTCTCCAGGCGTACCAGGGGGTAAACAGATTTAACATAATGTTGTAATTATTTCAGGCAACCGCGCGTTGAAATAAAAGAAGCAGTCAAGAGGGCCGGCAGCGGGCCGGTGGCAGCTAACAGCCGTCCACCAGGAAGAAGGACCGGCCCCTCTCAGGCATTCAGGTTTGTAGACGTTTTCAAACCAATCCACCAGGAATATTTATTTTCTCTCCGGCGCAATTGTCGGAACCGCTCGCCAGGCTGGTTCCACAAGAAAATCCCAAAATGAATAAAATTTGCTGAAAGGAGCAAGGCAATGAAAAAACGGCCTTTACTTTTGTTTACCCTTTTTCTCATAATGAGTATGAGTTTAACTTCTATCCTGGCCGCTTGCGGCGGAGAAACCGCGACCACCGCCAACCCGACTTCAACAGTTAGCCCAACGGTTAGCGCAACTACTGCGGCCCCCACAACCCCGGCTACATCCACCACCGGCGCTACCACTGCCGCCTCCCCAACAAACGCCACGGTTGCGGCTACCACGGCTGCTACTGTCGCTGCCAATACCACAACTGCCGCCACAGCCACCACGGCTGCCGGGGCCACGACAGCAGCTTCCGGCGCCGCCGGAGAACCGGCTTCGAACGGGGCGGCGGCTACAACTGCCGCTGCGGCTACTACGGCTGCCGCTGCCGCCAGTTCGGGTGACGCAAGTGGCGGGTCGAGTGGCGTATACCCGGCCCCGGCCTCAACGCCGGGCAGCAGCTATGCTAAACCCACCCAGCCAACCTATAACCAGCAGCCCCTCAAGGCCGGGGCAGTGGACGATAACGCTAATTTTAACGAATACATGCAGTATCTCCAGAATTATCACGACCAGAATGTTTTGCCGTTCGATGTGAGCGAACGTTACCTTATCACGGTCGTGGACGGCAACGGGCGGACCGTTTCCAACGCTACGGTTAAAATCTATAGCAACCAGACCCTGCTTTTCCAGGCCAAGACCTACTCGAACGGCCAGGCGCTGTTCTTCCCCAAAGCGCTGCCGTCGGCGGCCCAGGTAACTTCCTTCGATGTCTCAGCCGAAAAAAACGGCCAGACCCAGAGCAAGTCTTTCCAGCGGCAGGACCAGGGCCAGAACTACACTCAGAACCAGTACCCCGGCGCCAACTGGACCCTCAATCTGCCCGGTTCGCTGCGGCCCCAGCAGGGTTCGTCCACTACCCTCGATTTGCTTTTCTTGCTAGACTCGACCGGCAGCATGGGCGGCGAAATCCGGCGGATTCAGCAGACCCTCAGCGATATTGCCTACCAGATTACAGCCCTGCCCGGCCAACCGCGCCTGCGCTTTGGCCTTGTAACCTACCGCGACCGGGGCGACAGCTACATTACCCGCAAGTATGGTTTTACCGAGAACCTGGGCGACTTTAGCAACTTCCTGAACTCAATCTCGGCGGGTGGGGGCGGCGATTACCCCGAATCCCTTAACGAAGGGCTGCACGTGGCGGTCAATGAGATGAACTGGAGCAGCGGCGACGCTTTGCGGCTGGCCTTCCTGGTGGCGGACGCTCCGCCGCACCTTGATTATGCCAACGACTATAAATACACTAATGAACTGGTGGACGCGGTGCGGCAGGGTATCAAGGTGTACACGATTGGCGCAAGCGGCCTGACAAAACCGGGCGAGTATGTTTTCCGCCAGCTTGCCCAGGTAACGTTAGCCCAGTATATTTTCATCACCCGCGGCGGCGATGAGTATCGTCCCGGTAGCGGCGGTCCGGCCAGCAATACCGGCGTCGCCTATAACGAGCAGACCCTGGACCAGATTGTGGTCGGCATCGTCCGGCAGGAGTTGAGCAATCTAACCCGGTAAGCCTCATTCGCAAACAATTAAACCACAAAAAACCGGGGTGACTTTGGAAGTCTACCCCGGTGGTGTCTTATGGAGATTTTTGGTTCTGTCTTACTCAATGAAGGCCGGTTGAGTATCCCGGGCGAGCTTGCGGCCAAAGGCTATCAGTTGAAGGCCAAAGTGCTGTTTGAGGGTAAGCCTGGAACCCGCCTGGGCCTGCCTGGCTTCCTTTACCATCCGGTACTGTTCGGCCTGTTTTACATAGCGTTCGCCGGTATCGCGGGTGCTATATAAGACTTGATAATGCTGTTCCACGGTTTTTTCCTTTCGACTAGAATTTTCCGGTTACTTGTTTGTATCTTACAATCGCCATTCGAACTATAAAGTGCTGTTTTTGAGCATTAAAAAACGCGACTGATAAGATTTGCTCGTCAATCGCGCTTTCCTGCGTCCGGGCCGGAGAACCTTCCCGTGGCCCCGGACTTGTGCCTATTTTGAGTGGTCCGGGCCGGGCGTTAAGCCCTGCGCGTGACCCCGTAAAGGCTGCCAAGCCGGGATTAAAGGGTGAGGTGTTCTCGGGCCGGGGCGGAAAAGCCGCTTTTGACCGAGTTTATTAGGCTGTTCGGGGCGGGCTGTACGGACCGGGCGGCCAGAGTAAAAGCCGGTAGGCCAGGTTGCGCCGCGCAGGTCGCGTTTTTCAATCTTTCCAATTCCAGGTAATTTTGCCAATAGCTTCTACTCCTTTCCGTTATAATGGCCCGGGCTGAGCCTGACCACCCGCTAATTGTGCTTAGCTGGTTGTATTATACAGGGGATTTTGATTTTGTCAAGGCTTTGAGTGTGACTCTTGTCACACCGCCAAATTTTAGCCTTTGTGCCGCTCCATCACGGTATAGGTATTGGCTAAGGAGAGCGGTTTGCCGGACTGCGAAACAAACAAGAGTTCGGCTTCGGTTTCAGTTTCGAGCCGGTTCTGAACGTACTCTTGCAAGGGGTTGGAGTTGCCCAGCAAGGTTTGCAAGCGGGGGTTTTCGTGCAGGTCTTTAACGGTAAGTTTTATAATAGTCGGGATTTTGAAACCGGCGGACATAAGGGTTTTGATAGCTTCATTGCGCAAGCGGGTAGCATCCTGCTTGGTACGGGCCGCTTTCGCGGCGATAGCCTGGTAATATTCTTCGCCGTAGCGTTCGCGGGTGGTCAGGCCGCCCTTTTTACGTCTTTCGCTGTAGTCCTGGCCGTGGCGGGCCATGGTGGTCGCGCCGCCGAGCGAACCGATTTGTTTATAAAAATTGCTGTCGCGGTGGCGTTGTTTAGTAGTTTCGCCGCCAATCCGCCCGGCCCGGACATGATAATCGGCTTCGTCTGCCGCGCCGGCTTGCAGGGCTGAGGCGGTCAATAATTCATTATTTTTAGTAATTTTTTGATTATTTTCAATTTCTTGAGGCGACCCTAAAAAATCTTTTAAGTTTTCTTCGCCAAATTTTACGTTCATTTCATCATCGTGGCTGGCCATCGCTATTCTCCTCCGGGTAATCCAAATGGGCGCTAATTGATTAGCTGTTTATAGTATAATACAAATAAGCCTGCGGGTCAATACCCGGCAGTTACAGTACCTTAACCGAATGGTATCAATTCAGAGGCTCAAATCAGATTGAATTAACAAAATTAACAAGTTATAATATATTTAGGTCCCTAAAATAAAACCAGGAAATGTTTTGCGCTTTTTTGAAGTTCCGAGATTAAAGGGTTATCCCGGCAACTATTGTTCCTATCAAGTCACTTTTTAAGCATCACTACTTTGCACTGTCTATTACGAGCAGAAAGAACGCACCTTTGAGAGAAATTAAAATTTTAAACACCGGCATAACAGGTTTTGATACTGTTCTGGGCGGTGGAATACCGGTTGGTAGCCTGGTGATGCTGGTGGGGAGTCCCGGCACGGGCAAAACCCTTATGATTCAACAACTTTGCTTTGCCTGGGCCAGAAGGCAACAAGAACTGCGCCGGCAGGATAACGCCCAGGATAAACCTGCCATTGTGGAACCGCCTGACCTTGCCGGGGATGCGCCTGGTAACCAAAGGGCTTTTCGCAGGTCCGTTTCGGCTAAAGCCATTTATTTCAGCACCCTTTCCGAGCCTCACGATAAACTTATCGAACACGTCAGCCAGATGGATTTCTTTGATGAGGCCTTTTTCGTGGAAGATATCCGCCTGTTTTCCCTTACAAGTGTAATGGACGAAGGTTTGCAAAAAGTGGCCGACCTGATTGTGGATACGGTCCGCCACGAAAAAGCCGGGTTTATCGCCCTTGATGGATTCCGGGCCCTGGAAGGTCTGGTGGCCAACCCTGACGCGGTCCGGCGCTTTCTTTACCGGCTGTCAGCCCAGCTAAATTTGCTGGGAGTAACCACGGTTATTTCGCTCGAACGCAGCCTCAACGATACCGGTTCCGAAGGCGACCTTACAATTGCCGATGCTATTATCGGTTTGTACAACAATTTAGATGGCGCCAGGGTGCATACCCGGTTGGAAGTGCGCAAAGTGCGGGGTCTGCGCCAGCTTCGGGGGCTGCATACTTATGACATTTCTAAAAAAGGGTGGACAATTTACCCCAGTTTTGAATCGCTGGCACCCCAATTGCTTAATTATACCGGTGCGGGGTCCGACGATTTACGGATAGGTTTTGGTTTGCCTGCCCTGGAAAATATGCTGGGCGGGGGTCTGCCAAAAGGCTCGACGACTTTACTGGCCGGTTCGCTGGGTGTAGGCAAGACCTTACTCGGTCTGAATTACCTGATGGAAGGCGCTCGTAAGAACGAACCTGGTCTTTATATTGGTTTTTACGAAAGCGCAACCCAGCTTTTTAACAAGGCCGAGCGGTTCGGAATAGACCTGCGCGGGGCGGTAGAAAGCGGCATGATTACTTTAGTAAACCTTGCGCCTATTCAGCTTGAGCCAGACGTTTTAGGCGCCCGGTTAATGCAGGAGGTGGAGAGGCATTCAGTTGAACGGTTTGTTTTAGATGGCATCCTGGAATTGGAGCTGGCCTGCCGTTATGGAAACCGGGAACACGATTTCCTGGCGGCGCTGGTGGCGTACTCCAAAGATAGAAATATTACAACCATTTATACCTATAAAATAAGTAAAATTATTGGCCCGGAACTGGATATAACCAACACTTCGTTATCAGTGCTGGCAGAAAACCTGATTCTACTGCGCCAGCTTGAGCGCCAGGGCCGATTTTACCGGGTTATTTCAATCTTACAGATGCGCGATAGCGCGCATGACCCAAATCTGAGAGAATTTACTATTGATGATAATAGTGGGATAAACATCGAAGATTTTGTCACCGAAGAAAGTGAGCCGATTTCCAGTTTAGCGGCCGGTTATGAATCGGATAATTAACCTGGCAGCGTTGACGTTAAAAGTACCAAAGAAGATTATAAGTGGCTAAAGTACTTATTGTTGATGATGAGCAAAGCCTGCTATTCCTGTTACAGCAAATCGTCGAGGAGCAAGGCCATAACGTTTTATTGGCCGAAAACGGGGAGCAAGCCTTAGAAAAGGTTGAGAAGGAAAACCCGTCCCTGATTATTACCGACGTTATGATGCCGGTTATGGACGGTTATCAACTCCTCGCCCAGATTAAGACCCGGCCTGAACTCAGGCATACAAAGGTCGTATTAATTAGCGCTGCCCCGATAAACCGCCGCTTTGAACCTAAAGCCGACGCTTATCTTTCCAAACCCTACGATTTAATCACCATCGAAGACCTTTTAATCCAATTGACCTGAGTTCCGGCCTGCTTTACCCTGCTCAGGCTGAACGAAAGTCTTGCAAAAAAAAATAGCCATCCTGGCTTATTGCATCTTGCCGCCGGACAGGTTATACTCAACATAAGAATTGTACGGAAACTCTGCAGGTTTAGTAACACCTCAATATGGCTGCGCGGTAGGGGAGTAGTTTTAGTTTACGCTGGCACAAATGGGACACTTACGGGACTTTAATTTTGGCTATCCTCGGTGGATAGTGAGGAAGTTCGTAAATGACTATGAATTACCGGCAAAGGGTTAATGACTACCTCCCGGAAGAAATTTTAGAAAAAGACCGCGACGAAGTTATTTCTAAAGGCGGCTTATGGAACCTTATCCGCCGGTTTGGTTTGACCTTCAACCTTGTGCTGCTGCTGGCCCTGGCCTACCAGGGTCTGATAACGGTCTTTATCGCCCTCAACGGCCTCAAAACCATCCCGCTGCTGGCGAACGCTTCTCCCCCCAATAACACCAGGCAACTTTTTACCAATATCGCCGCTATCTTGCTGGCTGCCATCCTGCAAGGCTTGCTTCTTACCGAAATTTACCTGGCAATTCGCCTCAGACCGAACGCCCTGGACCGGCAACCGGCCCTTGATGGGCAGCCTACCCCGGACCGGCCTTTTACCGCCGGTTGGCAATTTGCCACGGACATGCCAGCCGACCCGGACCTCCCACCGCACAGCGCTTTGTGGTGGAGCCTCGCGCTGGCGACGCTTTTCGTGACAGTCGGGCTGGATTTAGGGCTGCTGTTTCTCAGCCTGACCGGCAAGGCGACCCTGGGCGCAGCCTGGCAGGCTTACAATAATACGCCTACGCTGGGGTTTATTTTTCTCCCGGCGGCTATCCTGAACCTTTTAACCCTGTTCTGCGGCGCAATCTTAATCCACACGGCCTCGGCCCGCGCCGGGGACGACGAGGACGGTTTCAAGGCGTTTGCCGAAGCCTTCCTGGTGGATGCCGGAAGCAGGCTTCGCGCAAAAGTGGTAAAAATCTGGCGCAAGCTCGGCGTTGACCCGCTGAGATTTATCCCTGTAAATGCGTCGGCCCTGAAACTGCTTGCCAGCAGATGCCCGGAAATTTTCCCGCCGCAATCCAACGGCGATAACTGGGCCTATGATTTCAGCGGTAATATCTTCGCGGCCCTGCCGCCCGACGTTCACAAAGCCCTTTTGCAAAACATTTACCGCCTGGGCAAAGATGGCGAGGATATTTTCGATGCGGACGGCAACCGCTTGCTGTGGCGGCTACCGGCCAGCGATATAGCGGATATGATTGCTCGCAATATTGAAATCTACGGGCAGCCCCGCTTCGTGGATATCACTAACCCGAACAGGCCAAAGATTCTGACCGGTTTCAACTCCTTAAACCCGCGCCCGGCGGGAGTGGGACGGCCCCTCGCCAGGCTGGCCGCGCCCCGAAAGAGCCAATCGGCAGCGGTTATGGAGCCGCTAATCGCGTCCCAGTTTGTTTCGCCCAACAAGGCTTTTGCCGCCGGGCTGACCCAGGCGGAAAGAGCGCTTTTTGGCTCCTACCTGACCAATACGGTCTTCCCGCACGCGCGCGGCACCCGCTACCCCCAGGACTTGCCCGACATGAGTATTTTTGAGGCTTTCGACCTGGAGGATATGCTCTGGTATTACCGCTACTGGAAGAAACAGACCGGCACCCGGGCCTGACCTTTCCACTTTCACCTTTGCTTTTTGTTTTTTCTGACTTTTAACTCTATTAACCTTTTTACTGACCACTGTCTACTGACCACTGTCTACTATCCCCCATTGACACGGCCCTTTCTATAATCTAAAATCAAACCGGGTGCATTTGAACAGGCGGTAGAATTTTCAGGTGAATGGAGATAAATGAGCGAGAAGACTCAACTGGCGGCCTCCGCCCGGTCTAACCGGAAGGTAGAAAGCAAGGAAGAAAAGCCGCGCGTCCGGTTGAGCCAGCAGGCGATTGTCGCTACCGCCGCCGACCTGTTCGCCCGCAAGGGTTTTGGCGCTACCAGCCTGGATGATATTGGCGAGGCTCTCGGCGTGACCAAAGGCGCGCTTTACTACCACATCAAAAATAAAGAGGAAATTCTTAAGCTCATCTTTATGACCGTGCTGGCGGTCTCCGAAGAACCGCTCCGCCAGATTGTCCGCTCAGAAGCGTCCCCGGCGGAAAAGCTAAACCGGGCCATCGCCCATCACGCCGCCGTTGCCGCCGACCGCTCCCCGGCCATGACGGTCTTTTACCGCGAGGATGTCCATCTGACCGGACCTTTCGCCCGCGAAATTGCCGCCCGCAAGAAAGCCTACGAGCGTCTTTTTGAAGGAATCATCGAGGAAGGCATCAGGACCGGGCAGTTCCGCCAGGATATTGACCCCAAGATTGCCGCGTTTGGTATCCTCGGCATGTGCAACTGGCTATCGGAGTGGTACCGTCCGGGCCGGGCCTATAATCCCCAGCAAATCGCCGCCTTCTTCAGCCGCCTGGCCGAATCCGGCCTGGTCCGGCCCGAAAATAGCCCGCTATAGGCTGTCCCCTAAAAATAGTGTATTTTGGGCTAGCCTAAATTTCACCCTTGCCTTAGGTATTGATTCAGTGTAAAATAAGTTAAGTTACCTTTCGGGCGACCACCTTAACGCAAGAAAATTTAACGAGTGCATTTTTAAGAGGTTTTATAATATGGCAATGGAGTCAGGGAACTTTTCCGAAAATGCTGATTTTCTGTCAGCTTCGTTTCCAAATAGCGGCGATTTAGCTCTTTCGAGCGAAGTTAGTGACCTGCACACCATCACTTTCCTGGAACGCCTGGAAATCGAAGACTTTGAAACGGCTCCCTCACTCCCCAGCACGACGCCGGTCCGGCGCTCCGAAGCCTGGGTGCTGCACCGGATTGAGCCGGTCGGCCCGGTGGATTACCTCGAATACCACCTGCGTATGAACTAAATCACATTAATCTAAAAAACTGTAACCTTCCGCTTGCCGATTCCGTAATTAAGTCAGGAAAGGCGTTGACACATAAGGTACAACTCCTGCGACTTCAAAGATTACCGACTTCTGGCAGGCTTTTTATTGTGATTGCGCTTTGAAATGCAATCTGATTTCGGAGGTTATTACGTTATGGAACTGATTTTCTTTCTCATTATCGGTTTACTGGCCGGGTTAGCCGCAAACGCCCTGATGGGCCGGCGCTCCGGTTCAATCTTCCTCGATGTAGCGCTGGGCGTGGTAGGGGCTTTCGTGGGCGGGTGGCTCCTGAAGACGGTCGGCTTCTATCCTTTTGGCTTTATCGGGACGCTTCTTTCGGCGATTATCGGCTCGATTGTAGTGCTGTGGGTGGTCGGGCTGTTCACCGGGAACGGCAGTCGGCGGGTGCGTTTCTAATTGCTAAACCCGGCCCGATGGTATTAAGAGGCAAACCCGGAATTGTTTTAGCCAGGTGAATTTTAGCTGAATTTTATCAACGAAAGCCAGCCAGCCAGATAACGCGCCTCCTGGCCTGAACTCGAATATAAAACTTTGTTATAATAAAGCGGTCCTTAACCAGGCCGCTTTTTAGTTTTTATAATTACCCGGCTTTCGCTTTGGACCTGAGAAAACTTCAGGATAGCGGCAAACAACTTAAAATAATTGTTGCAAGCGAAAGTCTTAAAATAGAAATGTTTGGGAAATGCTGATAATTCCAGGGATTGACCTGAAAGATGGTAAATGTGTCCGGCTCTACCAGGGCGATTACAGCCAGGTGACGGTTTTTAGCGACGACCCGGCCGAGGTCGGTATCCGGTGGCGGGATGAAGGGGCAAAGTATCTGCACGTGGTAGACCTTGACGGCTCGAAAGCCGGTAGGCCGGTCAACCTGGGCGTAATCGAGCAAATAAAACAGGCCAGCGGTTTGCCGGTCGAGGTGGGCGGCGGGATTCGCAGCGAGGCGACCGTTGTCGAGTTATTAAGCCGGGGCGTGGACCGGGTTATCCTGGGGACGGCGGCCCTGCGCGACCCGAAAATGGCCGGGCAGCTTTGCCAGAAGTACGGCGAGAAAATCGCTATCGGCATTGACGCCCGCAACGGCCTGGTGGCGGTCGAAGGCTGGACCGAAACCTCGGGCGTCCTGGCAACCGACCTGGCCCGCCAACTGGTCGGACTGGGGGCGCAGCGCTTTATCTATACCGATATCAGCCGGGACGGCACCCTGACCGAGCCGAATTATGCCGCCTTCACCGAGTTCGCGGGCGCCGCCGGAAAGCCGGTTATCGCCAGCGGCGGGGTCGCGAAGACCGAGCAGGTCCGCAGGCTGGCCGAACTTGGCGCGGAAGGCGTTATCATTGGCCGGGCGCTCTACACCGGCGACGTAAAAATGGCCGACCTGCTGGCCGTTTAAGGCCCGCGTAACCTTTGCCTTTATTCTATCTTTTATTTTAGTAGCGCCTGAAATTATTGATTGGCAAAGCTTAAAACTTGAAAGCTAAAAGGCGACCGGCTCAGCGAAAGGCGATGGTCAACAAAAAGGCGCTGTCCTCGAGAGCCTGGACTTCGTGCGGTAAGGGTTCTTCCAGCACCAACAACTCCCCTTGAGCCAGTTCAGTTGAAACATTTTGGCCCTGCGGTTCTAAAATGAAACGAATCCGGCCCTGCAGCATGGTCAGGGTAAACCGGCCCGGCGCGTTATGTTGGGGCAAACCCTGGCCCTTCTGAACACAAACTACTACCGCCCGCAAGCCCGGCCCTTTATCCGTCGAGGTCGGATTAGGCTTATTTCCCTCCCAGGAAGGGTCATGCTCGGGGTAATTCTTGACCAGCGTCAGGGCGTTGTGGCCTTTGCTGCGGTATTCGGTTTCGTTTTGCAGCCAGGTAACGATTTCATTTAGCTTAAAGCTTTCCATTACGCCGTTTAAAAGGTGTCCGGCCCGGTCTGGCCGGATGGTAACGGGTTGAGCATGTTCTTTATTTTCCAAAACTTAAAAACTCCTTTCAAATTTCAGATTTTGAAGCCGGGTGCCTCTCACCATAACCAATTAATAAACCTCTAAACAACCGGGGACAGGGCTAGAGAAGTCGCCCTAACTCGCGCTTCTCGCGAAGTTCTTCCTCGCTCTGGCTGCTTGGCGGCCGCCGCTTCAAGAAAATAGCCGGGATAATCGCCGCCGCGGCAATCAGGGCCGAGGCGATAAACATTTCCGTAATGACCTGGGCCAGCGAGCCGCGAATGACATTGTCGTAATTGCTGTCGAGCGGGGCGCCGGCGGTCAGGTCGCGGAAGCGGCTTAAACCCCACTGGAGCAGCAAAGCCAGGCCGATAGTCATCCCGACCAGGCGCAGTATCAGGACCAGCGCCGCCGAAACGCCGATATCCTCGCGTTCGGCCCAATCTATGACGGCAGTCCCGACCGGGGCAATCACAATACCGAAGCCGATGCCGGTTAGCCCTGCCCCCGGCAGCAGCAAGCCCAGGTCGTCGGGCGGCTGCCAGGTGGCCTGCCATTTCGCCATCATAATAAAGCCAAAGACCGCCACCACCAGTCCCAGGATGGTCCCCAGGCGATAGCCTACCCGGTCGCTAAGCCAGCCGCCAAAGATTGCGCCTGCCGCCATACCGAGCGTCATGGGGGCGAGAGCCAGGGCCGCGTCAAAGGCGATGGCCACCCGGTCAGCGCTTTTATCGGTCGTGTTGACGAAAAGGGCGATACCGACCAGGGCCACCACCAGGGCTGCCCCAATCAAGAAATTTGCGAAGTTGGCGGCGGCATAGGGGAACCGCCGGAAAGTCCGCAAGTTAAGCAAAGGCCGCCGGGCTACGGCCAGTTCCCAGACGATAAAGACCACCAGGGCCACCGCCGCCGCTATCAGGATGGGCGTCTGGTATTCTTTCAGGGGATTTTTCCCGACATCCTCAAAGGCGCTGCCGGCCAGGGCGCTTGTTTCACCGCCGCCGCCAAAGGCCAAATTGATGCCGGTCAGGGCCAGACCCAGGAAGAAAAAGCCCAGCACATCAAGCTGGCGCAGTTTGGAAAGACCTTTAGAGGGGCTTTTGTTGGCGCGGTCTGCCGGGAGGATGACCGGGGTCGGCAGCAATTTGGCGCCGCGCAAGGCCAGGAAAATCAGGACCGCCGAGATTAAGCCGAGCGGTACATTTATCCAGAAGATAGCGTGCCAGCCCAGGAATTTAAGCATAAGAGAGCCGTAAAGCGGGCCGATAACCCACCCGGCGGTATCGGCGGCCCCAATCAGGCCCAGGGCCAGGCCGCGCCGTTTGACCGGGAAAATATCACCCACGACCGCCATCGAAACCGGCACCATAGCCCCACCGCCGACAGCC
>CADDZM010000149.1 GCA_902812345.1 Chloroflexota bacterium | reverse complement strand
ATATACCGGGATGTTAGATAAAATTAAGGGGTAATTTGAATTTAGGTAACCATATGGAAGGCATGTGCAAAGGCATGTGCAAACACATATAGAAAACAAGTAAAGAACAAATAGAAAGAGATTCAAAAATGTTTAATAGAGGAAACCAGGGCGGCTTCAAAGAGGTAACGGTGCAGCAAGCCCACGAAATGCTCGACAGCGGCAACGCCGTCCTGATTGACGTGCGCGAACCTAACGAATACACCGAAATCCACGCCAAAAATGCCCGGTTGATGCCGTTGAGTACCTTCGACCAGCATTTAAACGAGATTCCCCAGGATAAAGATGTTTTGCTAATTTGCCGGTCGGGAGGGCGCAGCGCCCAGGCCGGTATGCTGGCGGCCCAGGCCGGGCTAAAACGCCTCCACAACGTCCGGGGCGGGACATTAGGTTGGGTCCAGGCTAAACTTCCGACCGAGACAGGCCGTTAAACCAACCGATTTTTGAAGCCTGACCCGGCTTATGCTATACTAAACCTGCTCGAAAAAGTTCTATCAAATTCATACTCGCCCGGTGGCTGCCGGGTTCGCTGGCCCGAATCGTGATGTAGAGCAAAACGAATCAGCCCGCAAGTTTACGTTGGGTGGTGAGAGGTTGCCAACAAAGCAGTTTCCGGCCCTTTCGCTTGCTCCTAATCAGGCTGGACAGCTCTATCCCATAAAGTTTTATGGCAGGGTAATTGGCTCTTGCTAAGGCCGCCCTAAAGGTTTATTTTTGCGCCTTACGCTCGCATTAAGAAGTTGCCGCTGGCAATTACAGGTCAAGAGAAGGAGATTAGCTCAATGAGCAAAGGTTTAGCCATTATTGGCGGCATAGTCGTAGCCATCGTACTGATACTCGTACCGATTGCTATTTTTATCTTTGTACCGGAACAGGCGCTGCGGACCGCCAGCTATGAAGCCACCGTTGTCATGTCGTTCTTTGCCTGCGGCTTGCTCATAGTCAGCATCGCCCTGGTCGCGGCCATTCTGGTGCTGGTCAGCATAGTAACCAAACTAACCGATACGAAGGTTTCACCGCTCCTGGATAAGGTTTCTGAGACCGCCGACAGCGCGAAGGCGACCGTGGCCTACGTGGGCGAGGGTGTGGTGTCGCCGCTGGTCAAGATTGCGGCTATCCTGGCCGGTATTCGGGGCGCGGTCAAAGCGTTGTTCCGGGGAACTCACGTCTAACTGGTGTGGTCCTGTAATAGTTTGCTGGCAGTCCACTGAAAGGAAATTTCGGATGCGAGTTTACGACGAATATAAAACGCCGCGCCACGATTACTTCGCCCAGGGTTTCCGCCTGGGCCTGGTCTTCGGGGCAATCGGCGCTCTGATTATGCTGGGACGGCGCGGCAAACCTAACGCCACCCTGTAGAATTAAAAATACTTTCGCAAATAAAAAGCCCCTACGTGAAATAGCAGGGGCTTTTTATTTACTTTTTAGCTGTCAGTCGCGAGTATTAATGACCGTGCAATAAAGTTCGCCGGGCATCGAGCAGTTCTCACATTCAAGCTCGATGGTGGCGTGGTGAATCTGGTATTTATCAATAAGCATCGTCTTGATGGCCTGGACCGTCTCGTTAGCCTCGTGCAAGGTCGTTTCGTTGGTCAGGATGTGGCAGGAGAGCATGCGGTTACTGCCTCCAAGAGTCCAAACGTGCAGGTCGTGGACGCTGTTGACGTTAGGGATTGCCATCAGGTCGCGCATCAGGCTGACCATATCCAGGCCATCCGGGATACCTTCCAGCAGCACGTTGGTGGCCTCTTTGATGATGCTCCAACTCGACCAGAGAATGAACACGCCAATCAGGATTGAAATTAGCGGGTCGAAAATGACCATGCCGGTGAACAGGGTTGCCAGCCCGGCGATTATAACGCCTACCGAGGAAAGCGTGTCGCCCAGGATATGAATAAAGGCGCTGCGAACATTCAGGTCGTACTTTGAAGTTTGAAAAAAAGCCAGGGCAATGCCGCCATTTAGCAGCAAAGCTACGGCCGCTACCAGGGCCACCACGCCGCCTTCGACCGGTTCCGGGTGAATAATGCGCTGAGCGCCCTCGTAAAAGACGTATAGGGCAATCAGGACCAGCGTCACGGCGTTAAGGGTCGCGGCCAGGATGCCGGCCCGGTGGTAGCCGAAAGTCTTGCGGTTATCGGGAGAGCGGCGGGCCACCACCAGGGCGAACCAGCTAAAACCCAGAGCCATCGCGTCGGTCAGGTTATGCCCGGCGTCGGAAATAAGCGCGAGGCTGTTAACCAGGAGACCGGCCGTGAATTGGAAAATCACGAAAAGAGCCGTAAAAATCAGGCTGATTTTGAATAGCCGGGATACCTTACCATCCGAACCGGTCGGGACATGGCCGTGAGCATGATTGTGACCGCTTTCGCCGTGACCGTGGGCGTGCGAATGGTCGCCCTGGTCGTGGCTGTGATCGTCCCCGGCGTGCGAATGGTCATCAGGCGTACTGGCTAATTTTCCTGGCTTTTCCTGGTGAATCATGGTGAATTCCGCGATTCTTTTCTTTCCAATTCCTTAAATAAAGAAAGCCCCACTAAGAGTGGAGCTTTCCAGCAACATCTCTATATTTAATTATAACACTCAAATCAATCTTTTGGTTTAATTCGAGCCTAGCGCGTCCTTAATCCGGCTGAAAAAACCCTTGTCATCGTGGTCCTTTTCGGCGGAAGTTTTGCCAATTTTCTCACGCGGCATGGTCTTGGAAAGCTCGGTCAACAAGCGGCGCTGCTCCTCGGTCAACTTCTTCGGCACGACCACTTTCAAATTGACAAGCTGGTCGCCCCGGCCGTTGCCCTGGAGGAAAGGCACGCCCTTTTCGCGCAGTTTGATGGTTTCGCCGTTCTGGGAACCGGGCTTGATTTCCAGTTCCACCGGGCCGTCCACGGTTGGCACTTCCACCCGATCGCCCAGGGCGGCCTGCCAGTAGGTCAGGGGTAAATCAAGCAAAATGTCGTTCTCGCGGCGCTGAAACACGGCGTGTTCCTTGACCACGATACTTACATACAGGTTGCCCGGCACCCCACCGCGCGGCCCGGCTTCACCTTCCCCGGTAATCCGAATCTGGCGGTTAGCGTCAATCCCGGCGGGGATTTTCACCATAAGCGGCTTGGTTACGCGGACCCGGCCTTCGCCCCGGCACTCTTTGCAGGGCGTGACAACGATGCGCCCTTCACCCCGGCAGCGGTCGCAACTCGTTACATTGACGAACTGGCCGAAGATACTGTTCTGGGTCCGGCGGATTTCCCCGCTGCCTTTACAGTATTCGCACTTCGCGGTCTCGGTGCCCGGTTCGCTGCGGTTGCCCTTACAACGGCCGCAGGTATCGTAACGGCTGACAGTCACTTCTTTTTCGACGCCAAAGACAGCTTCTTCAAAGGTAAGCACCAGCGTGGTTTTCAGGTCGGCGCCTTTTTGGACCCGGCGTTGCTGTTGCTGGGTAGCGCCGTTCATGCCGCCAAAGAATTGCTCGAAGATGTCGCTGAAGCCACCCATGCCGCTAAAGCCTTCAAACGGGTTCGCGCCCGCCCCGCTCATCCCGGCGTGACCAAAGCGGTCGTAAGCGGCACGTTTCTGCTTATCGGTAAGGACATTGTAGGCTTCGGTTACTTCTTTGAACTTTTCCTCGGCATCCGGTTCTTTATTAACATCCGGGTGATATTTCTTGGCTAGTTTGCGATAGGACGACTTTAATTCGTCGTCCGTCGCGGTTTTGGAAACTCCTAGAACATCATAGTAGTCACGCTTGCTCATTGTACTATCTTCTGCCTTTTTATTGCCTGCCGACTTTAACCACCGCCGGGCGAATTACTTTGTCACCAAGTTTATAGCCCTTCTGGTAAACCGCCTGGACTATATCCTTGTCACCGGTGCTTTCTTCGTCCCGGTGGACCGCGTCATGGAAACGCGGATCGAAATCCTGGCCTTCCGCCGGAATTTCGCTGACATTTTCCTGGTCTAAAAAGGCCTTGAGCTTTTTCTCAATCATGCTCACGCCGCTTAGCCAGGCTTCGCCTTTAAGGTTTTCCGGGATGTTCTGCAAAGCTCGCTCGAAATCATCCACGACCGGCAGGATTTTCACCAGCAATTTTTCACGGATTTCAGAGTTAAGCTTGCTTCGTTCGGTCTCGGTGCGGCGTTTCAGGTTCTCGTAATCGGCCCTGGCCCGTACAAAATTATCGTAATTGGCCGCCGATTTCTTCTGTTCTTCCGCTAATTGCTGCTGCAATTGTTCAACCGATACTTCTTCTTGCGGAGTTTCAGCGGCTTCGTTATCCACTTTTCCGTTGGGATTAGTATTGCCCCCATTCACGTTTGTCTCAGCACTCACTTTTGGTATCACCTCATTTAAAATAAAATTATCAGTACATTATATTGCGCTTTAAGCCGTAAAGCTATAAAACCTTTGTTAGATTTGTATATGTTTTATGGTACTAGCCGCGCCGCTCAGTAACAAGCCCGCTCAACAGGTTGGCGATGTACTGGACGGTCGAAATTGAACGGTTATATTCCATGCGGGTCGGTCCGACAATCCCCACGACCCCGGCCATCTGGCCGTCAATGCCGTAGCGGGCAAGGACCACGCTCAAAAGCCGCAAATCATCAAAGCGGTTATCGCCGCCGATAATAACCTGTACCGCGTTTCCATCACTGGAAAGCACTTCCGGGATAATATTGGTAATGGTCTGACTGGTCTCGATAACCTGGACCACCTGGCGCACCCGGCCAATATCGCTAAATTCGGGCTGGTTCAAAATGTTTACCAGGCCGTCCCGGTAAATTTGCGCGTCCTTGTAGCGGTCGAGCGCCTTGAAGGTGTCAACCATGCGGTTAGCAATCACTTTATTCAGGTCGTCAGGCCAGTCTTTAATCCGGGCCTCCATTTTAGGCCGGTTAAGGTTGGAAAGCAGTGTGTTCAGCCGGTTTGTCACCTGGGTCAGTTCGTTCTGCGTCACCGCGTCGTCCAGGCTGAGCATCTGCTCTTTAACCGAGCCGTCCTGGGTCACGATGACCAGGAGAGCGGCCCGTTCCTGTACGGCGATTAACTGTACATATTTCAGCCGATTGTCATAAACGCGAGGCGTCGAGACCAGGGCTGCGTTATGGGCGGTATGTGCCGTGACCGAAGCCGCGAGGCGCAACCACTCGGTAAACTCCATCTGCAACTGGTAAAACTGGTGCTGGATGGTATTTTGCTCAACCGATGATAGACCGCCGCTGCGTTCCATCAAATGCTCGACATAGTAGCGATAGCCGAGGTCACTTGGAATCCGGCCTGCCGAAGTATGCGGGTGCGAAATATAGCCGCCCTGTTCAAGTTCGGCCATCTCATTACGGACGGTTGCCGGGCTGTAGGGCAGGTGATACTTATTAACAATCGCCTCGGAACTGACCGGGGCGGCGGTCACGATAAACTCCTGGATAACAATCCGCAAAATGGCCCGCTGGCGGTCGGTCAATTTCCCACCGTCGTCGGTCGAATCGCCTGGCTGGCCGATTATTTCAACATTTTTGCGAGGCCGCCCGGCCTTTTTCTTGACCGGGGGGTTTTCTGGCAGATTTTCTAAATTACCGCTTGTCATGGATTTACTACCTGGGCCCTGTTACCGGGAACTTCACTACAACCCTCGCCGCAATCCCGGCGAGCTGTTGTTTTCTATTATACCCGTTTTATGACAATTGAGAGTGCGATTTTCGGGCATTAGAAAGTCCTTTTTGTATTTTTACTCATATAAACTACGCAAACTACCCGCCTGTGGTTTCATTACACAGGGTTAAAAGGAGCCATTTTTAGCACTCCACTCTTTTGAGTGCTAAAATTTTGCGCTTTTAGCGTATCATTCCAGGGAGAAAGTTGTCAAGTGGATTGCTGGGAAAGTAATCACTAGCCAGTGGTCAGCAGTCAGTAAAATTATTGAACGAACAGCATCCAACATAAGAACTTTATATGTAGCCGGTAAGTCCAACGAAATTGCAACGAAAAAATCTCTCCTATATAGCACCGTTTGGTATAATAGTTTCGGGTAAGCCGTAAGATTTGCCCGGAGTATCAAGGAAGATAAAATGGACTTTCAAATGGCCGCTTTACCCATGCGGACGGCAGGCCGGAAAGGAACCCTCAAATGAAAAAAACTGTGCCGGAAATTGCCGGACGCAAGCAACTCGCCCGCGTACCGGATAAAGACCCCCCTCAGAAGATTGCGATGGTTACGGCCTACGACTACCCGACGGCTTTGCTGGCCGACCGGGCCGGGATGGATGTTATTCTGGTAGGCGACTCGCTGGCGATGGTCGTGCTGGGCTATGAAAGCACTGTCTCCGTAACCATGGAAGAAATGCTGCATCACGCCAAAGCGGTCCGCCGCGGCACCAAAGACGCTGTCCTGGTGGGCGACTTGCCATTTGGCTCGTACCAGGAAGGCCCGCAACAGGCTGTCCACAACGCCGTCCGCTTCCTCAAAGAAGCCGGGATGGATGCCGTAAAACTGGAAGGCGGGGCTACCCACGCCGAAACGGTTCGCGCCCTGGTCCAGAACGGTATCCCGGTGATGGGCCATATCGGCCTTTTGCCGCAACTGGTTTCGGCGACCGGTGGTTTCAAGGTGCAGGGCCGCGACCTCAAGACGGCCCAGCGTTTGATTGACGACGCTAAAGCCCTTGAAGAAGCGGGGTGCTTCAGCCTGGTGCTGGAAGCCATTCCCGACCGCCTGGCCGGGCTGATTACCCGCAGCATCAACATTCCAACAATTGGCATCGGGGCCGGGCCTGAATGTGACGGCCAGGTACTGGTAATGCATGACCTGATCGGCCTGTTCGACCGCTTCACACCCCGCTTCGTTAAAAAATACGCGGACGCTGCCACACTCATCGAGGGAGCCCTCGGCGAGTACCGCCACGAAGTCCAGGCCGGGGAATTTCCGGGCGCCGAGCATTCCTTTACCATCAAGGACGAGGTAATCGAAGGTCTGTACGGCGACAAATAGCCAGAATATTTTTCGAATATCTCTAACAAAAATGCTGTCAGGATTTCCTGGCAGCATTTAAAACTGGCAAAAATACATGTCGAAAAGCTGTCAAAAGAATGGTATAAAAAGATATACACATTGTTGTCAACATTTCGGCAGATATTGTGCAAAACTTTTGTTCTATATCAACATTATGTGGAAACTGTGGAAAAGTTTTGGAATAGGCTATGCAATATATAGGCTTTTATACCAATTGATTTTCACCGGGAAATAGAGAAAATAACAGGATGCTGACAAAGAGAATTATTCCCTGCCTGGATGTGACCGGGGGCCGGGTAGTTAAGGGGACGCGCTTTTTAGATTTACGGGACGCCGGGGATGCGGTCGAACTGGCCGCCTTTTATGATGCCCAGGGCGCGGACGAACTGGTCTTTCTGGATATTACCGCCAGCAGCGATAACCGCGAGACTGTCGTGGATATGGTAGCCCGCACCGCTGAGCAGATTTTTATCCCCTTCACAATCGGTGGCGGAATTCGCAGCCTGAGCGATATGCAAAAAATGCTGGGGGCCGGGGCGGACAAAGTTTCCATTAATACCTCGGCAGTGCAAAATCCCGGCCTGATTGAAGAAGGGGCCGGGTACTTTGGCCGCCAGTGTATTGTCCTGGCGATTGACGCCAAGCAGCGGGCAAGCGGCGGTTGGGAGGTCTATCTGCACGGCGGGCGTACCCCAACCGGCCTGGATGCGGTTGAGTGGGCCAGACAGGGCGCGGCCCTGGGCGCGGGCGAAATCTTGCTGACCAGCATGGATAAAGACGGCACCCGGGACGGTTACGACCTTGAACTGACGCGAGCAGTCTCGGAAGCCGTCAGGGTGCCGGTTATCGCCAGTGGCGGAGTAGGTAACCTGGAACACCTTTACGAAGGCGTCACCGAAGGCAAAGCCGACGCGGTCCTGGCCGCCAGCATCTTTCACTTTGGCGACTACTCTATCCGGCAGGCCAAAGAATATCTCAAAGGGCGCAGCGTGCCGGTACGGCTGTAACTTTAGGCCGGGTCGTCGCGCCAGGGGAAGCCTTTCGGATTAGCTGTGGCTTTTTTAAAGAGCTCTTCAGGGTCATGGCCGTAAACTTCCTTAAGGAAAGGAAAATCACCAGGCGCAACGGCCAGTTTTGCCAGGGGCGTGACCCCGACCAGGGAGGCCCCTTGGGCGCTTTCCACCTTAAATTCTCCCGAATCTTCAATGGTTTGTGACTCGAAGGTATCGCCCGGCAGAAAATAAATCATCCCCTCGCGCCAGGGATTGAGAGGCAGGGCGGGCCGGTCAATCGAGAAATAATAATAAGGTTCGGATTTTATGCCGTCCGGCGTAATCCTTCGAAAACATGCGTTAACCAGTCCTTTAACCCTGGTACGGTCTACAATGGCGAAATACATGGGCCAGAGGCCGTCTGAAGCGGCATAGACAGCCTTCCGGTTGCCGAATTCCTCGATATCGTTGGACTGGCGCGGCTCGAACTCGGTGATGTCGCGGACCGCCGAGCCGTGCATCAAAATATTTTTGTGGTCGCAGAGATAACATAAAAACTGCCACTTCGGGGCGGCGAGGTCGTAGGGAATTTCAACGGCTGTGCCGGGTTCGACGTACTGGCGGTAAAGCCGTTCAAACCCGGCCAGGGTGGCGGGAGATATTTCAAGGTCCGGTCGCCTTAGAAAATACGCGGGAAGTTCCATTAAAACCTGGCTCCTTTGAAAGCAATCTTTGCGTTTTGCTCTATTAAAATTAAAATGCCGTCAAAGGGTTAGGCACCGCTACGAATGCGATTGTTTCGTTTTCATAAATTCTTGCCAGCGCACTTCCGACTCTTCGATAACCTTCCAGGCTTCCGTTTCGTCCTTCCAGCCGACCAGTTCGGTCCACTTGTCTTCCAGGGCTTTATAAGTGGAAAAGAAGTTTTCAATCTCGCGCAGCCAGTGCGGGCCTAAATCATCCAGCTTGAAAATCTGGTCGAACCGGGGGTCTTTAGTGGGGACACACAGAATTTTCTCATCGTGGCCCGCTTCGTCGGTCATGTCAAGATAGCCGATAGGCCGGGCGTCCACCAGGCAACCGGGGAAAGTAGGGCTTTCCATAATCACTAAAGCGTCCAGTGGGTCGCCATCCAGGCTGAGGGTGTCCTGGATAAAGCCGTAATCGCTGGGATAATGGACCGAGCTATAGAGAACCCGGTCAAGCTTGAAAATTTTGCGCTCCTTGTCAAACTCGTACTTATTGCGCGAACCGCGGGGGATTTCCACAAAAACCTCGATACTGGACCGTTTCTTCTCATCCGCCATTTGTTTTACCTCCTCATTACGACGCCGGGCCACCTATTCAGCTACCTATATAAAAAGGTCGTTCCCAAAGACAGTTATAGCTTACCTTGCAGGCTGTCGCATGGCAAGTAGCTACACCAAAATAGCCGGACCCTTTGAACGTAAGAAGTTAAAGATGGGAAGAAGGTCACTTGCCGGGCGCTTGTCATTAAGAGCTAAAGGGAGTAGTATGGTTGTAGACACCACGCGGGACTTCCCATGTCCCATCAAGTAAGCTGATCCAAGGAGGTTACAATGCAAGACGAAGAATTTTTCGAAGACGGCATCGAAGAAACCCCTGACATCGAGCTGCCCCACCGCAAAAAATCGCCCTACCACAAGAAGCAACTCGATTACAAACACGAGGCCCGTCCCCTTTCGAGCGGCAACCGGGGTTACCGCAAGGCTCTTAAACTGCTGCCGCATATCGAGCGCCGCAGTTACCGGCGAGCCCTTGACGCGGCTACCCAGAAAGCGACGCGCGACGAGGAGGCTGAACTTACTTCCGGCGATAAACTCAAGACCCTCAAGCGTTCAATGTTCTCGCGTATGGTGAACCGGAAGGCGGTGCCGCTCAAGGAAGCCATCCAGGCCAGGAAGGAATCTCGCCAGGCCAGAAGTGACCGCAAGCGCGTAACAGGCTAGAAGTTAGCTACCCACCTGTAATTCCGGCGCTGGTTTTTGAAGAATAAGGAGTAGATTTCAGTCACTATCTACACTGCTGGGCTTAATGCCAGAACAGCTTTGTAGATAGTGATTTTTAGTTTTTTGATTAGAAAAAGATTTGAATTCCAAAGGTGATATTTGTAATGTCCAGCGTAATAATAATATGGTAAATTTGAAAAGGCGGATTGTAAAAAACTTGTAAACTTTCTCATTTTTTTGATAAACTATTAGCAGGTTTCAAAGTGGGACATCCCCGAACAATCGAATCTCTACAAAAAATCCAAATTTCGTTGGGATTTTGACCGGCAACTTAAAGCCAAACTTGCGCGTCCTGGCTGTATCTTTATCCCGCAATCTGGCAATTTTCAGGAAATATATCTTTCGATTATTCTTAATTATTAAAACGTAAAAATATTCCGCGGAACGGCCTGCTTATAACAGGCATCATTTTTGTAACCGGTGTGGATTAATGGGAGTTGCATAGAAATGGTCAGGCGCCTCAAAGGATTGGGTCTGCAGTTCGTTAGCTGCCTGCTGGTGCTTATTTTCGTCCTCTCGGCCTGCGCCGATTACACTCACCCTACCTCTTCATCATCATCATCTTCTTCCTCCCCGTCAGCAGCGTCATCTGTGGTGCTGCCAGGTTCAAACCAGACCCAGCCACCGGTTCAGGTTGTAAAACAAAACCCTACGGCAAACCCGGTCTCACTACCCGTCAGCCCCACCTTAGTCCCTAAAACCGGAACAAGAGTCCAGACTACCCCCGTACCAGTCATAGACAGCGAGGAGGCCGGGCAGGGGCTTGACGCCAATCCCGGGTTTTACAAATTTCCTTATGCTAACTCCGAATTCTACATTCACATGCCGCCCGCGCCTACAAACGGCCATTCGCTGCAAATCGTGATGGCTATTCACGGTATGGGGGGTAACGGCGCGGACTTCGGCCAACCGCTAATAAGCTACGCCGACCAGTACGGCCTGGTCCTGGTCGCGCCCACCATGTTGTACGACCCCAACTACACCGACCCCGGCAAGGTCGCCATCAACGATGAAGAGCTATTGCCCGAATTGCACAACCTGGTCCAGGCGCTGCCCGGCATTATCGGCTTCCCGGTCAACCAGCAGGTAATGCTTTTTGGTTTCTCGCGGGGCGCCCAGATAGTACACCGCTTCGCCCTCTTTTACCCCGAACAGGTCAAGGGCGTAGCCCTGATGTCCGCCGGGAATTATACCCTGCCCTACCAGGACTTCAAAGCCAGCAACGGCGCCGCCCAGGCCACTTTACGCTTTCCCTATGGCATTTCAGACCTGGCTAAATTCACCGGCCACAATTTCGATTTGCAAGCTTTTCGCAAAGTTCCGTTCTGGATAGGGGTCGGTGGCGCAGATAATGCCACTAAAGATGTACCGGCGGCCTGGAATTTGTACCTGGGGGAAACGAGAGTAGAGCGAGCTACCCGCTTTTACCAGGCTTTGCAAAAAATTGGAATTAATGCTAGTTTTAATATATTTCCAGGGGTAGGGCACGCCATCTGCACCGATATGAAGAAGGATGGATTTGCTTTCTTCAATTCCCTTTTAGGGTAGTAACTTGTCGAAACAATGTTGCAGAGGCGGGCTTACCGGCCCGTCTATTTTTTTAGGCTGCTTTTCTTTTAACTAAAATAATGAAATTTTCTATAAATTATAAAAAATTATGCGTCCTGGCGTGGGCGCTGCTTTTAACTGCCCTTTTATGCGCCTGCGGGGAAACCGGCCATTTTAATATGTCCTCCGGCACTTCCGCCGCCGGGACCACTCCCCAGGCCACCGCAGACACCATTGGACCGTCCGCGACTGCTGCCGTAACAAAAACCGCGAGTAACCAGCCTACCAGTACTTTGCCCCCAGAAACGACGGCCTCGCAATCCTCCGGCACGATTGCCCCAACCGCTACGCCTTACCCCACCCCTGCCCTGAAGATTCCATTCGTCGGCGACCCGGTTGCAATGGACTTCAAAGGCCAGGGCGAGGTCATCAAGCGCCAGTTCTTCAGCCCCGACCTGCAAAAGAACGTCAGTTACGAGATTTACCTGCCAAAAGAATACAGTTCTTCCGGCACGAAACGCTACCCGGTCCTTTATATGCTGCACGGGGTCGGCGGGCAGGTGGACGAGTGGAACTGGTACGGTCTCATGGCCCGGGCGGACGAACTTATTAGCAATGGTCAAATCCGTCCCATGCTAATAGTGCTGCCGGAAGGCGACCAGGAATACTGGGTAGACCATCCGAACAACGGCCCTAAATGGGGCGAGTATACTGCTCGCGAAGTCGTTAATCATATTGACGGCCACTACCGGACGATTCCTTTACCCGAAAGCCGGGCAATTGGCGGCCTTTCCATGGGCAGCACCGGGGCTTTGCAGATATCCATGAATTATCCCGGTATCTTTGGAGTACTGGGGGCGCACAGCCCGGCCATGCGTACTTATGCCCAGAAATTGCCCTGGTGGGGCGACCAGGACTGGTTTAACCACATAGACCCCGTAACGCTGGCGAAGGCCGGTGATGCCCTCAAAAATATGAAGGTATGGATTGATGTCGGGGCCAATGACACAGTCTGGAAACCGCGCGTCCTGGAACTAAAACAGGTGCTGGAAGACCGCCAGATTCCTTTTACCTACACCGAGTGGCCGGGAGACCATAACGCCGATTACTGGACCGCGCACGTGGTAGATTATCTCGCCTGGTATAATTCGGTCCTCTCCTTCGGCCCAAAATAAAACCTGTCGTTGTATGAAATAATAAAAGAGCTATCCGGGCGGATAGCTCTTCCGGTTGCAAATTCCTCGAATTTATTTAGACTTGGCGGACTTATTGAGACCTTCGCGATACTGCAAAAGCTCGTCATAGGCCACCTTGCCGCGAGCTTCAAGGGCTTTTTCCCACTCTTTTCGGTAGGGGCGGAGAGTCTCGACGATGGTCGTAGCAACTGCCAGGTTGCGGAACCATTTGCGGTCGGCTGGGACGATATACCAGGGAGCAACTTCGGTACTGCATTTTTCCAGCAAATCTTCGTAAGCCTGCTGGTAGTCGTCCCAGTAATTCCGCTCTTTGTAATCCCCTGCGTTAATCTTCCAGCGTTTAGCGGTGTCTTCCTCGCGGGCCTGCAACCGCTCGGCCTGTTCGTCCTTGCTAATGTGGAGGAAGAATTTAAGGATAATTGTGCCGGTCCCGGCCAACAATTTTTCAAAGTTGTTGATGTGGTCGTAGTTAGCCTTCCAGTCGGCTTCGGGCA
Source organism: Chloroflexota bacterium (assembly GCA_902812345.1). Classification (GTDB taxonomy): domain Bacteria; phylum Chloroflexota; class Chloroflexia; order Chloroheliales; family Chloroheliaceae; genus 54-19. The sequence continues at coordinate 1,269 of CADDZM010000149.1, read as the reverse complement.
GCAAATTATGCACCCGCACAATTAAAACGTCCTCATAATGGGAGCGGTTAAAAATCCCCAGCATCCCTTTAGCGGGGGTATTGGCGTGGACTCGCCAGAGAAAATCGTGGGCCATTTCCTCGGAAGTAGGAGCCTTGAAAGAGGTAACGTGGCAACCCTGGGGGTTCACGTTGGACATGACGTGCGAAATGGTGCCGTCCTTGCCGCTGGTGTCCATTCCCTGCAAGACAATCAGGACCGCGTTATGGCCGGCGGCGTAGAGTAATTCTTGCAACTCGCCCAGTTCACGGTGAAGTTTATCCACCTGCGACGGTGCGTCATCCTTTTTGAGCTTGGCGTTATAAGAAGGGTCGAAATCCTTTAGCGAAACTTTCTTATCAGAGTTGAGCTTCCATACATAGTCCATGCGTACCTTCCCTTTCTAAGGCTGGTTAGAGCGTGAAAGAACTTTTCAGTAAGTTGATAATACTGAGTGATGGCCTAAAAAGCAACGTAATAACCACTCTCTGCGCCCATAACTCTTTAGAACTTGCATTGCTTCGCCTGTTACCGCTACACCTCGCAAGGATTTAGGTTAAACTATTTCAACGGCGGGCATTTAGCCAGGGCTTCCCGGGCATTAAGCTGACATAAACTTACGAGTTTGTTTGCTGCTTGATGGTTTCTAACAGGTTTTCCAGGTCAAATGGTTTTTTAATAAAGGCGGCATACTCGCAGGAATGGTCCGAGGCAATCTGGCTCGGGTTGGCGGCGCTCATCAACACCAGTTTGATATTACGATAGACCGGATGGCGGTTTAATTCCTGGCACAGTCGAAAACCATCCATAAAAGGCATCATAATATCAGACAAAATCAGGTCAACCGATTTCCCAGGCAAAATTTGTAAAGCTTCTCGTCCATTACTGGCAATTATGACTTTGAAGCCTTCGGTTTCAAGCAGGTTCTGGACTAATTCGGCAATCGTCTGCTCGTCTTCCACTATCAGCACTTTTTTTGCCTTTGGCATTTTTTCTTCCAACCCTTGTTGTCATATTGTCCTTATTATTCGCCTTACTTTTTAGCCGGCGAAGGGATTACAGCGTACCGGCGTATATTATTTTTCTTTTCTCTTCACAAGTGCTTTCAGGCTCGAAAGTTTGAAAGGAAGTTTTTGCCGCAGTCCAACCTGGTTTGCCAGCCTACCTCCACTCAAAGTATTCATAATAGGCTCCCCTTCCCCAAAAACCTCACCTACTTCAATGCCTTGCGGGGTAATGTAGAACTCGTGA
>CADDZM010000148.1 GCA_902812345.1 Chloroflexota bacterium | reverse complement strand
GAGCGACAAAGCCGCCTCAACGACCCTTATAATGCAGTTTGACGGCAGTAAGACCCTGGCAACCCTGCAAAACAAGGGCAGCTCGACCATTTTTAGCCCTAATGACCAGTCGAGCAGCCGGATGGTAGCTTACCTGTTGCGCTCCTCGCACCAGGACGGCTCCGAAGAACCCCAGCATTTCGAGCTGTGGGTGGCAAATACAGACGGCAGCCAGGCCCGCGCGGTCTGGACCGGCCTGGAAGCGGCTAACCTGGCCTGGTTCCCCACCGGCCGGAAACTCTTATGGACCGGGCGCGATTCTGCTAACCAAAAATTCGGCCTCTGGGTCAAAGATATAGCCCAAACTGCCCAGAGCGTTAACGCCCCGGCCTATATTATAATAGCAAGCAAGGGCGTGAGTGTTGCCAGCCTTTCACCGGACGGCCAATGGCTCGCCTACTGGGTCACGTTGCAGGGAGACAATTTTAGCGGGGTCTGGCTGGCCCGGTCGGACGGCAGCCAGGCGCAAAAGTTGGGGTGGTCAGGCGGCTATCGCTGGGCCGACACGGGCGAACTACTGTATGTGCCGGTGCGCCTGCCAAACGAAACCGCCAGCGCCCTGTGGAGCTTTGACCCGGCCAGCGGCAAATCTACCCGGTTGACCGACCCGACCAGGACGCCGTTAAAAATCGCCCTGGACCAGTGGCAGGTTGCTCCCGGCGTGCAGTCAATTGTCTTTCGCAACGCCGCCGATAACGCCCTGTGGCAATGCGCCTTCCGGGCCTGATTTTTATTAGAAACGTAACAGGACACATACCGCCGCATGCTCGCAACCAGTAACGCTCCGTCCCGGCCCCGGCCCCGAACCGCTGTTAGCCCGACTCTTTTTAGGAGACTCGGGTTAGCCGCGCTTTTCCTTATAGGTACAGGTTTGCGGCTCATCAACCTGACCGAGCCGAGCATGTGGCACGACGAAATCTGGAGTGTCTATATCTCGAAACTGCCGCTGGGCGAGTCTTTTGCCGTAATGCAGGCCGGGGACTTGCAGCCGCCGCTCTTTTACCTGCTGCTGCGCGCGGTCATCTTTGTTTTTGGCGAAAATATTTTTTTCTTGCGGCTTCTGCCCCTGCTGCTGGGGATGCTAGCCCTCTTTCCGCTCTACCTTACGGCCCGTACTCTTGCCGGGGAACGCGCCGCCTGGGCCGCCTCAATCCTTTTTACTTTTTCCTCGCTAGATATAATCTTTAGCCAGATGGTGCGGATGTATACCCTGCTGGCTCTGACCGTCTTGCTCTCGTACTACCTTTTCTGGCAGCTAATGACCGCCTCGAAACCGGGCTGGCCGCTCTGGGCGGGCTACATTGGGTCAACCGTCGCCATGCTCTACAGCCAGAATTTAGCGGCGCTTTACCTGACCGGGCAAGGCCTGGCCTGGCTGCTGCTCTTCCGGAGCAGGCCGCTATTTGTCCGGGCAGTCGCGGCCTGGGCTTTAACCCTGGTGATGTGGCTGCCTTACCTGACTACCTTCCTGCAACAGGCCGGGGGCAACACTTTCTTTCCAAAGCCGGGCTTTTTATTCTTGCTGGATAGCTACCTGGCTTTTGGAGCCGCCGACCAGGCCCACAACGGCCAGCCTTTTTCGCTGCTGCCGGTGGCGCAACCCTATCTTTTCCTGGGCCTCGCCTTGCTGTTCTGGTTTGGCTGGCGCAACCTGACCGAGCGGCCCCGCGAACGCCTTTACCTCCTGATTTTCTGGTTATTGCCGCTGGCCCTGTGCTGGTTGGTCAGCCAGTTCAAACCGGTTTACGCCGACCGGGCTTTTCTGGCCTCGGCTTTTCCTTTTCTAATCATCCTGGGGGCGTCCTTTAACAAATTTGGCTGGCCTGTTTCCAAATCCCAGCAGCCCCGCAATATTGCCCTTCTGCCGGGGGGTCTCCTGGTGGCAGCGCTATCGGTCTGGAGCGTAATCAGCATCCTGGGCGGAAATTACGTCCACAACGATTTGCGCGGCCTGGCCCAGGATGCTGGCCGCCAGCTAAACTCGGCCGCCGGTGGGGAAGTTCGCGCCCTGTTGCAGTTTAACGGTAACGCCCCGGCGCTTTTCGATTATTACTCGCCGCCCGGCGCCCCGCCGAACATCCAGAACTTCCCACCCGCAAGCGAAGCCCAACTCAACAGCGCGCCGGGCCGGGTCTGCGCGATTACCTCGGACGCGACCGACTTGCTAGACTTTCCGAAGGCGGCGCTCCAGCGTTTTAAGACCTGGCTGACCGCCCAGCCCTCCCAAAAACTCCTCTGGGACAAACAGTACCCCGAAGAAACTCTCCGGCTTCAATGCTGGGAGTATAGCAAATAGTGTTTGGTTTTTAGTGTTTAGTAAAAATTACTGTTTACAAAAGTGAGGGACTAAATTGCTGTGCAAAGTACTGCCGGTTAATTGGACGGGAGCTTTTGAAGCTGTTTCTTGAGACTGTTTCTTGAGACTGTTTCTTGAGGCTGTTTCTATTGAAGAAGCGAAATTGCGGGCAGCCGCAGGAAAAAGTATAATAACAGCAGTTCAAGCAAACCCCGGTTTTTTTCAAGACCTCTTCATTTGTTTCAGGAGGGCATCTTCAATGCAGACTACCCCCGCAAATCCGCAGGATATTGGGCCACTTGAACCTGGGCTGATGCAGGCCATCACCCCTTTCCCTTCCCGCAACTATGTAATGATTGCCCTCTACTGGTTTTCAATTTCCTTTCTGTGGGGCGGATTCTTGAGCGTGGTGCTGCCGGTCCTGAATGAACCGCTGGCGACCCCCATCTTTGGCTCGAACAATATCGAAACCGCCCGCGGCATAATGACCGGTATCGGTCTGATTATCGCCATGTTCGTCCAGCCGTTAGCCGGGGCTATCAGCGACCGCTCCTCCCACCCTATGGGCAGGCGGCGGCCTTTCATGATTGTCGGCACGCTCGGCATTTTCGCGGCGCTCGTTATTGTCGGCATCGCCGGAAGCTGGTGGATTTTGCTGGCGGGCTACGTGCTGCTGCAATTGCTGGACAACGTTTCACAGGGCGCTTACCAGGGCTTGATGCCGGACGTGGTCCCTGATGACAGGCGCGGCAAAGCCTCGGCAGCCCTGGCGATTTCCCAGCTTTTAGGAACGCTGATTGGCGCGGTCATACCGGGTATCTTGCAGAGCATCTTTGGCAAAATCCCCGGTTCGCAAATAGACCTGGCGCTGGTCGGCATTGTCTTTGCGATTACCCTGAGCCTGACGGTCGTGTTCGTCAAGGAGAAGCCCTACCATCCTACCGAGAAAATCAGCGCCTGGGCTGCCGGCCTAAACATGTTCAAGGGAGTTAGCCACTACCCCGACTTCGTGCTGTTGATGGTCGCCCGCTTTTTGTTCCTGACCGCCCCCGCGACGGCCTCGCTCTTTTTCAAACCTTACCTCGAAGGCACGGGCGACACCACCAACCCTAAATTCGGCCTTAGCTTTATCCGCCCGACTGTCAACGCTTCCGGCCAGCTTGAAGTAAATGCCGGTATTAGTCTGAGTATCATCCTCGGTATCGTGGTGCTGACGGCGGTACTGGCGGCTTACCCCTTCTCGGTCCTTTCCGAAAAGACCGGGCGCAAGCGTATGATTTTTATTGCCACAGCCATCGGCTTTGTAGGCGCGATTGGCCTCTTAATCCCGGCCTTCTTGCTTAATGCCGCCGTGGAAACCGCCCGTACTCTGAACGGGTTCGAGGCCCAGCAAAGCTATCTTGACCCGGTGCGCGGGACGGCCCTGCTGCTGGTCATTCTTTTTGGCGCATTTATCGGCTCATCATGGGGCGCGTTTATGTCGGTGGACTGGGCTTACGCCACGGACCTGATTCCGGCGGACGAGGCGGGCCGCTTTATGGGTTTGAGCAACCTGGCGACGGCGGGCTGTCAGGCTTTCGGCGCTTTCGTGGGTGGTTTCGTGGCCGACAGCGTTCTAGGCTACAACGGCCTGTTTGTCCTGATCGGCCTTTACTATATTTGCAGCGCGACTCTGCTCACGCGGGTCCGGGAGACGAGAGGCCGCGCCCGACCGCAAGCCGTTGCAAAAGTAGCGGTGGGTTAGACTGCCGGGTAAACCCAAACCCGCTGTCCCCCACGACCTGATTCTGCCCTGTTTTCGCGAGGCCGGCTTTCCTGGACGCGCCAAACCGGCCTCACAAATAATGTAAATTTCTAGCGGGTCGCCAGGACACTCGGCGCAAACTCGGCTACGGCGGTCATAAACTGCTCGTTTTGTTCCATCATTGAGCCGTGCCCGCTTGGCGTGCACATAAATAATCTCGAAGCTGGAATTTGCCGGTTCATAAACACGCTGGCTTCGGGAATACAACCCCGGTCCACATCTGCGGCAATAATCAGGGTGGGTACATTTATGCGCGGTAAGGCCGAGGTAGCGTCATATTTAAACATTCCCAGCATTTGCTTTGCCATTACCCCCTGCGAGCAAAGACATTGCAACAGCGACATAAAATCAACCTGTCCTTTGGTCTGGTGTCCTGAAAAGGTAAATATGCGGTTGGGAATCAAGGACGTGCCGTTTAGATAGCTCAGCCAGGTCATCAGCCAGAACAAAGGCGACAGCCCAACGACTATATACATCAAGGGAGTCAGGATTGGTTTTTGAATGGCTGTCAAAAACCTGCGGGCGGTAGTGGTCCTTAACGGGTTTATATAAGTGGTGTTTGCCAGCACCAGCCCGGCCACCTCTTTACCGAGGTGCTGCGGAAATAGCTTGCAAAAGTTAAGCGTAATCATCCCGCCCATGCTGTGGCCCACCAGAATGACCGGTTTTGGAGCCAAACCCAGCACCGTTTCCAGGTCACTTGCCATTTTATCCAGGCTGTAATCTCCATTCGGCGAGCGGCCTGATTTACCCACGCCGGTTACATCCCACATAATGAGGCGAAAGCGGTCGGCCAGTAACCGCTTGGCGTAATACCAGTCGGTGCTGTTCGCGCCAATACCGTGTGTAAAAAGGATAGGTTGGGCCTGTGGAGGACCAAAAAATTCCACGTGTAATTCGGTGCCATCCGGCCTTTTCAGGCGTTGCACTTCGCTGGAGCGGGCCATTTTAGGTTCATCCTCGCCGGAACGGCCCATGAACAGGAGGATAATAAAACGCCCTAAAAAGGTAAAAGCTACCATGACAATCCCGCCAATAAACAGGCCTAAAGTAATAGTCCCGGTAAACCAGCCGATAATCCACCATACCCCTACTCCAAAAATAGCAACCGAAAGAATATCTAAAAGCAGCCCAATTAATGGGCCAAATGGCAAAATAAACATATATGTAACCTTTTACCTGATTTTAAAGTGGCTTGCCCACGGGCAGGAGCCAAAATTCACACTGTTAAATAAAGGCCTCAATCGCCTTTATCGTTTTTATACTGGAGAATATTAAGCAACATTTATGCCCTGTTTGGGATAAATTGCCGAAAATTATATTCAAAATTGGGACGGTAACGGTTAAGGTCCGACTAATAAGGTAAATAACTTGCACTTTTTAGAAAGACCGGGATTTGGGTGGGGTAAAACTTAAACACTGCCGAGGTCAAAGCTGGCCTGTTGTAGATTAATTATGCGGGCGGCCGGTTTGGGAGGAGGCAGGCTGATTTTGGCCGGTCGGGAGGGGGATTGCTTTGTGTAGTTGCTGGCGGTTGGGGTCGCGGGTTGCGCTTCGGCAGCGCGTTCGGCGGCTTCGAGCGCGTCTTGCAGGCGGGCCGGTTCTTCAAAGCGCAGTTCAAGCTGGGCCTGCGCGGTCTGAGAGAATTTTTCTTCCGAGCGCAACCGCTTTTCAGGGAAGCCGTAGGTGGTTCGCAACTCGGCCATTTTGTTACGCAAAGCCTCTTTGTAAGCGTCCGAAATCATGGTGCGCTGCCCGCAGGCATACAACCGGTTATAGCGGGGCCGCAACTCCGGGAAATTCTTTTCGATAAATTCGTAGAAATATTCTTCGGAACCCCGCGCAATCCGCAGCGAGTCGGCGCTGACCGAGGATACACCGATTTCGGCGGCCGCTTTTACCAGTTGTTCAAGGTCGTCGGGCTGGTCGGTAATACCGGGCAGGACCGGCATGATAAAGAGGCGGGTCTTAATTCCAGCCGCGCTTAACTGGGCCAGGGCATCCATTCGCTTGCGCGGTGAGGGAGCGCCCGGGTCAATCAGGCGGGCTTTGGCTTCGTCCAGGGTCGTCAGGCTCATATTGACCGCGAGTTGGCCGCCGGTCCGGCGGTTGAGTTCGAGCAACAGGTCTAAATCATCTAGAATCAGGTGGGACTTGGTAATAATATCAAGTGGGTTAGGCTTTTCGCACAGCACTTCGAGGATCTTACGGGTCAGTCGGTAGCGCCGTTCGCCGGGCTGGTAGGGGTCGGTTGCGCTGCCCAGGCAGATAGGTTCGTGTTTCCAGCCGGGCCGGGAAAGTTCCTGCCGCAAGACCTGAGGCGCGTTTATCTTGGCGAAGATGCGGGTGTGAAAGTCAATCCCGGCGTTGAGGTTGAAATATTTGTGGGTGGGCCGGGCGAAGCAGTAGACGCAGGCGTGGCGGCAGCCCCGGTAAGGGTTAATAGTCCAGCTAAGCGGCATCATAGCCTTAACCCGGTTGAGGACTGTCCGGGCCTGGATTGGCTCGTAATGGACCGGGCCGTCCTGCACCAGGGCGCTGGCGGTTTTCCGCCGGGCCTTAGCCGGAACTTCAAAACTTTGAACCTGTCCGTCAATTTTCTCGCGGTTATCCGGCATCCTGGCGCCTGCCCTGCTCTTAATCTTTTCATAAACTAGAAATTAAGTTCTAGTTATATTGTAACGCAGGTTGCCAGGAAAGGCAATCCCTTTTAGCTGGTATAAGTTAGAGCAATACCTGATGAAAAAGGGCAAAGATGGCAAGATGAGCTAACAGGCTGACCCAGAGGACGATATGAAAGACCGGCTTGCGGATCTTGTGGCGGAGTAGCCACTGTCCGGCCAGACCGCCGATAGCGCCGCCTGCTACCGCTAAAAGATGCAGGACCAGTTCCGGCACCCGCCCGGCGCTTCTTTTGGCCTGGATTTTGTCAAAAGCATAAAAGGCAAAAGTGACGATGTTTATCCCGGTCAGATAAGCCAGGTAGGGCGGGGATTTCAAAAAACCCAACCCCGCCACCAGGATTAAAGCCAGGACCACGGCAAGGGCAGAATAGGTCTTGTAGGGAGAGCGGTACCGCTGGCCGCTTCTACTGTAATTGTTATTCCGGGTTTGTTTCAAGATTCAAGGTTTTCGTTTAACGGCTGCTTAATTTGTTTTTTTGTTCAACTTTTAACATTTGACGGCTGTTTTTAGTCGTTCAAGTTCAGCCAGAGGTCGTAGACCTGACGGCGGGGCAGGGTGGTTTCTCTTGAAACCGTTTCGACCGCTTCTTTAGCCCGGATTCCAGCCGCTTTAAGTTCCAGTAAACGCTGGCGCGGGTCAACCTCCGCCGGGGCGGTATCTTCCTGGCCGCCTTCAAGGGCTTCGCCGGAAGGAGCCAGGACAAGCGTAAACTCGCCGCGCGGTTCGTTGGAGCGGAAATGGGCCAGGCTTTCCGAGAGTTTCTCGCGCCGGACTTCCTGGTGCAGCTTGGTAAGTTCCCGGCAAATTGCTACCGGGCGGTCGCCCAGGGTTTCCAGGACCGTTTCAAGGGTTGCTACCAGGCGGTGCGGCGCTTCGAAGAAAATAAGAGGATGTTTTTCCACAACTGCCCGCCACCCGGCCAGCCACACCACCAGTTCGCTTTTCTTGCGGGGCGGAAACCCGGCGTAGGTAAACGAGGTGGGCGCGAACCCGCTCAGCACCAGGGCCACCACAGGAGCGGCTGGACCGGGAGCGGCTTCAACCGATATGCCAGTTTCCAGGGCTGCCCGCACCAGTTCCCAACCGGGGTCGGATATACAGGGCGTTCCCGCATCTGAGACCAGGCCGATATTTTCCCCGGCTTTTAGCTTGTCCAGTAAGAAATCAAGCCGGGTCAGCTTGTTATGTTCGTGGTAGGCGGTGGCCGGGGTAATAATCTCGAAATGGTTAAGCAGTTTGCGAGTATGGCGAGTATCCTCGGCAGCTATAACCGAGACCTCGCGCAGCAACCGCAAAGCCCGCAGACTGATGTCCTCCAGGTTGCCAATCGGAGTGCTTATGATGTACAGGACGCCGCTCAATAAAACCCCCGGTTCACTAATAATCAAACTCTAATCAACTGTTTTTACAGGCCCATTCTTTTGCTTTGACCCTGAAAAGCCTTCGAAATGAGAGAAAATCGAACGAAAAATAACTGTTTCAAGGCAAAATCTTTGTAAAGAAATGTTTCCTGTAACAATTTGGGGGTATACTAACAGAAATCCGGCTAATCTGAAAGGTACCCGGGTTCGTAGACTTTAAGGAACCAATATGATATACTCACGATAGATAAAGGGCTGCTCAAAAGGGTGCCCCGGAACTGTATCTAAACGCGAATGAGTAGAAAATCAAAGACCCGGAGGATTTGTAATGTTTGCTTTTGATAAACCCTTAACCTGGATTATTATCCTGGTGATTGTCCTTTTAATTTTCGGCGCCGGCAAACTTCCCGATATTGGCCGCTCCCTGGGCAAAAGTATCAAAGAATTTAAGGATGAAACCCAGAATGGTATTGACGGGGACAAAGTTTCGACCCCCAATAATGTCAACACCAGTACCCTGGCGACCCCGGTATCGAGCGCCCCGCTAAATTCGGCTACCAGCGCCCCGGCCCCCACTATTCGCCGCCGGATTATCAAGCATCCTGATGGCCGCGAAGAAGTAATCGAAGAACCGATTTCCTAAAACAGTCCTAGCAACGGCGACTGGCCCCAACATTTTGCGCGGGGCCACCGCCTGGTTCAAAAAGCATGACCCCTATATTTTTCATCGGAGCCCTGGCCCTGGTCGGTTTCTTTTACTGGGCAGCTTTCCAGAGCGCTCGCGCCCTCAAGAGTAAAGCTATCCAGATAACCGGCAACCTCCTCTTAAGCGTGCCAGAGTTCATCTTCAAACTTGTTACCCTGGGACTTTGTTTTGGCCTGGCTAACACTCTCTCGGTGGACCGGGTCGAAAATTATATCAACTGGCCCAGCCGCCAACCCCTGGTGGACCTCGTTATCGGGGTGGCCGTTGGCCTTGTAACCGCTTTCGTTATAAATTTCCTTTCGATCATCGCTATTCGTATCTGGGGCAAGGATATTTACTCACCCGACATCATGAAAAGCCTTATCCCGCGCAACCAGGTAGAGTGGATTTTGATTATCCTGCCGCTTCTTCTGGCAGTTGCCGTCGAAGAAATGCTCTTTCGGGGCTTGCTGATTGGCGGCTTTTCAACCATTGTCAACCCCTGGGCGTTAGTCCTCGCGGGCGGCGTATTGTTCGGCTTGATGCACTCGCCCCAGGGCAACCTGGGAATTGTGCTGACCGGCGCAGTCGGCATCCTGTTCGGGGCGGTCTTCATCATTACCAACAGCCTCTTAACGGTTATCGTGGCCCACTTCGCCCTGAATTTCCTCCAGATTGTGCGGGCCAAAGAAGATATTGCCTGGTACGAGCGGTTCCAGGAAGCGCCCCGCTACCGCCCCGACCCCGAACCACGGCTTGAGGAAGAAGAACAGGTCTAAACCTTCCCTATTCCCGCAATTTTACAGGTTCTTGGCTTAAAAGGCCCGGTTTTATTAGCCTTTGGTTTCTTGGTTGGCCGCTTCCGGCAGCGTACCCAGGCCGGTTTCGGCGCTGCTGCTGTTGCCGGTAGCCTCACCTAACGCCACGCCCGCGCTGGTATCTTCGGTGGCCGCACCGCTACCCCGGGCCGTTTCAGAGTCTTCGGGACGCTGTCCCGGTTCGCTGTTAGCGCTGCCTTCGGCCACGCCGCCAGAGCGTAACGCTTCATCCTCGCCGCCGCCCCAGTCCGCACTGTTTGTCAAAAACAGGCTGTGCTTCTCCAAAACTTCTAAAAAGTCACCCTTAAACATTTTCTGCTCCTTTAAGCTTTAAACATTCACTTCACCGTTCCAGCGGACGGCCCGCCACCTGCCAGGAAACTTCAAGCAAAGGCAGGGCCAGCAATTTTTTGGATGACATTAACAGCTTGCATATTGGGAGCGACCGGTAGAAAAAGTAAACGCCGGTTTTTCTGGAAGCAAAAAAGAACCATTGGTTTTTCAGGATGGTTCTTTTTTGCCGGGTTACGCCGGGTTTAACTACTTGCGGGCCCAGCCCACATACCCGGAAGTAATGTACTGAGCCAATCTGGTAACCTTGCCGCTACCGAAATGGTACAGGTAAAGCCCCGGGTCGGTATCATAGGTGCCGGAGACCACTAACGCGGCGCTGTCTGGCGACCAGGCGCGGCATCGGGAAGGTCGAACTGGTCCAAAACCAGGCCGTTATAGCTGCTGGTGTAGCCGGGAGTACTGGTGGAAAAGATTCGGGTGTCGACTACCGCCACGGTTTTATTGGTCGGGGAAATTCGCGCCCCTATATACATCTTGCCTTCCGAAAGTTCGGTTTTGTACTGGCCATCTGTCACCGGCAGCCACTGCTGAATGCCTGTTTCAGGTTTGCTGTACCATAAATCAAAAACGGGTTCATAGTTGGGAGCGTAGGGGGCAGACTGCCACAGGATATACTTTTCGTCGAGGGACCAGTCAAAAACCACCTTCGCGGGATTGCTGTCCCGAATAACGGTCTGGAGCGCGCCGATGCCTTTGTAGGTCATATCGCAAAGCCGGATTTCGCTGGTGCCCTGGGCGTCGTCGTTCTGGCTGTCAACCGCTACATATTTACCGCTCGGCGACCGGCGGACAACCCTGGCAGGGTGGCCTTCGGTCGGGCAGTGGTATTGCAAGGCTCCGCCATTCAGGTCTACCGAGTTAATATCCGAGTCGTCATCGGAAATAAAGGCGACTCGCTTGCCATCGGGGGAGAAGACCGGGGAATGGCCGCCGGCCAGGTTTTTAAGGCCGGTACCGTCAGGATTAATCAGGTAAATCCTGGAAAAGGATTCAAAAACAATCTTACCGGGTAATTTAGCCGGGCCGGTCGGCGCGGCAGGCGTGGCGCCGGGAGCCGTGACTTGGACAGGCGCGGTCGTAGTAACGGCGGGTTTAGTCGTAGTGGGTGCGCTTGTAACCGGTTTGGTCGTAGCGGCCAGGGTTGAGGGCGCGGCGGTTGGCTCGTTTGCCGGGGCCGCCGTTGTAGCGGGCGCAGTGGTTGCGACAGGTACAGCGGTAGTGATTGGCGCGGCAGTCGTGACCGGAGTGGTGGCAGGTTGGGCCGTTACGGTCGGCAAAGCCACGGTGGTTGCTGGAAGGGTTCTTCTTATTCTAATGGCCGGGCTGTAAGACCATAATGGCCCATCACACAACCCGGTAGTGACCAGAATCACCTGCTTTAATCGTCTGGCTGGCACAGTCTCTGCTACAAGCTTAGGGAGGCACTAAATATTTGTAGGGGAGCGAAGGGAGTAATATCTGATGGCAACAAAACCGAGCAATCGTAGCGGCAGCCCAGGACGAGGCGGGGAATCTCGGCTGGCCGGCTACCGGCACGCCCGGTGACGGCGGCGATATCGGCCAGCAAGCGCACGACCAGAAGGCTTAACTTTGACGCGGCTGGTATTATAAGAAGGTATACGAACAACCACTGGCCTTGCCAGTGCCTTACCCGGTTGGTTTTGAAATATTGTAACCGGTTAAACTCTATTTGAACTCGGAGGCGATAAGTTAATGAGCCTGAAACAACCTACCCAGCTTCCCGAATGGCGAGCTTTGGAGGAACATTTTTCATCAATCCGCGACCAACACCTGCGCAACCTTTTTGCTGAAGATGCCCGGCGCGGCAAGAATTTTGTTCTTGAAGCCGAGGGGCTTTATTTCGATTATTCCAAGAACCGCCTGACCGGGGATACTATAAACTTGCTGCTGGCCCTGGCCGAGGCTTCGGGCGTAAAGGAACGGACCGAGGCGATGTTTTCGGGCGAGAAAATCAATTCAACTGAAAAACGCGCCGTCCTGCACATCGCTTTGCGCGCTCCCCGCGATGCCCAGATTATGGTGGACGGCCAGAACGTCGTCCCGGAGGTCCACGCTGTCCTGGATAAAATGGCCGCTTTCTCGAACCGGGTTATCAGCGGCGAGTGGAAAGGCTACACCGGCAAGCGCATCCGCAACGTGATTAACATCGGTATCGGCGGCTCGGACCTCGGCCCGGTAATGGCTTACGAAGCGTTGCGCTACTACACTCACCGCGATATTACCTGCCGCTTTGTCTCAAACGTCGACGGCACCGATTTTGTCGAGGCTACCCGCGGCCTCGACCCGGAAGAAACTCTTTTTATCATTTCTTCCAAGACCTTTACGACCATTGAAACCATGACTAACGCCCGCAGCGCCCGCGATTGGTCCTTGAAGACCTTGAAAGATGACAAGGCGGTTGCCAAACATTTCGTGGCCGTTTCGACCAACGCCGCCGAAGTAACCAAGTTCGGCATTGACACGGCGAACATGTTCGAGTTCTGGGATTGGGTCGGCGGCCGCTACTCCTACGACTCGGCGATTGGCCTTTCTCTGATGATTGCCATCGGGCCGGACCATTTTCGCGAGATGCTGGCCGGGTTCCACGCCATGGACGAACATTTTCGGGCGGCGCCGCTCGAACGCAACCTGCCCGCGCTCCTGGCCTTAATCGGCATCTGGTACAACAACTTCTTCGGGGCGCAGACTGTCGCTATCCTGCCTTACGACCACTACCTGGGCCGCCTGCCTTCCTACCTGCAGCAGCTTGACATGGAAAGCAACGGCAAGCACGTTGACCTGGACGGTAACACCGTCAATTACCAGACCGGCCCGATTATCTGGGGCCAGCCCGGCACTAACGGCCAGCACGCCTACTACCAGCTTATCCACCAGGGCACCAAGCTGATTCCCTGCGACTTTATCGGCTTTAACCAGACCCTGAACCCGCTGGGCCGCCACCACGACCTTTTGATGGCGAACTTCTTCGCCCAGACCGAAGCCCTGGCTTTTGGCAAGACCGCCGAGGAAGTTAAGGCCGACGGCGTTGAAGATTCGCTGGTGCCCCACCGCGTTTTTGAGGGCAACCGCCCGACCAACACTATCCTGGCCGACCGCCTGACCCCTGAAACACTCGGCAAGTTGATTGCCCTTTACGAGCATAAGGTTTTCGTCCAGGGCACCATCTGGAAAATCAACTCGTTCGACCAGTGGGGCGTTGAACTGGGTAAAGTGCTGGCTAACCGGATTATTCCCGAACTGGAAAGCCCGGAATCGCCTGAACTCACTCACGATAGCTCGACCAACGCTCTTATCGAACGTTATCGCCAGCGCCGCAACCCCAGGTAGCCCGCCAGCGGTATTTAACCGCCCCGGTTTTGGATTAAAAAGCCCTTTCCCGCAAAGGAAAGGGTTTTTTTGTTTACGGCAATTCTTTCTTGCAAACGTTAGGACTGCAAATTCCCCAGCGCCTCGAACTCGTCGTTAGTAAGCTCAATGCCCGCGCCTTTGATATTTTCCTCAAGGTGTTCTACCGAACCAGTCCCGGCGATAGGCAGCATATTTGGCGACCGCTTCAACAGCCAGGCCAGGGCTACCTGGGCCGGGGTAGCGTCATGGTTGGCCGCGATTTCGGCCAGCTTGCCGCCCGGTTTTGCCAGATTGCCGGTCGCAAGCGGAAACCAGGGAATAAAGCCAATATTCCGGTCGTTGGTAACGTCAACCAGACTTTCCGAACTGCGGTTAGTCAGGTTATACAAATTCTGGACCGCTACAACCTCGACCACCTTCTGAGCCTGTTTTAGTTGCTCCTCGTTCACGTTCGACAGGCCGATGTGGCGGATTTTCCCCTGCTTTTGCATATCGGCCAGAAAGCCGAGCGACTCTTCAAGCGGCACCTTCGGGTCAGGCCGGTGGAACTGGTAGAGGTCAATCCGGTCCAGTTTCAGCCGTTTAAGGCTGCCTTCCAGGGCTTCTTTGAGGTGTTCGGGGCGGCCATCGGGTGTCCACTGGTCGGGACCGGGCCGTAAAAGCCCGCCTTTGGTGGCGATAATCAGGTTTTGCGGGTAAGGATAAAGGGCTTCCGCCAGGATTTCCTCGCTGACGTAAGGGCCATATGAGTCCGCCGTATCAATAAAGTTGATGCCAAGTTCCACGGCCCTTTTGACTACGGCTACAGCCTCTTTACGGTCTTTCGGCTCGCCCCAGATGCCTTTGCCGGTGATACGCATGGCCCCAAAACCGAAACGCCGGACTTTCAGGTCGCCACCGATAGTAAAATAATCATTCATAAATTTCGAGTCAGCCATCTAAATGAAGTTCCTTTCTTTAGAAGTCTTATAGAAGTCTTATAGAAGTCTTATAGAAGCCTCATAGAAGTCTTATAGAAGTCTTATAGAAGTCTTATAGAAGTCTTATAGAAGCCTCATAGAAGTCTTATAGAAGTCTTATAGAAGTCTTATACAGGTTTTCAAGAAAATACCCGGTTATAAATATTTCTCTCTCAATTCAGCCGGTATTTTTAAATAAAATGAGCCTGGCTTCCGGGAAAGCAGGCTCAAAGTGAAATCCGTTTCGTTTATGACTATACCGGCCTGCCTCTGGCACCTGCCAGGGCAAGATTCTT
>CADDZM010000147.1 GCA_902812345.1 Chloroflexota bacterium | reverse complement strand
TGGTTTTGACCGGCTTTAAGGGCCGCTTGCCAGCATTTCGAAAGCAGCGCAAGGGTCGGGGTGGTAAAATGGATTTTGAAGTTCAAGGGATAGCTCCTGTAGTTTCTAAAGTTTCTTGTTTGCTACATGGTTACGCTATCCCTTTTATTTTGTCACCTCTTTTCTATTTTCTTTCCTGATTATCTATAGAATTCATTTTAACTCCTTTAACTTTAATGGTTTGGTTTGGTCACCTCCATTTTAGCTAAAGGAGTTACTTATTTGTTATTCTTTGATTTGCCCTGACCGTTTTACGCCACATATTGCCATTGTGGTTCTGTATATGCTACAGTAACTGAGGACACAAATGCGGGAGTTTCACAGTCCGGCAGTCTATGTTTTGGGCATAACGACTGCCCATAAGAACCGGTATGTCCGTTTCAAACCTTTTTATTCTTAATAAAATTAAATTCTAGGATGGTGGTTAAACCATTATGGATAACCCGGAGAGAAAGTTAGAGCCAGCTACACCGGAGCAACCGAAAGCTGGCGACATCAAGCGGCAAAGTTTTAAGGTAACCGGTTCGGCTGGTAGTAACGGGAACGGCAACCCAAACGGAAACGTGAAGCAGGAACCACCCCCGCCAGCCTCTGATTACCAACCTGCGCAACCTCAACTTCAGCACGGCCTGCCGGTTACGCCACCGGCCTCTATGGACCAGTCCCCCGATTTCCCGGTAGAGAAAAACCCGGCTGGCGCGGTCATTGAAAAGAGCCAGGACAACGGGGCGGCCTGGCGAGATGCCCAGGAAAAGAAGCTGAAAGGCCGCCGCCCGGGCGACCGCTACATCCGCCTGACCCGGCCTTCTATTGCCCCGAACCAGGTCTGGGAAGGCCGCGGCCTTTATATCAAAGTAGATAACACCGCGGCGGGGACCGGCTTTGGCAAGTTTTACCAGCGCGCCAAACGGCTCCTTATCGGCAAGCCAATCCCGACCGCTCACTCAATTCACGAACGCCTGACCAAGACCAAAGCCCTTGCCATTTATTCCTCGGACGCGCTCAGTTCGGTGGCTTACGCGACCGAGCAAATTTTAATTGTGCTGGTACTGGCCGGGACCGGGGCGCTGGGCATCAGTATCCCGATTGCCTTCGCCATTACGCTGCTGCTGGTGGTGGTGGGCAGCAGTTACCGCCAGACCATCTTTGCCTATCCCAAAGGCGGCGGCTCTTATATCGTGGCGAAAGATAACCTTGGCGTGACGTTTGGCCTCATTGCCGCGACCTCGCTAATGATAGGGTATATATTAACCGTCGCGGTAAGCGTTTCAGCCGGTGGGGCCGCCGTTATTTCGGCCCTGCCGGCCTTGCAACCTTTCCTGGTGCCGATGTGTCTGCTTTTCGTGGTGCTACTGACGGTCGGAAACCTGCGGGGCGTACGGGAGAGCGGCGCTTTGTTCAGCGCCCCGACTTACCTGTTTATCGGCACGGTGATTCTGCTGGTGATACTGGGCTGCCTGGATGCCTTCTTTGGTATCCGGATATTTTCGGAAGTTGCCAAGTCGGAGGCAAACTTAAAGCCCCAGGAAACACTGGGCTTTTTGCTGGTGCTGCGGGCGTTTGCCCAGGGCTGCGCGGCCATGACCGGGGTGGAGGCTATTTCGGACGGCGTTCCGGCCTTCAAAGCGCCTGAATCGAAAAATGCGGCTACGACCCTGTTAACCCTGGTTATTATCCTGGCCGTTATGTTCGTAGGCATCACCTTCCTGGCGAACCATTATGGTATTTTGCCACTGGAGGCGCACGACCCTAACTACGAGAGCGTTACGTCGCAACTGGCCCACCATATTGTTGGGAACAGCCCGATTTATGGGATATTTCAGCTTGCGACCTGTTTGATTCTAATCCTGGGAGCGAACACGGCTTTTGCCGATTTCCCCCGGCTGACCTGGTTTTTGGCGCGTGACAAGTTCCTGCCGCACCTGTTCTCGCACCAGGGCGACCGGCTGGCTTTCTCGACCGGCATTATTACACTTGCCGTGCTGGCCGCGTCCCTGATTTACTTCTTCAAGGCCAATGTCGAACAATTGGTGCCGCTCTACGCTATCGGCGTATTCACCTCGTTTACGCTCTCGCAAAGCGGGATGGTAGCGCGGTGGTGGCGATTGCGAACGCCGGGTTGGGGCCGCAGTTTTATTTTGAACCTGTTAGGCGCGATTACAACGTCACTGGTCCTGGTAATCCTGGCTCTCACCCAACTGGTCAACGGCGCCTGGGTGGTGGTCGTACTGGTGCCATTGTTCTACCTGCTGTTCCGCAGCATCAACCGCTACTATATGAAGGTCAAGGACGAAATTAACCTGGAGGGAGGCCAGGCGGACCCGCTGCCTATGCGCCACCATACCGTGGTCGTACCGATTGGCGACCTTAACCAGATTACATTGCGGACCCTTAACTACGCCCGGACCCTTTCGGACGATGTTACCGCGGTCCACGTTAACGATAACCTGGAAGACATTGCCGCTTTGCGCGAGAAGTGGGACGAGATGAAAATTGATATTCCGCTGGTGGTGGTGGAAACACCTTACCGCTCGATTATCGGACCGCTCCTGACCTATATCGACATGGTTGACCGCCGCCGCGATGACGACACGATTACGGTCGTTATCCCCGAATTTGTAGCGACCCGCTGGTGGCAGAATCTCTTGCATAACCAGACGGCCCTGCGCATGAAAGGGGCTTTGCTGCTTAGGCCGGGTCTGGTGGTGACATCAGTGCCATACCATCACAAATAAGGTTCGTGAGCTGAACCGGCTCCCTTTTGAGGGAGCTTTTTTAGTAGGGTTTTTAGTAGGAAAGGATAGCTTAATACCTAATCTTCGGCTATACTCAAAGAAATTGGTTATAAACTAAAGAGTAAAAACAGATATTACAAGCAACCGGGCATTTTTATATTGTGGCAAACTACGAGATTTTAAATGGAGAACCTATCATAAAAGGCTCCCGCACTCCGGTCAGAGCCATTTTTGAAGAACCAATCGGGAATACAATTCCCTCCCACCGGTTACAAATTACTCAAATTTAAGAAAATAAAAAAGGGGGGCTGGATTACTATGTTGTAATTCAGCCCTTTTGAAGGAACCTATTAGAAAAGAAAGTGTTTTAACCGGGTGGTGTGATTGTCAGGAACCGGTAATTGAAGCAATTACGGTCTGGCCGCTGGCGTTGCCGTGAGCCGAAAGCCACAACGGGCCGGTAAGACCGTCGTTGGCAAAGGTCAGTGTGGTAATCAGATTGCCGTCGTTATCCATTAAAGAAGGCAAAGTGCCGCTGTTGGTAGCGTAGGCGTTACCGAGCGAAAGAACTTTGCCGTTACCATCAGTCAGCCACAGGGCTACATTCTCACCAGCGAAGAAATTCCCGCCGCTGTAGGTAATAGTTTCCATGTCGCCATTCAGGTTAGAGACATTAGCCGCCAGGGTTGCGCCAATTACCGTAAAGGAACCGATAGAACTCAGGCCGCTGGTATCACCCCGGGCCGTGACATACCAGGTGCCTGCCATGTTAGTGGATTGGGCCGCTACATCCGAAAAGGTCTGGCCCGAAGTGGTGGGCGGGGTGTAAGAGAACCCGCTGAAGTTCCCGGTTGGGTCAGCGAAAACATAGCCGTAACCTTTTACGGAATTGTCAGGCGCGGTCAGCCACAGATCAACGCGCTCGTTCGCGGTATAGCCGGTACCGCTGACCACCGGCACTTCGCTCAAGCGCAGGGTAGTTGAGGTCACGGTGATACCGGCGCCGGCGTTGGCTTTAAGAGCAGTAAAACCCAGGGACAGCAGCAGGGCTAAAATGCCAAGCAACCCGACCGCTTTCAGACTCATCCCCGTCCATCTTCGTTTCGCAACAAAATACATAAGTTTCTCCTTTGTAATTTCCAGGCGTCAGGATGGTTTAGCTTTGGGCCATTTCCGGCTTCAAAAGGGGGTCTTGCGACCCTGAAAACCGCCTTCCCGTAGTTTTTGAATTTGTCCTGGCCGCGTTTCCGTTCCAAACGACGGCTTTCGGGAGTAACCCGGTGAGAGAGGGCTAAACCATCCGGTGTTACGGATTTAGAATAACAAAGAAGTATTTAATTTCCGGCAATATAATGTAAAGGTATTTTCAGTTTAATCGAAAGCAAACTTATAAGATATTGTAAAATTGTAAACGCTTCACCAGGCACAAATAAATCGGGGTGCTTTGTTTTCCCGGTTCTATGTTTAACTTTTAACGTTCAAGGTTTTACTTAATCTTGTTAGCAATCAGGGTCGTGTAAACCTTGATACCGGCGGGCGTGAGGTGAACGCCGTCTTTCACAAAGTATTCGGGATGCCCGGCGCTGGTCGAGTACCAGTCTATCAGAAAGGCGTTATCGTAGCGTTTAACCCCGCTCAGTATAACCTTGTTGTTTGGGCCTTCCCATTCCCGGGGAGCGCGCACATTGACGAAGAAAACGCGCCGGTTGGGGCCGATAATGCTCATCATATCGTCAAAACTCTTGTCGGGAAAATAGCCGTTAGTCCCCAGGTGAATAACGACCGTGGGGCCGAGTTGCCCCTGGTTTTTGAAAGAGCGAATCATTTCGACCCCGGTCTTGGCCTGCATGCCCACATCAGCCTCGTAAATCATCGGGCCAATCAGCTTATGCAACTCGTTACCCGCGCCCAGCAGCACCGAATCGCCGACAGCGGTCACGGGTGGGGCCGGTTTAGGGGTTGAAGTCGGCTTCGGAGTTGGCGTAGGAGCAGGCGTGGCAGTCGGGTCGGGAGTCAAGCCGGGCGGAACTGCCGTGGCGGTAAAAGGAACCGGGGTGGCTGTAGCGGTAGCCTCCGGCGTTGCTTCGGCAGTTGCGCCAGGGGTAGTAGAAAAATCTACTGGCAAAGCCCCAACCGCGCCAGGTGTCTGGCCGGGCAGGTAATCAGGGGGTGGGGGCGCTTTGGCCTCCACCAGGGCCAGGACCAGCGTCGAAGACAGGAGGACTGAAACAATCCCGGCGCTCAGCGCGCCTGCTTTAAGTTTGCGGCGGGTTTTGCCCTGGCTGTCTTTCCAGCGCTGCCAGAGTCGTTCGAGCTTGCCGTGCCGAAGGGGCGTTTCGACGTAGCGGTAGGAAAGTTCGGCTATAAGGAAAGTCAGACCGAAGCGGATGGCAAAAAGGAGCAGGCCATTATCCAGCGGCAAATCCAACTGGGGCCGAGTCAGGTTGAAAATGGGCCAATGCCAGAGGTAAAGGCTGTAAGAGCGCTGCCCGATATAGCGGAGAGGCCGCCACTCTAAAATTACACCCAGGTAGGACAACGGGTGGACGACCCCGACTATCAGGACGGCTGTGCCGAGCGAAAGAAAGAGAAAGCCGCCCTGATACAGGAAGGATTGGAACTCGTCCAGGGTGGCAAAGCTGTAAAGCATCAGGGCCAGACCGGCCAGACCGCCCAGATTTACCAGCCAGGCTGCCAGTTTGGTCCGTAAACCCTGCCATTTGATTTCCGGCGATAGAAACGGCACAAAAGCCAGGAGTACCCCCACCAGCAGCCCGGATGCGCGGGTGTCCGTGCCGTAATAAATACGGGATGGGTCGGAATCAGGCTGGTAAAGCGCCGCCATCCAGACTGCCGAAGCGATGGTAGCAAGCCCGAGGCCGTAAAGAAGGTAACGCCGCTGCTTCAAGCGCATACCCAGCACAAAAATAACCGGCCAGATAATATAAAACTGTTCCTCAACGGCCAGGGACCAGAGATGGCGCAGCAGCGGAGGCCGCCCGATTGCTTCAAAGTAAGAACGCTGGTTGAAGATAAGCTCCCAGTTCGTGACATAGGCGAAGGCCGCAGCAACATCGCCGCGCAAGCCGGTTAATTCATCAGGCAAGAAAATTACCGAGAAAATAACGGTAACGAGCAGGAGAAGGAAAAGGGCCGGGAGAAGACGGCGCGCGCGCCGCCACCAGAAGGCTTTCAAGTTGGTACTGCCCGACCGGTAGCGTTCGTTAAGAAGGAGAGTTGTAATCAGAAAGCCGCTGATTACAAAAAAAACATCTACACCAAGAAAACCACCGGCCAAAAAGCCGGCCCCGGCGTGATAAAACATTACAGCCAGGACTGCCAGCGCCCGCAATCCGTCCAGTCCCGGTAGATACGTTAATCTGAAATGGTTTTCGGCGTTACCCGGCGTGCTATTGGCCGGGGATGCCTGCCCTAAATCTTTGCCAGCCTCAAATGTCATTACTAAAACAAGTCCGGCAGTTCCACTAATCCGAGTGTTCCTGCAACATGCCTGAAAATTAACAAGTTGTTAAAAGTCGTAGCTATAAAGAATTAATTACAAAACAACGCTACCGGTTACGGGCCGGGGCACCCCCAAAATTTGCAATGGGAAATATCAGTAAAAGATGCAATTACTTGCTCCATGCTACACCAGGATTAAAATTAAGACAAGTAGCTAAACAGGTGTTTTCCACATTTTTAAATTTTTTATTTCCATCGAAAAGGTTGTTTCCCCTATGGTCTAAACCGATAATTCACTATATAATAATAGCATTATCTCTTAATGTATCGCTTTCTGAGGTATTTGGTTTCGTCCGGCTATGTAGTGTTAATACCCGGCAAAACTCACTCGTAAATAGTTTAATAGTAACCGGCAGAAACATTTGCCGGGTGAATTAAACTTCGTTAGGTAGTAAATCGAGTAGACTGACTCTTTAATGTGAGAGATCGAATACTGGTTTCACCTGTTTTGCAGTACCTCGCTCCTGGTAAAACTTACATTAAAAGTTGCAATACAAGCCAAACGGCTAAATTCCGCGCTTGCTGGCAGGCGGCAGCCTCCAACGCTACCGGGAACAAGACCGTGCCAACCCTGGCTGATAAACCGTTAGAGACAGGTACGGAACCTTACGGCGTCAGCCTCAAAGACGCTAAAGGTACCATTCCCGTCATGATTGAATTGACCGATGACCCGATTGTTGTTGCCCAATATGCCACCAGCGGCGCCGGCATAGCCACCAATGCCCAGGTGCAAATTGCGGTTGCCCAGAAAAGCAAAATTGAGACAGCTCAGGCCACTACCCTGGCCGCCTTGAAAAACTCGAATGTAAAATATACCTACCTTTATCAGGTTAAAAATGCGTACAACGGTATTGCTATCCTCGCTGACGCAGGAGACCTGAAAACCCTTGCTGCCTTGCCCGGCGTAAAACAGCTTCACCGCATTACTACGATGGAGCGGAATAATGCCTATAGCAACAATTTTATTGGCGCTCCGGTAGCCTGGGGTAGCTATGGCATTACCGGCACTAACGTCAAAATAGGTATTATTGACACCGGTATTGACTACATTCACACTAACTTTGGCGGTCGTGGCCTCCAATCGGATTATGATTACGCCCACACAGCCACCGGGCCGGTAGTAGTCAAAGACGGTGTTCAACTTTACCCGACCCCGAAAGTGGCTGGCGGCTACGACTTCGCCGGTGACGCTTACACCGCCGCCAACGCTCCTCAGCCCGACCAGAACCCACTCGACTGCTCGGCAGACCTGGGCGGCGGGCATGGTTCGCACGTGGCCGGTACCGCCGCCGGTTATGGCGTTAACGCCGATGGTTCGACTTACACCGGGCCTTACAACGAGAGTGTCGACCTGGAAGCGTTAAGGATCGGCCCCGGTGTGGCTCCTGGCGCAACCCTCTATGCACTGCGCGTATTCGGCTGCACCGGCAGCACCACCCTGACCGAAGCCGCCATTGACTGGGCAGTAGATCCGGATGGCAACCCCGCCACCAACGACCGCCTGGACGTTATCAATATGTCACTGGGCGCTGCCTATGGTAGCCCGGACGATAGCTCCGCCGCCGCCAGCAACAATGCGGCCCTGGCCGGTGTTACTGTCGTTATTTCCGCCGGTAATGATGGCGACAATTTCTACATCAATGGTTCACCCGGCAGCGCCCAACGCGCCCTGACCGTAGCTAACTCCGGCGATGCCGAAGCCGTTACCGACGGCTTCCGGGTGAGTGACCCGGACCCCGCGCCCGGAACAACCGTTACCGGGGTCTACCCGGCTTCTCGCTCGGCGGCCTATGCCTGGCAGACCCAGGTCGGCGTCAGCGTGACTGTCCCGGTTACGGCTCCGCTGTACTACCCGGCCTCCAACCAGTCCGGCTGTGCCGCCTTCACTCCGGACGAAGCAGCCAAAATCGCAGGTAACATTGTGTTATTGGACTGGGCTACCGCGCCCGGACAGACGACCTTCCCCTGCGGTTCGGCGACTCGCGGCGCGAACGTCGAAGCAGCGGGCGGCAAAGGAATGATCCTGGTTTCAGGGGTGCCTTACCTGGATACCGCCATTACCGGCGCTACCCATATTCCTTCGATGTACACCACCAGCACGGTTGGCGATAAACTCAAAACCAAGCTGACCGCCGGCACCGTTTCCAACCTCCTGGTTACGCTGACGACCGAGTACTTCAACAAAGAAAAGGTTATCTTCATAGGCCAGAACGACACCATTGACAGCAGCACCTCGCGCGGCCCCCAAGGCTATGGCAACCAGCTTAAGCCGGATATTGCAGCGCCCGGTACGACCATTTTCTCTACCGCCAGCGGCACCGGCAACGAAGGTGAAACCCTTAGCGGCACTTCAATGGCTGCCCCTCACATGACCGGCGTTATGGCCTTGCTGCACCAGCAGTTCCCCGGCTGGACGCCGGAGGAATATAAAGCGGCAGCCATGAATACAGCTAACCACGACCTGTACAGGGACCTGGGAACCGTTGACACGCCGCCTTCCAGCGGGCCGCAATACACCGGTTCGCGAGTGGGAGCAGGCCGGGTTGATGTGGCCCAGGCTGTTTCCGACACCAACCGGATTTTAGCTTTCAATGCCGAAAACGCGGGCGCGGTGAGTGTATCCTTTGGTAATGTCGAGGTAGTTAGCACCCTTGCGCTGACTAAAACCATTAAGGTTGAGAACAAGAGCGCCAATGACGGCACTTACGACCTGAGCCTCAAGACCTACTCGGCTATTCCGGGTGTAACCTACACCTTCCCGCAGGGCAACAGCGTTTTTGCCCCGGCCCACAGCACTGTTACCTTCCAGGTGCAATTGACAGCTAATGCTGCCGGTATGAGCCACCCGCTTGACCCGGCTTCATCGCTCAACCAACTGGGTTTTGTCCGCAACTACCTGAGTGAGGCCAGCGCCAATATTATCCTCACCCCCCAGGGTGGCGGCTTAAATACGCTGCGGGTACCCGTTTACGCGACGGCTCGCCAGGCTTCGGATATGCGGGCCAACGGCGGGCTGGACTTCACGTCCGGCAATACGTCTAACCTGACCTTTACCGGCACCGGTGTCGCCCAGGGTGGAACGGTCCCGACCTCCACTTACTCCCTGGTTGCGCCGCTGGAACTGGTTAAAGCGAGTCCCAAGTTGGACCTGACCAGTTCACCGCCATATACCACTTCCCGTTCCAACGCGGCGGACTTGCAGTACATCGGTATTTCAAGCAACTACAACCAGGTGGGGAATAACCTGGCGGACGCGAACGCCAGAATCTTCTTTGGCATTTCAACCTGGGATACCTGGACCATCGCGCATTATTACGAGGTTGAATATGACATTTATGTTGACACCAACAAAGATGGCATTTACGACTTCGTGATGTACAACGCGCCGGTCAAGAGTGGCGCTACCTTCTCGGACCTTACGGCGATTAACATCATTAATCTGAACACCGGCCACCCAGTGACGCCAAGCACCGCCAACTTCCTGAACGGTTATGACGGAACGTTTGATACCAACGCCTTTAACAACAACGTGCTGGTGTTCCCGGTCAAACCGTCGCAACTGGGCCTGACTGCGGCGAATTCAAGTTTCAATTACGAAATTGTGACATTCGACCGGTTTGGACTGGGCGCGGTAGACGATGAAGGGGTGTTCTTCTACGACGCGGCCCGGCCAGGCTTGAGTTTCGACCCGAGCCTATCCGGCTATGCCCCCTTCCTGCCCTTCTATGATGACCAGCCGTTTTCAGCTATTCCTGTTACCTTCAACGCGGCGAACTACGCGCGGAACGGTACGAAAGGGTTGCTGCTGCTGCATTACCATAACGTGAGCGGAAAACGGGCGGAAGTTGTGCCGGTAACCCAGACCTGTACAAATCCGACTACCGTAACCGTGGGCAGCGATAATGGCGCAGACGGCTGTAATACGCTATCCAATGCTTTGAGCTCCCTCGGGCCGGATGGCGGCGTTATCAACTTTAGCCTGGCGGGTAACGGGAAAGTAATTAACTTTACAAACTCGACCGATATTACCCTGACGGTTGAATCCAATGTGACGCTGCAAAATGGCAGTTCCTGCGACCAGGCCAACAATATTGTTCTCCAGAATAATAGCGGCCACCAGATAGTCCTGTTACTGCAAGGGGGCGATACCCTTGACGGTTTAACCTTAAACGGGGTAAAACTGAAAGCGGCAACGTCAGCCTCGGCAGGAGGGGCAAATAAGCTCAAGTGTATGGTTGTGAAGGCGAATTTGCCAACCTGACCGTAGGGCTAAAAAAGGCGGGGCCGGTCTGGTAGAAGGACCGGCTTCGCTCTGAATGAACCTGAGAAAAGCGAAAAGCCTGCTAACGAGTCCTTCACCGGGAAACGTTGGCAGGCTATTTAGTTTAACCTTTTTAAGCCGGGGTTAATTCAGGGGCTGGCGCAACAGCCCGTCTTCATCAATCTCGCGCAGGAGACGCATTTCGGTGGGGTCGGGCGGCAGGGTAGTTGGCACTTCGGCGGGAATTATAAGTTCGAACCCGGTAGCGGCGCGGACCTGCTCGGCGGTAACGCCCGGATGGACCGAGACTAACCGCATCCGGCGCGAGGTATCTTCAAAATCAAGCACAGCGAGAGGCGTAACAACCAGGGCCGGCCCCCCACCCTGGATATAGCCTTCAGCTTTGGCCTTTTCCCAACTTTCGGGACCGTCCAAAAAGCCGGGCGCGGTCATAAAGGAGACCTTTTCGACAAAACTACGCGGGCTGTGGTCAGTCATAAAAATAAGGCCGCGCCCGGCGGAGGCGATAAGGGGCAGGGCGACCGCGCCAGGGCCGCGCAATCGGGGATGGGCCGAGTCGCCAACTTTGCTTAAATTGACGTTGCCGAAGCGGTCCACCTGCAAGCCGCCGTAGAAAAAGACATCTACCCGCCCCGCCGGGATTGACGAGATAAGCTCGGCCAGGTTAAGAGTAGATTCGCAAAGCAGGTTGGCGTAATCGCAACTGGAAGCGGCCAGCGGCTCGAGAAACGGATTGACCGCGCCACTGCCACCGGCCAGGTAGGACAGACCGGGCGCGTGGAGTAACTGGGCCAGGCGGCAGGCCGCGCGAGCCATGGCGCTTCCGGCCCCGGTCCCGGCCAACTCATTATCCCGCAGGCTGCGGGCCATTACGACAGTCATCAATTCCTGGATTTCAAAAGGTTTGCCAGTCCCGCGCCCGCCGATTTCTTCAAAAGTAATGTGCATTCTTCAGACTCCCCGTTACGATATCCCGCCAACATTTCCGGTTAAGCATAGCATATTCAAAAATATTTGTAACTATCCAGCCACCCAGCTGGCTTTAAGTTGTGGGAGGAATGGTATTCCCGATTGGTTCTCGGAAAAATAATTCCTCCCACAGAAAATAATTCCCTCTCACAGGTGAATAGTTACAACTTTCTTTACCGAATACTATTGCCAGGCCCGGTTTTTCAGGGACTGGTTGCCAAGCAGGGTAAGGAGAACCTCGTAAGGAGTGCCTTTGTTTTCGGGATGATATTCGAAAATAGCCCGCTCGAAATACTGGACGGTTTCGCCGGACTGGGTATCGGTGAAAGGCTCGGAGATGGGCAGGCCAAAGAGCGCCAGCGACTCGCGATAGGAGTTGCCAGGGTCGTTCAGGTCAAGGCCGTGCGATTGCCAGTAATCAATAAAATTGTTGCAGACGTTATGCCGGGTGTCGGGGAAATAGCGGCAATGGGGTTGTCCGCTATTTTTAGCCGGTTTGAAAGGAGCCGTTTCGAGGAAGCCGCGGCGTTGGGCTTCATCCGCCCCCAACCGGCCTAGCAGGACTTCGTAGGGAGTGCCTTTGTTTTCAGGATGATATTCATAACGCTGGCGCTCGAAATACTGGACCGTAAAGACCTGGCCGGTATCGCGGTTCAACTCCTGGAATTCCTCGGTCGTGGGAAACCCGAAGACGGAAAGACCGCCATTTTTTTCCCAATAATTTTTGAAATTACCGCCCAGGTTATGTCCAGTCTGGGGAAAGAAGTTATTGCCCGGGTCGGGTAAGGGAGGGTGAGGGACAGCGGGCAGCAAATCTGTAATCGCCGCGACAACCATCTGGCGGCTGGCGCTGTCCCCACTGTTCCAGACCAGGCGGTCGCCCCGGGCCCTGGGGGTGCTGTTGTTATTATTTAGAACGACGTTCCCGAGGTAACTGCCTGCCGGGAAGTCGTAACCCTGGATAGGCTGCGGGTAATCCAGGGGCGCAGCAGCGTTAAAGCTGCGCGGGTCTTCCCAGAAAATATAGCGGCCGTTGGTAGTCGGGCTCTGGGCGGGACGCTGGGCCGGGTCGGTGATAAGGCGGTGTTCGCCGGTCTTTAAATTGATAGCGCGTAACTGCCGGTTGATAGCATAGACTGCCAGGTCGCCTTTTAAATCCCAGCCGCCCACATTGAGCGCGCCGTACTCGTCATAATCAGCCTGGTCGAGAACGGTCGGGGAACCTT
The DNA here is from genome assembly GCA_902812345.1 of Chloroflexota bacterium. Classification (GTDB taxonomy): domain Bacteria; phylum Chloroflexota; class Chloroflexia; order Chloroheliales; family Chloroheliaceae; genus 54-19. The sequence goes on along the minus strand of CADDZM010000147.1, from coordinate 1,926 downwards.
CATTCAGGCGCATGGTTACCAGTTGCCAGCGTTCTTTGCCGGTGCCGCTCTGGTAGGAAGCCAGAGTCTGGCCCCACAGGAGGCGGTCGCCCTCCAGAGCCAGCGGCCCTTCGATGGCGTAAAGAATACAGACGGTAACAGGGTCGTCCAGGGTTTCAAGGTTGCGGACCTGGATTCCCTCAACGATATTGCCTGCCGCCGGAACATTGGTGACATAGACGGCATAATTACCCGAAATGGCGATATTCCGGCCATAAGCTTCAGGTGAAACGCGGAAAATCTGACCGGTCACTAAATTTTTGCCGTAGACAGGACCATCACAGTCGCCGGTGCAGTTGCTGTCGTATTGCTCCCAGATTACATAATTGCCATCCATATCGAACTGCTTGATTGCCTGGGGAGATTTTAGCGAAACTACTGTGAAAATTTTCTGGTCTGAAAGCTTTTCCGCCTGAAGGGTATTGCCTTCCTGCCAGACAACCGTCTGGCCGTCGGTACGAGGTCCGGTCTTCAGGGTCGCCGTAGCGGTCAACCGGGTAAAAGAACCCGCCGCCTGGACCCCGGTTACAACACCGGACGACGCCAGGAGCAAACTTAAAAATAATACTAACGCCAGGGCTAATTTTATACCTGCCTGCCAGGTAAACTTACACATCACGCTTCTACTCCACGGGAACTCAATTATCACCGTTTATCTATTATCAGCTATTGAGCAGCCTCACCTCACACCCTCACTAATGTATAGAACGAAGCAGTTCGGGATAGGTTGCTACAGGTTTTCAAATTATGTAAATTTCTTTTCTGGTGATGTGGGAGTGTTAACGGGCGGCAAAATGTTCGGGCGGCCTAACCTCGCCTCCAGAACCAGCCTTAACAAGGCCGTGGAAGGTCTAACGGAAAGCCTGTTTCGTTGGGCTGCTGGTCCACTGCTTTTTGCGGCTGGTGCAGTAAGCTTTAATAATGCTCTCCGGCTCCAATTTGCATCTGTGTGAAAGATGCAGGGTCGTAGATAGCAAAACCGGTTGGATAAATGACGCTCTTATTGGTGAATGGTCCGCCCACTACGATATTACCCCTGACAAGGATATAACACAGGTGCGCATCATCCGAGAAATTACCGCTCGCATTATAATTGGCTTTAGCTTCCCGGCCACTTATATACAGGGCCTTTTCAACTTTGAAACCGTCCTGCGCCATAATGCGTGGTCCGGCAAAACCCCCGGTCATAATTCTCTGATAAACTGTCTGACACCCGGCATTAATCGTCGAGCCAGGCGGGGCATCAACCAGCAGGCCGGTTGGTTTCAAAAGACTCGGCCCAAATAAAAACCAGCCTGCTAGAGTCACAACGACTAACGGGCCGGTTAAGAGGAAAAGTATTCTTTTACCCATAAAAAAACGCATGATTTTTACCGGGACGAATAAAGCGGTGCCCGGCCGGGCTTAAAGTTTGACGGTAACCGCTTCGCGCATGGCTACCGGCATTTCCAGCGAAAGAACGGTTCCCTGGCCCAATTCCGACTTGATATTTAGGAAGCCGCCCACGCTGCAAGCGCGCTGCCGCATGCTCAAAACGCCCATCCCACCTCGTCGGGCCAGGTTAGTCAGGTCGTCCGGGACTACAAAGCCTTTGCCGTCGTCGCGGATGTTCAGCATAATTTTGCCTTCCTGCACATCCACATTTATAACGACTTTTGTCGCGCTGGCGTGCTTGACGATATTCGCCATGGCTTCCTGGGCAATCCGGTAGACTTCAAGCTGCTGGTCGGAGCGCAACGAATTGACCGCCTCGGAGAGTTTCACCTCTATTTTTAGGGGACTGGTCCGGGAAACGTCGCTGGTCAGGGCATCAAGAGCGGCGGCCAGTCCCAAATCTTTCAAAAGCTGCGGTTGCAACTCCCGGCTTAACAGGCGCAACCCCTGGAT
>CADDZM010000146.1 GCA_902812345.1 Chloroflexota bacterium | reverse complement strand
GTTCCTGCATTACAAAATATTAAATTAGTATTTTCTCTTTTGCCAAAAATATTTTAGCACAGAATTAAAATATGTCAATAATTTTTAAAATATAATTAAAAATCTTAACTCTTTACTGAAAGCAATAAAATTTCTATAAATAAGCTTACTTTTTTATTAGCCGAGCCGGGTCCAGATGGCCTTTGTATAAGCCAGGCGCATACCTACTTTCTCCATATTTATGTGACTGGGGCTGGCGTACTGGGTGTGCGATGTTATAAGGTCGCAGCCGTTTTTGGCCGCGTCTGCCATGCGTCTGAACATAAGGGCTTTTTGGACCCCGTATCCCCGGTAATTCGCCAGGGTAGTAGCCGTACCCAGGTAACCAATACCATCATTCAGCAGCAAAAGGCCAATTCCGACCGGTTGCCCTTTAACCAACCCCAGATAGAGCTTGACCGCCGGGTGGCGGTCGTAAAGACCGGTCATAGTGCGGGTCAACACTTCCCGCCGTTCTTCCGGGAAACCGAACCCGGCCATATAAACATCTCCAAAAATGTCCAGTTCGTCCGGTCGCACTTCGCGGACGGTTACACCCTGGAATTCCGGCTCGGCGGCCTGGGCCTCGCTATATAACACCGCGTAAAAGCCGGACTGGTAAAAGCCTTTTGCGGCCAGCGCATTAAAAAGGCCGGGCGAAACGTGGCCGGGTAGCAAATCAAAACGACCGCTTATGTTCTTTTCGCTGAGCCAGTCCATAATATCGTCCAGCCGGTCAAGCTCGGCGGGGGTAAACTCGGCCACCCGGTTAAACAACAAATTTCCGGCCATGCTGGCAACGGTTAGTCCGGTAGCGCCGCCAAAAGTTTTCACGTCCGCCCCGAAAGGGTTGCCTTCCAGCCGCATCAGGCCTTCCAGGCGCAGCCTGATAAAAGTTGTATCGCAATTTTCCAGGCGACGTGCCAACTCAGCCGAAATAAGAGGAAATGTCAAAGGTGGTTCCTTTCGTTTGGGTTATATCCGTTAGACTGGGCGGTTTTACCCGGCTTTTTCGGCCAGGTCCGGCGGGTTTTCGTGGGTATGGGTTGGAATAGGTTTGTGAGCAGCGGTCTTATACTCGGCAATTTTTTCGGCGTAGTCCCGCCCCCAGTCCTGCATCAAAAACAAAATAGGCTGCAAGGTCTTACCAAATTCGGTAAGCGAATATTCGACTTTGGGCGGCACCTGGGCATACACCTTCCGGTTAATCAGGCCGTCTTTTTCCAGTTCGCGCAGTTGAAGGGTTAGCATGCGCTGGGTCACGTCGGGCAGCAACCGCCGCAGTTCATTAAACCGCTTGCTGCCGTCGAGCAGGTAAAACAGCAATACGCTCTTCCACTTGCCGCCAATCAAATCAAGGGTCAGTTCAACGGTGCAGTTGTAGCAGCAATCATAAGTATTAGTCTTTTTTGCCATCGCTTTCCCCTTAAAAACTCTATAAGAGCCATTAGTATCATTTTTGATACTATACCACATTAATATGCGTACTTGTGCAAAGGTTGTTTATCAACCATAATAAAACTAAAGGTTTCTGCTGGAGAAAAGTATGCCGTTAGAAATCTGAATTGGAAGCCTTATATTAAAGAGGTTGTATTTAGGACAGGAGCTTTACATAATGAAAAGCCAGGTTATTCGACGGTTTGGCGGGGCGGAAGTCTTTGAAGCGGCTGATATTGCTCGCCCCGAGATTAAACCGGGCCAAGTCCTGATAAACGTTGCTGCTACCAGCATCAACCCGGTGGACTATAAGGTTCGCCAGCACGGCGGAGCCATTGCCCCGGAACTCCCGGCGGTGATGCATGGGGACGTGGCCGGGACAATTGCCGAGATTGGCGAAGGCGTGACCCGCTTCAAGCCGGGTGACGAAGTTTACGGCTGCGCCGGTGGGGTAAAAGGGACCGGCGGAGCCCTGGCCGAGTACATGCTGGCCGATGCCGACCTGGTAGCCCTTAAGCCCAAATCGCTGACGATGGCCCAGGCAGCCGCCCTGCCCCTGGTTTCCATTACAGCCTGGGAAGGGTTTGTTGACCGGGCGAAGGTCCAACCCGGCCAGAGCGTCCTTGTCCACGCCGCGACCGGCGGGGTCGGCCATATCGCCATCCAACTTGCCAGAGCCTCTGGCGCGAAAGTCTACGCGACCGCCTCCACCGAAGAAAAACTGGCGATTGCCCGCGAACCTGGCTCGGATGCCGCCATTAACTACAAGACGACCTCCGTCGAGGGCTACGTGAAAGAACAGACCAGCGGCCAGGGTTTTGACATTGTTTTCGATCCGGTCGGCGGGAAAAATTTGGAAATCTCTTTCCAGGCTTCCCGCATTCACGGCCAGGTTATTTCTATCCAGTCCGGCGGGCAGCACGACCTGAGCAGCCTTAACGCCAAAGCGGCCACTTTGCACGCGGTCTTTATGCTGCTCCCGATGCTGACGGGGCAGGGCCGGGCGCGTCATGGTGAAATCCTGATCGAAGTAGCCAGACTGGTAGATGAAGGCAAAGTCCGTCCCTTAATTGACCCCAAATCCTTCACTTTTAATCAGGTAGCCAAAGCTCACCGGCACGCCGAATCGGGCGACCAGGTCGGTAAAGTGATTCTTAGCAGGGAGTAGAAAGAGCGGAAAGAACAAAAAACCATCCTGGCGGCAACCGGGCGGCGATTTGGTAGAGGGCGCCGGGTGCCGTTATAATAGGCGGGAAATACCGGCAAAAACTCCAACTATTTTAGGTCTAGACAAACTTAAGGGCTTGAGGTAAGAAACGCTTATGCTTTTTCTCTGGGGCGGTCTGGCGTTGATAGGTTTAGGGTTGGCCTGGCTTTTCCGGCCCCTTGCCACCCGCAACCTTTCTTCGCTGAAGGTGGGCGAGATTAGCGATTACAACGCGGCGGTGGCACGTTTTGAAAGCGGCATGGCGAATAAAGAAGGAGCCGAAATCCTGAAGCCCTGTCACTCGATTCTTATGGGTCACGGTTACAAGACCAGCCGTTCCGTTATCTTATTCCATGGCCTGACCAACTGCCCCAAACAGTTTGAAAAGCTCGGCCAGCAATTTTTCGAAATGGGTTATAACGTCCTGGTGCCGCGCATGCCTTTGCACGGTTTGGCCGACCGCATAAACGGCAACCTCGTTAATATAACGGCTGAAGACCTGCAGGCTTTTACCGAGGAAAGTTATGCTATCGCCCGGGGATTGGGAGACCGGGTGAGCGTGCTGGGGCTATCGGGCGGCGGGGTGCTGGCGGCCTGGCTGGCTCAGTTCTGTAGCAATATCGAGGCGGCGATTATCATCTCGCCTTTGCTGGGTCTTTACCGCTCGAACGCCCTTATAAACGGCACGGTTACCAGGCTGCTGCTGCGCCTGCCAAACATCTACAACATGCGCACGCCTGAAAACCTGCTCATCGCCCCTCCCTACGTCCAGATTAAAAATTCCTCGCGGGCGGCGGCCCAGTATTTCCGGCTTGGCATCACGGTTTTCAAGGCGGCCCGCAAGCAAGGTCCGGCCTGCCGGCGCATTGTGATCGTGAATAACGCCTCAGACATAATTATCAATAACGCGCTGGTCAAACGGCTGGCTGAATTGTGGCAGGCCCGCGCCACCGGGCAGGTAGTGACTTATGAATTTCTCGCCAGCGCGAATCTACCCCACGACCTGATTGACCCAAACGCTAAAGTTGACCACTCCGCCGAGGTCTACCCTCTCCTGCTGGACTTAATAAAGAACGCCTGGAACGTTGAATGAAACAACTTTATTCCGTCCATCCACCAGCCAGAGGCGAGTTTCAAGTTCGCGGCTGAGTTCAACGGCTAAGCCTGCGGCCTGGCGATAGAGGTCGCCTTCCCTGGCCCCGACCGTCCAGCGAATAAAGTAATTAGCCTGGCTGGCCGGGATAGGCTTGTCGTGGGCCGGAGAACTTTTCAGATGTAGCGAAAAGACCCCCGGGCCGCGCTCGGTATCGAAAAACTGGTCTTCCGGCCAGCGTTTGAACCGGAAACCCAGCGGCAGCAGGTTCAAAAACTCGGCCAGTTGGGCCGGTTTAAGCCCGGCCCGGAAGTGAAATTCGTAATGTTCCGGGTAAAGTACAATTTCCATAGGTTTTGAAACTAGATTTGAAACTCAAGCTGTAAAAACGGTCCCGGCCTTGAACCCGGGGTCGGTCACGGCCTGGTAAAGCGCGTTGGCCGGACGCCCGTCAATGATTAAAACCCGGCTCGCTCCTTCGAGCGCCTTTAAGGCCGAGCCAATCTTCGGTATCATCCCGCCATATATAACCCCTTTCTCCACCAGTTTGGTCACGCTGGCCCGGTCAAGGTGCGGGATAGTATTTTTCCCGGCGTCGAGCACGCCTGGCACATCGGTCAGAAAGACACAGGCTTCAGCCTGGAGAGCGGCGGCCAGGTACGCGGCGGCGTTATCGGCGTTGATGTTGTACATACCGGTTTCCGGGTCATCCAGGGCCGTCCCGATAGGCGCGACTACCGGCAGAAAGCCTTTTTCAAGCGCCATTTCAAGGACCGCCGGGTTGACCCCGGTAATTTCTCCCACAAACCCGATATCGCCATGAGCGGTCTCGCGGTGAGCTTCCAGCATGCGCCCATCCAACCCGCACAAGCCCAGGGCTGAAATGCCCCGGCTTTGCCCGGCCCGGTTGATGGTTGCCACCAGTTCGGCGTTGATGCGGCCGCGCAACATCATCAGGGCTGCGTCCAGGGCCGGGCGGTCGGTCACCCGCAAGCCGTCTTTAAAACGCGGTTCCTGGCCCAGGCTTTTAAGCAGGCCGTTGATAGCGTTTCCGCCGCCGTGTACCAGCACTACGGGTGTACCTTCGGCGGCCAGTTTCAGGATATCTTCAAGGGTCGTATCGGGCGTGCCGGTCGAGGTCTGGCCGCCCAGGGTGCTGCCGCCGAGCTTCACCACAATTACTTTTTTAGCCACTAAAGTTATTTTCTCCTCCTGGTTTTCTTTCTTTCTGATTCTATTTTCTGGTTTGGGGTTAAATTGTATCATTCCAGCCCGGCCTAAACAAGAAATTAGTCTCAAAGGAACATTGATTCCCTGACTAGGCCCGGAATGGCAAGGGGCAGGGCGATTCGTCAAGGGCTGTCGAGCTCTTTTAGAAGAATTGTTAAACCGGCCGGTTTAAAACTGTTGACGAATGGTTCAGGATGTGCAATAAAGAGAATAGTAGCTAATCAACAAAGGGGGTTTTATTTCTAAACTTTTTAAGACAGGTTATTGGTCTCGGTAGTTTGCACATATTTGCCAGAACTGTTTGAAATTAGGACTTAAAATTGAATAAGTAGATCGGAGAAGATACATTTGGGCGATATTGTCTGTATAAGCCATCTCAGGTGGGATTTTGTGTGGCAGCGCCCCCAACATTTGCTTGCTAGTTTATCAACTTACGGGCGAGTCCTTTTTGTGGAAGAACCGGTTGCCCGGCCTGGTTTAATCGAACCTTACCTTGAAGTTTTGCCCGGCCATAGCGCCGAGAACGTAACCATTTTACGCTTGATTCAACCGGCTGAAAAACCGGTCTGGCTCGGCCACGGCAACCCGCTTACCCAGGCTACCTATTCCCAACTGCTGCGGGATTTTTTATACGAGGAAGGTTTCGAGCGACCGGTGCTGTGGCTCTATACTCCGCTGGGACTGGATTTTGCCGAAGCCAATCCGCACAGTTTGCTGGTTTATGATGTGCTGGAATCACTGGCGGCTTCCAGGGAAACTCCACCCGGTCTGGTGGAAAAAGAAGAAGGTTTGCTGCGCCAGGCCGACCTGGTGCTGGCCCGCTGCACCAGTCTTTACGAGGAAAAACTGCCCTATAACCCCCGGACCTATCTCTATCCGAGCGGCGTTGAGGTGGAATATTTCGCCCCGGCCAATAACCTGGGCCAGTTCCCAATCCCGCGAGAGCTTGTGGGCCTTAAACGCCCGGTGATAGGCTATTACGGAGTGATAGATAACCGGGTGGACCTGGCTTTACTGGCCTATATCGCCCATGTCCGGCCCGATTGGAGCCTGGTGATTGTCGGACCGCTTTCGCGCATCGGGCAAGAAGACTTGCCGATGGCGGCCAATCTTTATTATCCCGGCATGAAAAGTTACGAGGAACTGCCAACCTACCTGGCCCACTTTAACGTTGCGATTGTGCCGTTCGCTCTTAACGAGGCGACCCGTTATCTCAGCCCGACCAAAGTCCTGGAATATATAGCCGCGCACAAGCCGGTCGTTTCGACGCCGCTTCAGGATGTGCTGGCGCTTTACAGCCCGGTAGCCCGGGTCGGCTATTCCCCGGCGGACTTCGTGGAGCAAATCGAGCTAGCTTTGCAGGAAAGACCGGAAGAACGGCGGCCCGGAGAAGACCGCCTGCTTGCTATTTACACCTGGGGCAGCCTGGCGGAAGGGGTACACCGCCTTATCGAGGAATATCTTAAAACATCCAACGGGCCGGGATAAACCCTTCTTTACTGGCCTTGCCCGGTTGACCCTGTTGAGTTGGAAGAACCGGCGGGAGGCTCGTCCTGGCCGATGCTGGCTCCTTCGCGGCGCAATTCGGCCAGGTGTTCTTCCCTGGCTTTTATAATATCGGCCTTCGCCCGTTGGGTTTCTTCCCTGGTAGCCTGGACTACCCCTTCTCTGGTTTCCCTGACAACCTGGCTGCCGGAAGCGCGGGCTTCATCCAGGATAGCCCGAGTCTGGGCCAGGTCGGCGGCGTTACGGGCCTGCATTTCGGCCAGGTTTCGCTTGAGTTCTTCGTTACGGTCGCTCAAACTCCGGGTGGGTGTCCGAGACCGCATAAGCGACTTTCGAGCGCTTTTTTGAGTTCCCCGGTAAGCGATTACCACAATCACCAGCAGCAAGACCACCAGCACCACAATTGGCAGCCAGGCTCCTACCGCAATTGTCTGGCCTGTAAGCGCCCGGATAATTACCGGATAATGAATTGCTTTGGTCATGAACTGTCTCTTTTAAGAAATTTCCTTTTAAAATTTTAGCCCAATTTTAGGCGACCCAATAGCTGAGGGTAAAACGGGCCACTAACAGACCTAACACAGCAAGATTCAGTCCTAAATAGCAATAATTAAAGACCGGCGAACGCTGTCCCCACCTTGCCAGCAGCACGAACGAGGGGAAACTTAGCAACACATAACGCGGTAAAGATTGTAAAGGGTCGCCAATAACCGGGGAAATGAGCGGTTGCAAAAGGCACCCCAGGGCAAGCACCCAGTAAGCCAGGCGGAACTGGCTCCGGCGCATTACCCGGTATCCAACCACTGCCAGGATAATAAACAGGGTGGTAGCTGTTACATTTAACAGGGGCAAAGCCATCGCCGGGTTATCGGTATACTGCACCGGGCCATAACCGGTGCTGCCCGGCCTATCGTAAAAAACCCCGGCCCAATCAAGAATAAAACTCCACCAGGGCCAGGTTATGTAGCGGCCCCAGTATTTCTGGGTCGCGACAACGGACATCAGCGGATTCCCAAAGGTCAGCCAGTTCCAGCTTAACCACCCGGCCAGCGCCAGGGCCGGCAAAGCGAAGTAACCAAGCCGCCGAGTTATGCGCCGCCAGTCCCAGCCAATCTGCTCTCCGTATTCAAACAGCAACGCTGCCACCAGGATAAGTCCTTGCTGGCGGGTCAGGACAGCCAGCGCCGCCAATCCTGAAGCCAGCAACCATCGATTGTGCCGGGCCGCGTAAAATGCCGTTACACTTAAAGCCAGGAATAAACTTTCGGTATAGACTGCGAACAGGAAAAAAGAGGTCGGGAAGGCAGCAAAGTAGATTAAGGAAAGCCGGGTTAACTGGGGACTGTAATCCAGCAGAATCAGGCGGAAAAAATAAATACAAAAGACTAACGCCGCCAGGGAAGAAATTATTACCCCGGCTAACTTAAAGATGGCTTCGTCCGGCTGGCTCAGCCCTATGACAAAACCTATTAGGCGCATTAACATCGGGTAGAGCGGGTAAAATGCTACCGTCTTGTCGTCCACATAGCCCTGCCCGGCAATTTGTAAATACCAGGTTGTATCATCCTGGCCCCACCGCCAGATAAGCCGGTCCAGCCATGGGTCCAACGGGTTATTAAAGGTTGGTTTACCCGGGCCTGATAGGGGCATAAGGGCCGCCGCGAATACCGGCAGGATAAATATAACCAGCCGCCAGCCCAGCCAGATACGCAAAGCTTCCCGGTTGGCGTTGAAAAACCGGGCCAGTTTAGCCGAAAATCCCGGGCGGGGTTCCATCTGGGAGGTTGTGGGTTCACTTTGAGGTTGTACGGCTGGCTCGGTCAGGTTTTCCATTAAGGCTTCTCTAATAACTGCCGGTAAAGGTTAAATTTGCACCTTATTTAAGCACACCTCCGGCCTTCCACCAATGGCTATAAAAGGCTATTCTTCTGTAACAAAAATACTTAACTCATTATAGCTTAACCAGTTAAGAAATTTTGTTGTCCGCTAAAGCTATGAAATAAAAAAGAGGGCGGCTGCAGGGCCCACCCTCGTTGAAGAAGTTATCATGTGTCACCACATGTGAGGAGAGTATAGTGTGGAGTGATTTCTTTAGAACAACTTTTAGAATATTTGTTCTAGTACGAGTATAGCACACATTTTCTAAACCTGGCCTTAAAAAAGTATTAAAATTAAAGTTCAAATAAAAAAAAGTGGGTTTGAATTGGTTAGCCTCAAATGTTATAATGAGGCGGTTAGCTGTACGAGCCAGACCACGGCTTCATATGAAAACAGCATTATGAAAACAGACAGAAAGATTTGAGGAAACTATGTCAGGACATAGCAAATGGCACTCTATCCGGCGCAGCAAGGGCATCCTTGATAATAAACGCGGCGCGGTCTTCACCCAGATTGCGCGTGAAATAACCGTTGCGGTCCGGGAAGGTGGCGGCGGTGACCCAAATGCTAACTTCCGCCTGCGCGTAGTGCTGCAAAAAGCTAAAGCCGCGAACATGCCCGCCGACAATATTGACCGGGCTATCAAACGCGGTCTTGGTACGGCTGAGGGTGAAGCCCAGGACGAGGAAATTACTTACGAAGGTTATGGACCGGGCGGCTGCGCTATCCTGGTTAAAACCCTGACCAATAACCGCAACCGCACCGCCAGCGAAGTGCGAAGCGCCTTTACCAAAGGCGGCGGCAACCTCGGCGAACTTGGTTCGGTCGGCTGGATGTTCCAGCGGCGCGGCGTTATTCAGCTTGATATTAACGGCCACGACGTCGAAGAAATGGAAATGGCCGCCATTGACGCCGGAGCCGAAGATGTCAGCGAGACCACTGACGAGGACGATAACCGCATCCTGGAAGTTTATACCACTTTTGAGGATTGGAAAAAGGTCCAGGAAGCCTTTGACCAGCAAGGCTTTAACACGATTAGCAGCGAAGATGTTATGCAGCCAACAACTTCGATGGACCTGCCGCAAGACAAGACCTTGCAGGCTCTTAAACTGATTGACCGCCTGGAAGAACTGGACGATGTACAGAACGTTTACACGAACCTGAACGTTTCCGACGAAGTAGCGGCGATGAGCTAACCGGCCGGTGGGCCTTATTGAGCCGGTTGCCAGTAAGCTTTCGAGAAACTACTGGCGACCGGCTCTTTTTGCAGCCAGCCGCTTTTACCGGCGCCCCGCCTGTGGCGCCCCGCCTGTAAGGTCTTTGCATATAACTTATTCGCAAGTATTTAACAGGGGAAACAACTGCCAACCGATAAACAAAACTTTCAGACTGATCCGAACCTGGTGCTGGGCATAGACCCCGGCACGGCTATAATGGGCTACGGCCTGGTGAGAGCGCCCGACGGCGGTTCTTCACCGGGCGACTTCGAACTGGTCGAATACGGCGCTCTGACTACCCCCGCCGGTGAGCCGCTGGCCCGGCGCTTGCTCAGCCTGTATTCCCAACTTAACACCCTGCTCGACCGTTACCAGCCCTCCGAAATGGTCGTTGAGGAGCTTTTCTTTAACCGCAACACGACCACGGCTATCGCGGTCGGCCAGGCCAGGGGTGTCGCGCTGCTGGCCGCCGCCAACCACGATTTAACGGTGCAAGAGTATACCCCTTTGCAGGTCAAGCAGGCTTTGACCGGGTATGGCCGGGCGACCAAAGACCAGATTCAGCATATGGTCCGGGTGCTTCTCGAACTTGATTTCACCCCCAAACCCGATGACGCGGCGGACGCCCTGGCCCTGGCGATTTGCCACCTGCGCGGGCGGCGGTTCCTGAACCTGCTCGCCAACCAGCCCGATTATTAACCGCCGGTTTCATCGGGAACACTTTCCAATAACCTCTTTTATAATAAAAGGACTCAAAGGCGGCATATCCATTGAGTCCTTTTTCGTCCGATTAAAATCAAGCTAATCAACGCCCTTCAGCGAAGCCAGCGGCCACAGGTGATACTGGATTTCGGCCAGCCCGGCCCCGACGACCGCGTTCACCACTTCTTCCGAAGATTTGTAACAGGCATCGGACTCGTCCAGCGGCACGTTACCGTTAATGTTGACAATAATCCCGGCTTCCTGGTAAATCTTATTGACTTTCTCCTGCTGCAACTGCCGTTTGGCTTCACCCCGCGACAACTTGCGGCCCGCCCCGTGGTTGACCGAGTAGCCGCTTTTCACAGCCCCTTCCAGCGGCCGCAAAATGTAGCTGTAGTCCCGGTTGCTGCCTGGAATGAGGACCGGGTGTCCGGTATCTTCCCAGATAGTTTTGTGAAGGCCGGGATGCCCGGCCGGGAAAGCCCTGGTCGCCCCCTTGCGGTGAACCCAGACGTTCCCGAAATCAGGCTGCCATTCCTGCTGGACAAGGTTGTGGCTGATTTCGTAAATCAGTTCAAGCTCGGCGTTAAAGACTTCCTGGAAAGCCTCGGCAATTTGCTCGAACAAAATCAGGCGGTTAATAATCGCAAAGTTTCCGCCCGCCGCTACCGCGTTCAGGTAACTGCGGTGGTGCGGCGAGTCGGGCGTGAAATAGCCCAGGTCAATATTGGTCGTGGTTCCCGGGTTCTCCTGGCGGGCCAACTCAAAATAGTTAGTCGCCAGACCGTGTCCGAAGCCGCGACTGCCGGTATGGACCTGCACGAAAAGGGTCTGAGTTTCCTCGCACTTCTGCAACTCGATAAAGTGGTTCCCGCCCCCCAGCGACCCAAGCTGGCTCAACCCTCGCTCCGGGCGACCTTTGCCGCCCCACGGGATTTTCCAACTGTCGTCTACCGGGATACGGTTACGTTCGGCCCGGCTTCGGTTAATCCGCGCGCCGTATTTACTGATATAGTAATCGGCTCCGCCGCGCACCAGTTTTTCGAACTCGCCCTCCGAAACCCGGCTGGCCCTGGTCTTGCTCGAATGGCCCGCGCCCATCGCCACCCGCTCGGTTACGGCCTGATTGAAAGCCAGCCTCTTTTTAGGGGTTGCTTTCTCCACCGCAACGTTCGACCGGGCGCTCATCATCCCACAACCAATATCGTACCCGACCGGGCCCATTGCGACGGTTCCCTCGGTAATGATGACGCTTCCAACCGGCACGCCATAACCATAGTGAGCGTCCGGGGTAATGGCAATCAGCTTTACGCCGGGAAAGCGGGTCGCGTTTACAATCTGCTGGTAAAGCCCGTCCTCGGCTTCCGCGAGTAAGGCCGGAGTGAAGAAAAGCCGCACCGGCACTTCACCCGTATCCGGCGTTTGCAAATCGAAATAGCCTTCCGGGTTAGCTGCCGCGTAATCTTTCCAGTTATATACTAAATTTGATTTTTGTTTCATCACTCAGCCTGCAATTCTTTCCAATATTTTACCAACATCTAATTGCTTAGACGGATGTACTATATCAAACAAATGTTTAGCTGTCAAGGAAACTGGCAAAACCGGTACCAGCGACTTATTACAAACAGGGTTTTCGCTTGAAAGATTTTGGGTTTGATTTTCTTATTATCCTGAATCTTTTCCGGGTTAGAGCGAAATCGTCGCCAGGAAAAGGTTTTGTTTGACCTGTTAGCGGCCACTGACCGTTAACTATTTACAACTTTTCTATATCCGCAATTGGTATCCTCTCAAAAAGTCGGGGGAAATAAAGAGCAGCCGAACATAACCTGGCTACTTAACTATAACCAAAGCAAGGAGAAGACAAGACCATTGGTTTTGGTGGGGTAAGGGTAAGGGTAAGGATAAGGATAAAGAGAGTAGAATTAGCCGGTTCCAACCCTTTGCCAGGATTGGCCCAGATTTAAGCCCGCCGCTTTTTGGGCAATCAGACTGGCTAAACCAGGCAACTTATTTTGACCGCTCACCCGGTCATAGAGGTAGCGGTAAATGTTTACTCCCAGCTTTTTGGCGGTCTCGACCAGGCTCTGGAAGGTATCCCAGGCGGCCAGTCCTTTGGCTTTACAGGCTTGCAAACTTACATCCTGTTTGCGAACTCTTTGTCTGGCCCCTAATTCGACCGGGTTGTTGTGGAGGGCTATCTCAGGATGAACTAGCACCGCCAAAAGCTCTTTGTTCCAGCGAAAGTGAGCGCTTTACGCTCATCCAATTGCTCGTAACCACTGGGTACCTTAAAAATACGCTCAAACCTTTTAGAAAGCCGGTGGGCTTCCGCCTTAGCAGGCGCCAGGCGGTAAGCTAAAAGTTCGCGGTAGTAGTCCCACAACTGGCTGGTAAACTCGCTATAGCGGCGTTGGGCATAGCCAGTTTGAGGCCGCAGTTTCTTGTAATGGCGGGCCTCGTGCAGCCAGCACAACGCCAACAAGGAGCCACGCCACCTCCGCTCTCGCTCCCACCCAGCAAGACTTTGAGCAGGCTCAAACGATCTTTAGAAGGTAGGGTTGTATAGGCGGTATAGAGCGGATTGCACACTATATGACAGTGCTGGGTCTGACCAAACAGGGTCGTAGCGGTACTGTCGAGATGCTGCCAGGGACTCGAAGCGATCCCGGCCTTAACTACTTCAGCTTTCTCGGCGTGGAACAGCTCGTGATCACGGATCAGCCAATCGCTAAGCTGCCCGGCACTGACTTCGAGGCCGACCGTGTGCAGGAATTCGAGCAGTTTAGGTTCGCTCATCCCGCCCGCGAAGTAAAGGTTGAGCACCCAGGCTTTAACCCCAGGTCCGAACTGACCCGTGTAGCCCTGAGGTAAAGCAGCGGTGTAGGTTAATCTTAAGGCGCAGGTTTTCCTCTTTGAGCAAGCTATTTTCAGATAAGGCTTTCTCAAGCAGATTGATCAAAGCCACAAACGGCACTCGAAGGAGTGGGTTTTCTATTTGAGCGGGGTCCAGTTCATCTAACATTCAAGCATTATAAACGATGTTGCGGCTTTGGGATAGCCCCGACTTTTTGAGAGGATACGTATATTGGAACGGGTCAACCAGGAAGTAGCCCGGCGGACGAGGGTGGCTCGAATATTTCCAAATGAAGCGTCGTTATTACGACTCTCGAGCGCGCTTTTAAGGGAGATCAGGGAGGAATGGGAAGGTGGAAAAGTCTATCTAACCTTTGAGGCTGGTCCAGCCTAAAGAGATAAATTATAGATCATCAGAAAATAAAATAGAATCTCACTTTGTTTGCAGCCTCTGATTTGAAAGAGTTTTTCTGATTTAATATCTGATGATCTATAGAATTGCCTTTTCGTTTTCGTTATCGTGTTGTTATTGTTTTGAGCCGCTGAATTCTAAGGATATCTACCATTTTACAGAAATTGTCATTAGCCTGCGGCTCACCACCTCCAATGAAAAAGAGTTAGGGTTTGGTTATACTTGACCTAACTGGATTAGTACCAGAGGTCGGGCAAGTGAGTGGTGCTTCAAGCCCGTACAGAAATTTGACTGGGAGTGCTTTCAGGCACCGCCATCTGTTGCTTCGAGCACGCAGGAGAAATTCTTTGTTAAAAGCACTCCAAAGCTAATCCAGTCTAAACAATTGGTTGGAGGGCTATTGTGACTGCTCCGTCCCGTAAACGAGACGGCTTCTACGGTCTTACACCGAAACTCATCAGCCCATGAGTTATTAAAGTCGTAGACAACCATCGTCGTGTAGGTAGTGAACGCTGACAGAACTCAAGCGGTTGGCACTTAGTCGAGAATACGCTGGTGCTTTGCCCAAAAGGGCCACTAGCTGTAATCAGGCGAACGATTTAGCCTGAAACCCACAAACATCATTAGGTTCTTAAAGTGCAAACTACCCTATGATTATAGCACATTTTGAGGCTAAATACAACAAATGTGCTACCTTGCCAGTTGGTTTAACTCGCTAACGCGAGAAAGGAGTGAGGCTTCCTCTGTCACCCCAGGGAGACAGTCCCCGCCTCACAACGTTTATGGTCATAAACTTAAAGAAGTGCGTTCCTTTTAAGGCAGTACCCGGCCGCAAAACCGATGTAAGTGATAGCGAATGGTTAGCAGACCTATTGCAATACGGTTTATTGCGAGCCAGTTTTATCCCGCCTTTAGTTCAGCGAGAGCTAAGAGATTTGACCAGGTACCGGACCAATCTGGTAGAAGAGCGAGCTCGTTTGCTTAACCGCATTCAAAAGCTGCTAGAAGACGCCAACTTAAAGTTAGCAGGCGTGGTCACCGACATAAGCGGTCTGAGTGCTAGAAGAATACTAAGCAGTCTAGCGGCCGGAGAAAGTGATCCGGCAGTATTAAGTGAGCTGGCTCGTGGTTCATTGCGAACAAAAATGGCCCAATTACAAACCGCTTTGAGTGGCCGGGTAAAGCCACATCACCG
>CADDZM010000145.1 GCA_902812345.1 Chloroflexota bacterium | reverse complement strand
TAAGGAAATTCTGCCACCACATCCATGAGTGAGTAGGACATAGATACCCCGGCAATCCTCATCCGAAGCCGGGGTATCTTTATTTTATAGCCGTTTCACCCAGCTTTATTTTTCCAGGTTGACTGGCCCTGGGTGCTGCCGGAAGCGGTTGGCGGCCGACCGCCCCAGCGTCGTGAGAGCGTCGAAAATTGGGTTGCTGGCGGCATCCTCGACCTTGACGCCCCGCACGCCCTGGCCCGGCTGTTTTTTGTCGCTTTTTGGCAGGCCTAAATTGTTGACCAGCGTCATAATTTCCGAGGTAGTGCCGGGGAAAAGACCGTGGAAGCGAGCCAGCAGGTTAGCCGGGACAGACAAAATGCGCTCGGGCTTTTTGAGCCTGGTCGCCTCCACAATCTGAGCCGCCGCGGCCTCCGCATCCATCGAAATAAAAGGCAAGCTCGCGCCCAGGCTGAACCAGCCAAACTCTTTCTCTTGCTCGCCCTTGAAATAAGCGTTGATATACGATCCCGTCCGCATCAGGCCCGGCACGATAGTTGTTACGCTGATGCCGTCTTTTTTCAGTTCCGCCCGCAGCCCTTCCGAGAAACCGGTGAAAGCGAACTTGGCCGCGCTGTAGGGGAGGAGATGTGGCACCGCCACTTTCCCGCCAATCGAAGTAATGTTTACAATCTGGCCGCTGCCGCGCTGGCGCATCTGGGGCAGCACTTTAAGGGTCGTGTAGACCCCGCTCCAGAAATCATCGGCCATGGCTTCCTCGAAATTCTCCAATCTCATGGTGCTTTCCGGCCCGACCTGGATAATCCCGGCGTTGTTGACCACAATATCAATCCGACCGTAAAAAGCGGTCGCCTCATCAATCAGCCGCTCGACATCTTCCTTTTTGCTAACATCCGCCGGGATAGCCTTTACCGCAAAACCCATTTCTTTAAAATCCTGACCAGCTTTTTCCAGTTCTTCGGCGTCGCGGGCTGTTATTACCAGGCGGCAGCCTTCCCGGCCAAAATCCCGCGCCAGAAGATACCCCAGACCCCGGCTGCTCCCTGTTACAAGGACGACCTGACCGCGCATCAAAGGCTGGGCCGGTTTTGATTTTGCCAGGACATCATGGGTAGTATGCATCAAGTTTTTAAATAGGTCCGGCAGCCCGTTTTTATGATTGTCCCCATCATTGGTTGACATAAATATTCCTCCCGTTATTCTCCCGTTTCCTGTTCTCAATAGGACCGTTTCTACTTGTTTTAAAATTAAAAAATATGGTGGGACTGCCCTGAAAGCAAGACCCGCCAATTTAATAAGCACAAACCAGTCCAGAGCCAGAGCGTAAGCCTGCTTCTGGACTGGTTTTATTTAGACCACCCCTTATTTCTTTCCGAGCTAACCTCCTGAAACAAGAGAGATCAGCCAGCAGTCACGGTAAAGACCGGCCTAAACCGTAGCAGTCTGGGGCTTTAAGACGACCTTGATGCAGCCGTCCTGCTTGTCGCGGAAAGTCTTATAAGCGGCGGGCGCGTCTTCCAGGCCTAAACGGTGCGTGATGACAAACGAAGGGTCAATCTCGCCTTTCACAATCCGGTTCAGGAGCGGTTTGAGGTAGTTCTGCATGTTGGTCTGGCCCATTTTAAAAGTCAAACCTTTACCAAAGGCCGCGCCCATCGGAAATTTATCCAGCAGGCCGCCGTACACACCCGGAATTGAAACCGTACCGCCTTTGCGGCAAGATTGGATAACTTCGCGGAGAGCAGTCGGGCGGTCGGTTTCCAGCTTCATCGCCATTTTGACCCTGTCATAAAGCGCGTCCGGGGTATGCCCGGTGGACTCCAAACCAACCGCGTCAATACAGCCGTCCGGGCCGCGCCCGCCCGTCATCGAGCGTAGTTTCTCAACCACGTTCTCCATATCCGAGTTAATAATTTCGGCCTTGCCTTTGGTGGCGGCCAGTTCCAACCGCTCCGGCACTTTATCTATCGCAATTACCCGGCCTGCCCCCAGCATCCAGGCGCTTTGAATGGCGAACTGGCCGACCGGCCCGCACCCCCAGATCGCCACCGTATCGCCTTGCGCAATCTGGGCATTTTCCGCCGCCTGGTAGCCGGTCGGGAAAATATCGGATAAAAACAAAACCTGCTCGTCAGCCAGACCGTCCGGCACCTTTATAGGGCCGATATCGGCGAAAGGCACCCGGGCATATTCGGCCTGACCGCCCGCGTACCCGCCCATCATATGCGAATAGCCGAACAGGGCCGAGCCGCCGTACCCGTAGGCTTTCTCCAGCATCCAGGAGTTCGGGTTAGAGTTGTCGCAGGAAGCCCACAGCCCTTTGCGGCAGAAAAAGCAGTTGCCGCAGGCAATCGTGAAAGGCACCACCACCCTGTCGCCTGTCTTCAGGTTCTTGACATCGCTGCCGACCTCGACAATCTGGCCCATAAACTCATGGCCCAGGATGTCGCCTTTTTCCATTGTTGGAATAACGCCGTCATAAAGGTGAAGGTCCGACCCGCAAATAGCCGTCGTCGTAATTTTTACAATCGCGTCACGCGGGTTGAGGATAGTCGGGTCCGGCACCGTTTCGACACGCACGTCTTCTTTTCCAAACCAGCAAAGTGCTCGCATAAAACCTTCTTTCTATCCCTTTTAACTTTCCCGGCCCGAGGGTTGGCCATCGGTTGTCGGCAACTCGCCCGCTTCCATTTTTTGTTTGAAGTGGCGCAAATCTTCCTGAACCTGGATATTCGGTTCCTCGCCGAAAAGCTTGGCAAAAGCTGCCCCGATTACACCCGCCGGGGGTTCGTAATCCAGTTCGACCAGCACTTCAGTGCCGCGGTCCTGGCCCAGGTCGGTAAACTGGACCGTTCCGGCATTTGGCACTGTCGCGCCCTCAACCGACTTCCAGGCGATAAGCTCGTTTTCTTTCTCCCGGAAAATTTCCGCATTCCATTCCACTTTAGTTCCAGCGGGGCCTTTGGCGACCCAGTGGGAGTGGTCTTTGTCTTTAACCGTAACCGATTCCAGGTGGTCCATGATTTGGGGTAAATTCTCGAAGTTGCGCCAGAAGCGGTATAGTTCGGCGGCAGGCTTGTTAATGGTAACGGCTCGTTTGACCTTGATGGCCCGGTTGGCATGAACCGTTGCGTCCGCGTTGCCGCCTTGCCGGGCCGTGTTGACCTGAAAGGCTTCGTAAATAGCGCAGGTACCGCTCAGGCCACGCTGCAGCAAATAGCCGCCGACCGGGGCCAGGACTTTAGGAATTACACCCTTCCTGGTCACACCATACAGAAAGAAGACTGACCCGGCTATCACCGAGCCAATACGCTCGTACTCGCCCACGTTAATCTTATTTGGGTCTGCCTCGCCCGGCCAGATTTTGTCAAAAATGGCGGTAAGGCTTTGATTATTATCTGTCATAGCTTGCTAACTTTCCTTTCACTTGCCTTCTTGTATCCAGTATTTTGCCTTCTTTTGCCCGGTTATCCCTGCAAAAGTGATTCGGTCCCGTCAATCCAGATTTCGGTCCCGCTGATGTGCTTCGAGGCATCTGAAGCTAAAAATAGCACCAGTTGGGCCACGTCTTCAGCTTTGCCGGGTTTGCCGCCGCTTAAAGGGATATTGCCTTTGGGAAATTCCACCGGGATTTTAACTTTGTCCACGTCCTTTTTCTCGGTGTTTTCGCTGATTTCGCTTTCGATAGCGCCAGGACAAATCACGTTCACCCGCACTTTAAATTGGGCCAGTTCCAGGGCGGTCATCTTGGTAAAAGCGACCTGGGCCGCCTTCGTGCAGGAGTAAGCCGTTGCGCCGGTATTGCTGAAAATCCGGGTGCCGTTGACCGAGGCGGTCACGACCACCGAACCGCCCTGCTTCTTTAAATATGGCACCGCGTACTTGACTGTCAGGAAAGTCCCGGTCAGGTTGGTATTAATAGTGCGGTTCCATTCTTCGGGGGTCAGTTCTTCGAGCGGCGCCCAGACCCCGTTAATACCGGCGTTGGCAAAAACTATATCAAGCGTGCCGAATTTGTCCACGGTCTTTTGGATGGCCGCCTGCATCTCTTCCGGGCTGGCGATATCGGCCACGACCGCGATAGCCTGACCCCCGGCCTTTTCGATTTCCTGGGCGGTCTGGTTAACCTCATCCTGGGTATGACTCAAGGCCGCCACCTTTGCCCCTTCTTTCGCCAGCAGTAAGGCTGCTGCCTTGCCCAGGCCCGAACCGGCCCCGGTAATCAGGGCTACTTTTCCTTCTAATTGCATATTTATACTCCTTCTATCTTCTTCTATATCGTAAACGTTGAATATCGCCCGCGGCCCTACTCCGCCAGGGGCCAGATTTCGCGCAGCTTACGAATGGCGTCTTCTTTTCGTTTAGCCTCAATCTCAATCCAGGGCGCCTGGTTGAACGCGCTGGGAAAGGCCGTTATATAGTCGTGATGGGCCGGGTCGGCAAAAGCATCCCGCCCATTTGAAAGATGGGTAAGCTGCCACTCCGGGCACGGCCAGGTGTCTAGCGCCAGGGCCAGCAGTTCGGCGATACTGGGGTCTTCCAGGCTCGTCAGACCGTCGTGACAAATATGGTGATGCACATCAAAAATCATCGGGACGTGCGCGGCCTGACAGATTTCAAGAATTTCCCACGCTCCATAGGCATGCTCATCGTTTTCCAGGGCAATCCGGCTCCGGACCGGCTCGACCAGGGTTGGCAAGATTTCGATAAGCTCGGCGGCCCGCCCGCCTTTACCGCCGTGAATATTCATCGAGGACCAGGCCGATTGCGCCAACCCCAGCAAATCCATCGTCCAGGCATGATGCTCCAACGTCTTGATGCTGTTCTCGACGACCTGAGGTGAGGTCGAGTTTAGCACCACAAACTGGTCCGGGTGCATTACTACCCGGATACCATTTTCGGCGGCGACCCGGCCAAACTCGGCCATTTCAGGAGCCATCCTCTGTAAAATCATGTCGCCGGTCGCGTCCCCGGGCAGGTCGCTCATCGGGAAGTTAGCCGAGGAAAGGCGGTAGAGTTTAATTTTATTCTCGATACAAAAAGTTAAAGCGCCCATCAACCGGCTGAAATTCTCCCGGTAGAGCGCTTCGAGAGTGCCCGAACGGGCCTCTTCCGGTAGGCCCAGATAGCGGGTGCGGGTGATAGTCCGAAAGCGCACCGCGTCCGAGTTTGTGATGCAGACAAGGCCCAGCTTGGGTGAAATAATTTCACCTGTATCCCGGTCATTAAAGCCGGAAACAGCCTGGCCGGTTGCCCCGGAGTGGTTGTCAGTCTGCAAAGTCATCGGCGCTTTCTTTCTACTTAAACTAACCTACAAATAACCAAAATTTGAGCAAGTAATATGCCATAGGCTAATTACTAAACTATATAAAGCAAGAATGCTTCAGGAAGATTTGAGATTTTCCCCGCAAAGTGGCACTATATACAAATATTTCGTTTCAGGCTATTAAACTGGAATTTGGAGTTTTTTATGCAAACCTTTCTTGAAAACCCGGCCCTTAACCCTTTCCCCTGGTACCGCCAGATGCGCCAGACCGACCCGGTTCGCTTTAACCCTTCTTACTACAGTTGGCAGGTCTTCCGCTACGCTGATGTCCAGCGTGTCCTGACCGACTGGAATACTTTTTCCTCCCAGTTCGGCGGGAATAGTGGCGACCCTCTCAGCGCCAGCCTGATTACTCTCGACCCGCCGCGCCACCGCCAGCTGCGTAACCTCGTGACGCAGGCTTTCACGCCTCGCGCCGTCGCCCAACTGGCGGGCCGGGTAGAAAGTATCGTCGAAGAATTACTGGCCCCAACCCTCTCCACGGGCCGCCTTGACGTGATAAGCGACCTGGCCTATCCTTTGCCGGTCATTGTTATCGCCGAATTGCTCGGTATCCCCAGCCAGGACCGCGAACGGTTCAAACACTGGTCCGATGCTATAGTCGGGGCTGATTCGCCGGTCTACAACCCGCAGCGCGAGATGAGCCAGTATTTTATGGAGATGATTGCAAAACGCCGCCAGGAACCGCAAGGCGACCTGATTTCAGACCTTATCAAAGCGGAAATTGATGGGCAGCATTTAACTATGCAAGAGCTTCTTGGCTTCTGCGTCCTGCTGCTGGTGGCCGGTAATGAAACCACCACCAACCTGATCGGCAATACTTTCCTGTGCTTTGACCAAATGCCTGAATTAATGGACCGGTTGCGGGCCGACCTATCTTTAGTCCCGGCGGCCCTGGAAGAAGTTTTGCGTTACCTTTCACCTATCCAGCATATGTACCGCCGGGCCGCCCGGGACGTAGAGTTAGGCGGCCATAAAATAAAGACCGGCCAAATGCTGGTGGCCTGGATTGGCTCGGCTAACCGCGACGAGGCTCAATTCCCCGATCCTGACCGTTTCGACCTGGCCCGCAACACTCAAAAGCACCTGGCTTTTGGACATGGCATCCATTACTGCGTTGGCGCGCCTTTAGCCCGCCTGGAAGCAAAAATCGCCGTTACCATTATGCTGTCAAAGATGCGCAATATCCGCCGTGATAGCGGCGTTGCCCTCGAACCGACCGGCAGTAACCTGGTTTACGGGGTCAAGCATTTGCCGGTAAGTTTCGAGCGTTAATTTCCGGTTCAGCGCCAACTGCCTAAAAATGATATACTAACCCGGTTATATGTTCGGACATATTTCGAAAATGATAATTTTACTAATATAAATAAGCTTTTGGTTAATTTATAAATAACTATAACGAGAGGTAAAAGGGTGCGTATAGAAGAACCGGATTCGAAAATAACTTTGCAAACCGCTCCGCCGCTGGAAAAACCGTCCGAACCGGACGTTGATACCAGCCCCACCGGGCCTGGCCGAGAGGGCGGTCTCTTTTCTCTTCCCAACCTTAACTTTGGGATTGGCCTGTTCCTGACCGCTATCCTGGGCGGTGTCGCCATGCTGGTCGCGCCCCTGCCCGGCCTGGTGGTCCTGGGCAATCTCACTATTGCCATGCTTATTGGCATCGCCTGGCGCAGTGTGTTCGGCTTGCCAAAACCATACCGGGCAGGTGTGCAATTTTCGGCCAAAAAGCTCCTGCGGCTGGGGATTATCCTGACCGGCGTACGGCTGAATTTCAGCCTGATTGCCAGCAGCGGTTTACAGGTCTTGTTGCTTGATATAGTTTTAATCACTTTTGGTCTGTTCTTTATAAGCTGGCTGGCCCGCCGGTTTGGCGTTAAGCCGGGCCTGGCTCTTTTAATCAGCGTGGGCCAGTCCATCTGTGGGGCTTCAGCGGTAGGCGCTATCGCCCCGCTCTGCAAGGACGCTGACGAAGATGATGTGTCCCTTGCGGTCGCTATTTGTGGGGTGCTGGGGACGGTGGGCGTTTTGTTTTTTAGTCTTGGCGCGGCGGTCTTTGGTTGGCAGGGTCGTTTTTACGGACTTGTAACCGGTTCAACCCTGCACGAAATCGCCCAGGTAGTAGCGGCAGGTCCGGCGGGCGGGTTGCAAGCAGCCGACCTGGCGGTGGTGGTAAAGCTAACTCGCGTGATGTTGCTGGCACCGGTTGCGATAATCCTGGCCTTCGCCCTGGCTGGAAGGCAGGCTGGCGTGAACGGTGAAAGTAAACCGGCCATAAGCTGGCGGAAACTGCCAATTCCCTGGTTTGTCCTCGGTTTCGTCCTGGTCGGGGTTTTAAACTCGACCGGCTGGCTGGCTAAAGATATAACCAACCTCGTTTTGCAAGTTAGCATATTTTTTATGGTGATGGCGATGTCGGCTATGGGGTTGAACGTGGATTTATTGGTAATCCGGCAGCGAGGCTTGCGCGCCCTGGGAGCCTCGGCCCTGGGTTTCGCGGCTTTTGTAGCGCTAAGCGCCCTGGTAATCTTCACTTTTACCCTGG
The DNA here is from genome assembly GCA_902812345.1 of Chloroflexota bacterium. Taxonomy (GTDB): domain Bacteria; phylum Chloroflexota; class Chloroflexia; order Chloroheliales; family Chloroheliaceae; genus 54-19. The sequence continues at coordinate 6,926 of CADDZM010000145.1, read as the reverse complement.
CCTAAAAATTCTGCCACGCCCTTGGTGGGCTTATATCGAAAATTACCAGGCTAAATTTGGCAAATTCGATATTTATATTTATAATCAGTACTGGTAAAACTGACCAGCTCTGCTCGGCTGGTTAAATCTTGACTGCCATAGTTAACTTTTGATGGATTAAGGATATAAGCGCTAACCAGGTTACCGCTTTCAAACCCCCTGGTCCGGGTAATATCTTCTACTATAATTTTATTTTTTTTAATTCCTTTAGCAAAAAGTTACTTAAAGTGATACATCATGCTAAATATTAGGATTGGAGACATATGCCAAGAAGACCTGCTATATATCCTCCTGCTCCCCTTACCAGTGAGGATATTGCGAACCGGCAAATTTTAAAGCAAATCGAACCTGAATTGCTCGGTGAACGAATTCGCCGGGCTCGCCAGGAACAAAAAGTAACTCAGCGGGCCCTTTGCCGCAACCTGTTCACTTCCGCCTATTTGTCATCTATGGAACTGGGCAAGACCCGTCCTACCTTGATTACCCTGCAACAAATCGCCGGAAGAGTCAACAAGCCGGTATCTTATTTCTTGCGCCCGGCGGCGCCCGGTATTGGCGGGCTTTCGCAGGGCTGGCAGCAGGAACAGGCCCGCTTGCTCCAACTGCGCCAGGCCTTACTCCAGGTAAGTGTTGCTTTGAGCAAACGCGATACCGCCGAAGCGGCTAATTTGCTCGATCAGCTAAAACCTTATCTTTCGCGACTGCCGGAACTCGAACAGGCGACCTTTCACCTGTGGCAGGCTGCTATCTATAACCAGCAGGAAGATTCCGAAAGCGCCACTGCCGAATTGGACGAAGCTTCCCACTTGCTCGGGGCCGCCGGGCCTTCCGCCACGCCTGATATTGCCGCCCGCCTCGACCTTGAGGTTGGCCTTGCTTCTTTTAACCGTCACCAGTATATCAATGCTCTGCACAATTTCCGTAATGGCCTTAACCGGACCGGTGTAACCGACCTTATGCTGCAACGCCGTTTGCAGCTTTTTGTCGCCCGGTGCTACCTGGGGCTGGAGCAACCGGAGGACGCGGTAAAGTCTTTGCAGCTTTTTACCGGGCAGGACCAGGATTCCCAAATGGCCGGGATAGCCGTAAACAATTATAGCCATGCTCAATCGCTTGATTTCCAGCAGGGCGCGTTTGTTTTAGGCCGGAGCGAGCAAATCTGGGTCCAGGCTACCGAAACGGCCCACCAGAGCGAGTATTACCTCGACTATACCCGCCTGCTGTTCCAGACCCGCCAGTTCGCCGCCGCGGCCACGGTCGCTCAGACCGCTTACCAGCTTGTCCGGCAGGCTGACCCCTGCAACCGGCTGGAAATACTTTCGCTGCTGGCTTTAATCAATAGCCGGTTAAAGGATGGCGATAAAGCCCAGGGTTGGCTCGAACAGGCCCGGCTTTCGCTGGAAACCACACCCTGTGCCGAAACAGTCGTCATGGCCCGGTACTTCCAGGCTTCTGGCGAAATCGCTTCCTTTGGAGGGCAAACTGAAGAAGCAATCGGTTTTTACCAGCAAGCCCTGGCCCGGCTCGATGCTACAGGGGAAAGTGACGAGGAAGTCACCGGTCCTACGCGGGAGTTGCGCGGCGAGATTTACTTTGAACTCGGCCAATTGCTGCGCCAGCTTGGCCGCTTTGAAGAAGCCCTCAACTTTATCGAAAAGGCCTATCGCCTTCAATAATTTTGAGTTAGCAAAGTTGAATTAGCAAAGTTGAATTAGCAAGTTTTAATTTAAAAATTTGCTGGAATAATTTGTTGAGAAAAAAAGAGCCGGGTTTTCCCGGCTCCATCTTTTTATGAGGCACCCTCACTTATAACCAATCCTGGCTGTGCGGGCGGGTTTGTTCACGAATGATTTCTCCGGCGCATTTCTTCCTCTACCATGCGCCGCCGCTGGTCGTCCTGTCGGCCTGAAAGCTGCCACCACTGGGCCACCACCCCGATGCCCCAAAAAACCGTGCTCCAGATAGGCCAGAAAGTTTGATGGGCCGGATTCATGGTCATCAAGTAGATTATCCACAGAAAACCGTTTATCAGCAGGTAGGCCCACAGGTGCTTCTGGAAATCGAGCCTGGCGCGTACCCGCCGCTCCGCCTGCCGGTACGCCTCGGCCTGGGGGTCGAGCGGTTGGAACGGCTTGTAAGGGGCTGAATTATAATTTTCGAAGCAATAAAGGTTTGCCGTTTTGGTCTCGGATGTCGCCCTACCCCAGTCATAAGTATTGGCTACCGGCGGAGGCGGGTACGCGCCAGCGTCTGGTCCGGGCACCGGGTAAGGCATGGAAGGGTCCGGGGCAGGCCAATCCGCCGGGCGGACCTGACCTGACGCGGCTTGCTTCTGGCCCATGTCGTAAACATCGCTATAAGGCGGCCTGGCTGCCCCGGTTGCGCCAGGGCCACCGGCGGTTGGAGCGTGATAGCGAGGGCGCGACCTGTCGTCGTTAGAGGGTTTTTTCTCCTGGGTCATCCTACTTCTTATTCCTCCTCAGGACATTTAACGCTGCTTGGGCCAGAAATCTACCGGTGAACCGTCACTTACTTTAGCACGTCCGGCGTGCCGCCTTCAACCCGCTGCCGGCTTCACCAATCAACGGGCTACCTTCAACCTGATTCATTTTCCAACGCTACGTTTAAGTTTCAGTTTTCGGCTCTAAACGGGGAATTTCCTCTCGTTTAACGTTGTTTCGGTTCAGGTTGTTTTTAGCGGTGTCCCATCCGGCGCATTTCATCTTGAATCATCTGCTGGCGCTGGTGCTCGCTCACGCCAAAGACAAAAGCGTCCAGGAACTGGAAAGCCAGCCCGATTCCCCAACCCAACGATACCCAGATCGGCCAGGGATAGCCGAAACCGGTCATCAGCCACAAGATCCACAGAAAGCCGTTGACGATGACATAACTGGTCAGCGTCCGGTAGAAGTTAATTTTCTTCTGAACCCGGCGGGACGCTTCCTTCAGGCGCGCATCATAATCGGGGTCTGCCGGCACGTTCGGCAGCGGGAAAACCGGGTTATAAGGCACATAGGACGAGCTAAGAGGCGGGTTCCAGCCACTGCTGCCCGGGCCGGTTCCGGTGGTAGAATTCGTATCCTGGCGATTTTCGTTTGGCGTCATTTCTTCACGCTTTCCATTATTTTAACTCGTTTAACTTTTTTAGACTTCAGTTCTTAGATTTTCTTTTCTTCAAAACTTTTACCTCAAAACTTTTTAACTTACCGTATTTACAGGCTACAAGGACTTTCTTTCTTAAAGGTTTAGTATTTTTTGTTCCTGTTGATTTGACACGGTGAAAAGAAGAATTGTTTCAAAGGTAAGAGAAATATGCTAAAATTCGTAAAACCAAAAAAAAGTAATTCCGTTATCTTTTTCGTTATCTTCATAGGTTACAATAAAGTCAACCGGGTTAAAACACCCTATTATTATAACAACCGTTGTAATAAATCATGAGTTTAACTGCCCTGGCGTACTCGAACGAAGAAGTGTCGGCGTCCAGGTAACCTTTTATTTAAGCTTTAATTGCTGCAGCTTGAGCGAATCTGGCAGAATTTCCAAACATCTTAATTTCAAGCCTTTACAACCCGGAAATATCTTCACCCAATCCCAGAGGCTGCAACCAATAACAGTTTTAGATAAACTAAACAGGTCTATCAGCAAAACCGGACCTGGAACGGGCTAATACCCCACCAACGCCCACTGTTAGAAGGGAAATTTATATGAGCGATGCCGATAAAGTATTGATAACTTCTTCAGAAGAAGATGAGGCCGCCCAATTCGTAATCGAACCGAAGGAAGAAAAACCCGCCCTCGTTTATCCATTTATCCCCCTGAAAAATGTAGTTGTTTTCCCGCGAGTCCCCATTAAACTTGTAATAGGTACCCGCTCTCAATTAGCCCTGGAAGAAGCTCAGGCCCATTATGAGAGCCGAATTGTAGTAGCCGCCCAGCGCGAACGCGACCAGGTTCCTGAAGGCAGCCCCTATATAAATGAACTTTACACCGTCGGTACCCTGGTAGAAGTAACCGCTGTCCAGAAACAGGGCGACGGCGCTACCAGCACCGAAATCAGCGTCGAAGGTATATGCCGGGTCCGCATTGATAACTTCCGCACCGTTTCCGGGCATCCCAGCCGGATTCAACTGGTAGAAATCCACAAGCTCGAAGAACTGGGCGGCGTTGTCACCCCGGAAGTCGAGGCTATGATGCGCCACACCACCGAGCTTTATTCTCAACTCGGCACCCTCAGCACCAGGGTCGGGGCCGACTCAGTTGACCAGGCCAATTCTCTCAAACGGCCTGGCCCCCTCGCCGACTACGTGGCCGCGCATATCCCGAAAGCCGCCGCCAATACCACGGTCCCTGATAAGCAAGCTATCCTGGAAGAACTCGACCAGTTCCAGCGCCTCGAAAGCATTAACGTAATGCTGGCCGGGGAAATCGAACTTCTAGAAATGGACAACCGTATCCGCAACAAGGTCCGCCAGTCCATTGACAAGAACCAGCGCGAGTTTTACCTGCGCGAACAGTTAAAAGCTATTCACGACGAGCTTGGCGGTGAACTGGGCAACGAGTCCGCCGAATTTCGTAAGCAGATTGACGAAAAGGGTCTGCCGGAAGACATCAAAGAAAAGATGCTAAAAGAACTCACCCGCCTGGAGCGGATGAGCAGCGCATCGCCCGAAAGCAACGTGGTCCGGACCTACCTGGAATGGGTGCTGGCTTTGCCCTGGAATGAGTCAACCTCTGATAACCTGGATATTGCCAACGCCGCCCAAGTCCTCAACGCCGACCACTTTGGGCTGGACAAAGTTAAAGACCGCATCCTGGAATTTCTAGCGGTGCGCCAGCTTATCGTGAAGGCCGAGAAGAAAGTTCGCAGCCCTATTTTGTGCTTCAGCGGCCCTCCGGGTGTCGGCAAGACCAGCCTGGGCCAGTCTATCGCCCGTTCGATGGGCCGTAAGTTCGTCCGCATCAGCCTGGGTGGCGTCCGTGACGAGTCGGAAATTCGCGGCCACCGCCGCACTTATGTAGGCGCATTGCCCGGGCGGATTATCGCAGCCCTCAAACAGGTCGGGACCAAAAACCCGGTTATCCTGCTCGACGAAATTGATAAAATGAGCAGCGATTTCAAAGGCGACCCCTCGGCGGCTATGCTGGAAGTGCTCGACCCCGAACAGAACAGCACTTTCACCGACCATTATCTGGATTTAGCCTTCGATTTGTCGGAAGTTTTCTTTATTACGACGGCTAACAATCTTTACAATATTCCAAAACCGCTGCTGGACCGCATGGAAGTAATTGACATCAGCGGCTACACCGAAGACGAGAAGTTGCAAATAGCCCGGCGCTACCTGTTGCCAAAGCAACTCGAAGCCCACGCTCTAACCGCTGATTTTCTGCAAGCGCCTGACAAAGTGCTGCGCGAGATTATCCGGCACTACACCCGCGAGGCCGGGGTCCGCAACCTGGAACGCAAAATAGCGACGGTCTGCCGCAAAGCGGCCCGCCAGATGGTCGAGGGCAAGGTTAAAAAGTTGCGCCTGACCGGTCAGATGCTTGAACAGTTCCTGGGAGTGCCGCGCTTTTTTGATGAGCCGCAGGACGGCCAGGCTCTTATCGGAGTCGTAATGGGCCTGGCTTATACCGAATACGGTGGGGCGATTTTGCCGGTCGAGGTAGCCGCCATGCCGGGCCGGGGCAGTCTGACCGTTACCGGGCGGTTGGGTGAAGTGATGCAGGAATCGGCCAAAGCTTCCCTGAGTTACGCCCGCAGCCGTTCGAAAGAACTGGCCGTTTCGACCGAGACCCTCGATAAGCTTGATTTGCACATCCACTTGCCGGAAGGCGCGGTCCCCAAAGATGGGCCGAGCGCCGGTATAACCATGGCCACCGCCCTGATTTCGGCTATCAGCGGCCGCCGGGTCCGCTCCGATACCGCGATGACCGGCGAGATAACCCTGCGGGGCCGGGTTCTGCCAATTGGCGGCCTCAAAGAGAAATCAATGGCCGCGCACCGGGCGGGCATCAAGCGGATTATCGCGCCTATGGAGAACAAACGCGACCTGCGTGACCTGCCGCTTAATGTCCAGCGCGACATCGAGTTTATCTGGGTTGAAAGTATGGACCAGGTCTTACCCGAAATCTTCTTGCCGGAAGACGTCCCGGCAGCGCTGGTTGCCGGCGCGGTCGAACACACCCTGCCCGACGACGTACCAGGTGAAAACCTCCCGGCCTCGAACCCGGAAGTAATTAACCCGCCCGAACCCCCGGCGGTTTCGTGCGACCTCGGCCCCAGGACCGCTTCCGACCCTAAATAAACCCGGCTTTAGCCGAAAACTAAAAGTGGCGCCTCAACCCGCCTAAGGGTTGAGGCGCCACTTTTAGTTTAAGCCGCCTCCTTTCCATCTCCCAACATGCCCATAAATGTTACATATCCCTCTTATTCAGGGTACAATTTGACCGTAACCCTGCCTGAAGGCCTTCGGATATGAAGTTTTAGCCTTTTCAGCGTGGTTAGAATTTCACACACCTTTAATAATGACGTAATACCCCCTTCGCAGTGTTGAAATGTTAAGAAGCTATACTGGTTTCAGAAGGAAAGTTACAGCAACGCTCTTTTACAACGATCTGGCATACATTCTGTCTTCCTTCTTCCCTGAAGACACTAACCTGTCTACACTAACCAACCTTATCAGAAGGTCCGCCTTGTACCGGGGTGGACCTTCATTATTTTATACTTAATTTTATACTTATGAAACAAACCTTGACACTAAACGTATAATAATATGAGCAATGGAGAGAAATCTCCGGCGTGCTTCTCAATCGGGGCTGCTTGGTTTCGACAGGGAGGGACGATCTATAGCTGCAAGCCGAGGCGCTTTGTCCTCGTTAATCTCGAA
>CADDZM010000144.1 GCA_902812345.1 Chloroflexota bacterium | reverse complement strand
GTTACGGCATCGTTAGCGACAATCAGGTCCAAATCCTTGCTTTGCAGCTTTTTCTCGGCGTTGCGGGTTAAATCTTCGGTTTCCGCAGCGAAGCCTACCTTCAGCAAGCCTTCCAGCCCACTTCGCCCCTTTAGCCCGGCCAGAATATCCGGGTTCAGGACCAGTTCGATGGTTGGAGCAACACCGCTGCCGTCCTTTTTGATTTTCTGCCCGCTCTGGCTGGCTGGCCGAAAATCGGCCACCGCCGCCGCCATGATAAGGACATCCGCTTTTGCTTCCGAGTTTTCGAGGGCAGCGTGAACGGCCTGTTCAAGCTCGCGGGCGCTGGTGATATCCACAAAGTTCGCGCCAAAGGGCGGGGCCAGCTTGACCGGGCCAGAGATGAGGGTTACTTCCGCGCCGCGACCCAGGGCTGCTTCGGCCAGGGCGTAACCCATCTGGCCGCTCGAGCGGTTGCCAATATAGCGCACCGGGTCAATATTTTCCTGGGTACCGCCCGCCGTGATTACCAGCCGTTTGCCGCGTAAATCCCCCTCGACCCGGCCAAAAGCCAGCCTGACTGCTGCCAGGAGTTGGGACGGTTCAGCCATGCGTCCGGTGCCGACCGCACCTGACGCCAGGTTGCCGTAACCGGGCGCGATAACCTGCGCGCCCCGTTCCACCAGGGTCTGAAGATGCTGCTGGGTGCCGGGGTGTTCGTACATATGCGTTTCCATGGCCGGGGCCAGCAGCACCGGCACCCCCGGCGGCAGCCCAAGCATGGTCGTGGTGATAATATCGTCGGCCAGGCCGAGCGCGAGTTTAGCCAGGATGTCGGCTGTCGCCGGGGCAACCAGGGCCAGGTCAGCTTCGCGGGCGAGCGAGATGTGACCCTGGGCTTCCTGGGTCCAGGACTCCCAGACCTCGGTATGGACCGGGTAACGGGTTAGCGATTGGAAGGTCAGGGGCGTGATAAAGCGGGTTGCGCCCGGCGTCATCATAACGTGGACTTTCGCCCCGGCCACGGTCAGGTCGCGCGCGACCTGAACCACCTTGTAGGCGGCAATTCCACCAGAGACCCCCAGCAGGATATTTTTATCTTTGAGGGTCATGGCTATTCCTGGTTTAGTTCGTAAATGAGGCGCAAGCCTTGCAGGGTTAAATCCTGGTCCACCACTTCAATCAGGCCGGAAGCATTCCGCGCCACCACTTCAGCCAGGCCGCCGGTAGCGATTACCTTGATTTCGGGGCGGTCGCCCGGTTGGTGCAGGCCGCTTAACTCGGTCTTGAAACGGTTGACCAGCCCTTCGACCAGGCCAATGTAGCCGAACATTATGCCGGACTGCATACTGCTGACGGTGTTGCGGCCAATGGCTTTCGCGGGTGGCGTTAATTCGACCCGGAAAAGGCGGCTGGCAACCTGGAAAAGCGCTTCCGCCGCGATGTTTATACCGGGCGCAATAGCCCCTCCGAGGTATTCTCCGTGCCCGGAAAGAGCGTCGAAGGTAGTAGCCGTACCGAAATCTATCACGATAGCCGGGCCGCCGTAATAATGCAGCGCGCCCAGAGCGTTCACAATGCGGTCGGCTCCAACTTCTTTGGGATTTTCATAGCGTACGGCCACGCCGGTCTTGATGCCCGGTTCAACGATGAGCGCTTTAAGGCCAAAGTAGGTTTCGACCATTTCCTCAAAAGCCAACGTTAAAGGCGGGACCACACTTGAAATTACGGCGGCGGTAATGTCTTCGGCCCGGTAGCCTTTGTGCGCTAAAAAGCCGGTTATCATCAGGCCGAGTTCGTCGGGCATGCGGCGGCGCTCCGTCTGCATGCGCCAGCTTGCCCTGACTACTTCACCCTCAAAAACGCCCAGCACTACATTTGTATTACCAACGTCTACCGCGAGCAGCAAGGTTTTCTTTTCCTTTCGAAATCGCCTTTAAGTTTCGCAAATATAAGTTCACAAGGCTTATTTTCCAGATTTAATCTTGCAATTTTTGCTTTGCAATTTTTAAAATGTGCCTGGATTGGATTTGCTGTATTATAGCAGTGTTCGGCCTAAACTTCATGAGATTCGGGGTAAGTAAGGAGATTTCCGCAATATGGCAGACCTACAGGTTAAGGCAGACCGGGCCGCCAACCCGCCCCCTGCCCCACCGGCAAAACCGGTAAACTACCGCCAGGCCACAATTTCTTTCCGGGTAGCCCAATGGCTGCTCCGGTTTATTCTACATTTCCTTTTTGTAATCGAGGTCAAGGGGCTGGAAAATATTCCTCGCGAGGGTGGCTATATCTTTGCCGGGAATCATCTTAGCTGGATTGACCCTTTTCTGATGCTAATTGGCGCGCCTGCCACACCCCGGATTTATTTTATGGCTAACCGTAAGGAAATGGAGCGCCCGGCCTACCGCAAGTTTTTCACCAAAAGAATAGGTGGGGTTATCCTGGTGGACCAGGGAAGCGGCAGCCCGGCGGTCCTTCGGGGGATTGCCAGGCAGGTCGAGCAAGTCCTGTCGGGTGGTGGAGTTTTAGGTCTGTTCCCGGAAGGTGATGTTTCGGGAATTGAAACAGGCCGGATTTTGCCGCTTAAAAAGGGCATCGGCTATTTTGCGGCCAGCAGCGGGGCGGCTATTGTGCCTGTTGCATTTCGCGGCACTAAAGAGTTGTGGTTTCGCAAGAAAATTGTCATGGTAGTCGGAAAGCCGATACCGGGCCAGCGCGGCGGTAAAGATGTGATTGAGAAGCAAATTGCCGCTACGGCTGAAGCGCTTTTAGCCCTGATGCCGCCGCTCCCGGCCCAGAACCCCCAAAGCCGCCAGCTCTTTAAAAAGTTCCTGACCGAGCTTTTCACCCAGGAAGTTGTAGAACACCCTATTCCTGAATAGAGAATAAGATGGAAAAATTAGACTTAAAACAGGGCCGCACTATTTATTTGCTGGGGCTTACCGGCAATATTGCCTGCGGGAAAAGCGCCGTGGTCGAGATGCTCCGGCAGCGCGGCGCGACTATTATTGACGCTGACAAAGTGGTCCATGCGCTGATGGAACCGGGCGGCACCATTTACGGCCCGGTGGTCGAGGCTTTCGGCGAAAATATGCTGGCCGAACCCGACCGGGACGGCCAGCGGGCGATTGACCGGCGCAAGTTAGGCGCGATTGTTTTTAGTAACCCGACTGAACTGGCCCGGCTTGAAGGCATCAGCCATCCCAGGGTCCGCACTGAAATTTTAAGACAAATTCAGGAAGCGGCTAGCCGGGTTGTAGTGCTGGATGCTATCAAGCTGCTTGAAAACAGCCTTAACACCGGGTGTGACGCGGTCTGGGTCGTGACCTGCCCGCCCGAAATCCAGCTTGAACGGCTGATGCGCCGCAACAATTTCAGCCGCGAAGAAGCTCTTTTGCGGATTGAGGCCCAGCCGCCCCAGGCTGGAAAGGTCGTCCAGGCAGACGTGGTTATTGATAACGGGGGTTCCCTGGCAGCCACCGAAAAACAGGTTGCAGCCGCCTGGCAGAAAATCAATCAGGGTGAGTTAAGTTAAAGGCCGAGTTCGCCGGTTAGAAAATTGACTGAAAGGGGCTGGCCGGTAGCGCGGGTTATTTTGTCGGTCCATTCAAGGCTGTTGCCAGGCGCGAAATAGTTTTCTCGCAGAAAATCAAAGACCTTTGCCCGTTCATTACTCTCTAAATCGAAGAAGCTCCCGAACTGCCGGTAAAGGGCGGCGTGAGTCTGGGCTGCCATAAGGTCGGCCAGGATATAGTTCTGGCGGTAGACCGGGTGGGTGGTCGGGAAGGAACTGGCCGCCCAGCGGGGCGTCAGGTTGACCGGTAATCCCAGATAGCGGGCTTCATATTGAGCCAGAAGGCGGTCCAGGTTTTCGGTCGGGTTGTCATAAGCCTCGATTTCAAAGTGGGCCTGGGCCATCAGGCTACGGAGCCTTACAATTCGCCGGGCATTATTTTCGGCCCGGTAGCGCGCGACCTGCTTGGTATCCAGCCCGGTGACGCTTTCCAACCAGGCCGGGTAGTGCGTGAAAAAAGCCAGGGTCTCGGCCATTCCCTCGTTGAAAATCCCGTTTTCGCGTTTGAGCGTAAAATAAGACTGGCGGTTAAAGGCGGCGTGAATAGCGTGGCCGTATTCGTGGACCAGGGTGCGGAAGGATGGGTAGCCGTCCCGCGGATTGCTCACAATACGAATATCATCCGGCACTTTTATAGTGAAGCAGAGGCCGCCAAAAGGAATATCCTTTGTGACAAGTTCCACCGGTAAAGTCGCCAGATCGAGGCCGAATTTTCCCAGCAAATCCCTGATTAGTCCTGGAATTTTGCTCCTGGTAAAAGCCGGTTCCGGCAGAGAGGCTTTACGGTCGGCCAGCCATTGTAAATCCCAGGGTTCCACCCGGTCCAGCTTGAAAGCCTGGCGCGAGTTTTCCAGGAAAGCCTGGTAAGCCGGTGCGGTAAGTTCCTCCAGATGGCCGAAAAGCTCGAAAAGGCCGGCCCGGTTAAGCCCCAGCAAAGCCAGTTGCAAATCGGCAAAGGTGGCGTATCCCAGGCGGCGCGCCTCAACGTTCCGCAGGCGCAGCAGTTCGGCGACCTCGGCGGATAACCGGGCCGAAAGTGGGCTAAGCGCTTGCTCGTAAACTTTCCGGCGGGTGGCGGGGTCGGGATGGTTGCGTAAAATTTCGGTTATCTCGCTGCGGTTGATTTTCTTGCCGCTGACCTGGGGCTGGAATTTTATGAGGCGGTCATTGATCTGGTTGCGGGTCTCGGAGATTTGAGGGGCTTTGGATACTTCCGCACCGAGGAAATTGCGCCGGAAAAGTTCCAGGCGGCGCCGCAAGAGCGGGTCGGTGGCTCGTTCGCGCCAGAAGTTAATGACCTGTTGGTTGGCCGGTTCCAGCAGTATGTTTGAAAAAGCGGCGTCGAACTGGCTTAAATCAGGGCCGGGACGGCCAATGTAAAGGTTGAAAGAAGCGCTATTATAGCTGACCGCGATCTTTCCCAGGTGGTCTTCAAGCTGGTTGAGCCAGGATTGGAGCAGCGTTTCGCTGCCTATTAACAGGACCGGGGGCTGTGGGGGCGGCAAGAATGATGAATCAAATAAATTCATAGTGTGTCTTACTCAATTCATCATTAAAAGTTTTTGAGTTAGCCGCCTATTTGCGACATGGAGCGTTTGGTCCGTTTGAAGGCCTCGCCATCGTTGATAAAATGCTTCATCTCTTTTTTCCAGACCGCCCGCCGGATGGTTTCTTCCAGCACCTCGTCGCTGGCTCCCTCTCGCATAACGGTTTTAAGGTCGGTTTCGATATGGGCAAAGAGGCAGGTCCGCAACATCCCTTCGGCGGTTATGCGGATACGGTCGCAAGCCGAGCAGAAGGGGTGGCTGACCGGGTTGATAAAGCCCATTTCTCCCACGCCGTCAATAAAACGGTAGCGGGTTGAGGTCTCGGCAGGGTCAAGGCTCGGCACCAGTTCCAACGGCATCACCTCGCGCTCGAGGATGGCGCGGATTTCGTCGCCGGTTAACACTTTGTCGCGGTCCCAGATTTCGTCAGCGTCGAGGGGCATGAATTCGATAAAGCGCACCACGTAAGGCTTGCGCCGGGCCAGGTGGGCAAACCCGACCACTTCCTGCTCTGTGAAATTCTTCATGGCGACCGCGTTAATTTTAATCGGCGTTATGGAAGGGTGTTTTTCCAGTTCTTCAAGGCCGTCCATGACCTGTTGCAGCGAGTCACGCCGGGTAAGTTGGAAGAAACGGTCGCGGACCAGGCTATCAATACTCACGTTGATGCGGGTCAGACCGGCGTCGGCCAGCGGTTTCGCCAGGTTTTTTAACAGATAGCCGTTTGTAGTCAGGCTTAGGCTTTTTAAGCCTTCGATTTCGCTCAGCTTTTTTACCAGCAGCGGCAAATCCTTGCGGACAGTCGGCTCCCCGCCGGTCAGACGGACCTGCTCAATACCCATCCTTACCAGCAAGCGGGTGAGTCTTTCAATTTCTTCAAAGGTTAAAATCTGGTCTTTTTTAAGCCACTCCAGACCTTCGGCGGGCATGCAGTAGATGCAGCGGAAGTTGCACTTATCCGTTATCGAAATGCGTACGTTTTTTATAGCGCGGCCATAAGAGTCAACCAGGGGAACCTTATTACCAAATTCTATTTTTGATTGTTCAGCCATTTTTTTTCGTTTAAGCGTAAATTTTGGTTTTAATAAAAACTATTCAAGCATCTTTGCTTATAAAAGCTTTCTCAGGTTCTTTCCGATGCTTTTTATTCAGTTGATGAGTAACCATTTTAGCATTTTGGACCGGAAGAGTAAAGGAAATGCTTTGTGTGTTTGCAGGGGTTTACTTAACCCAGCGTCCCACCAGTTCCTGCCATACCTTTCCGAGAAGCGGGCAAGCCGCGAGTTCGTGGGCCAGGACCGGGTCTTTAAGGCGGGCGTGACCAAAGTCGTTTAACAGGGCTATTATATAGTCAGGGTAGGGCCGTTCGACCAGTTCGAGCCGCATGCCGGGTTCGACCTGCCCTTCTTTTAGCACCTGGCAATACCAACCGGTCCGCCCGGTAGCGGCAACCCTGGCGGTCAGGCCTTCAAGGGACCAGCGGCGCTCAATTTTGTAGCAGGGATAGCGCGGCCACGTCACCTGGACCCGGGCCTTACCCAACGCGAAAACATCCCCGATAGCGACATTTTTCTCGGAAAAGCCTTCCACGGTAAAGTTTTCGCCAAAGCCGCCCGGCCCGATTTCAGGCATGTTTAATTCTTCTCGCCAGGTTGGGTAGTGGCTGGCGGCGTACATAAGAACGGCCTGACCCTCAATGCCGTGATTTTTGGTGTCGGCCTGGGCGTTACCTTCCAGGTGGGTTTGGTAGAGCCAGCGGGATTGCGGGCTGGGCGTGCGAAAGAAGGAGGTTTCCCAGTGGATGTTCCGGCCCTGCTCGTCTCTTTTATAGTCGTATTCGTGGGGGGTGCCGACCTGAACGGCCTGGATTTTTCCGGTTTGCAAAAGTACCAAGTTCAAACCTTTCTTTTGAGCATTTGTTTCAAGGATAGTGTGGCAAAAATATGTCAAGCCGTCAAGTTAGTTGAAGAAAAGTAGCCGGTTATAGCCTTGCTGTATAATGAGTCAAAGAATAAAACGCTTAAAAAGTTTTTTGAAAACGCTTACATGAGAACGCTTAAGAAGGAAAAGGGTAAGGGTAGAAATTTGGGCAAGCTGACGACGAAAGAATTTTTAAAAGAAAAGACCCTGGAAGGCGACATAACCCTTGACCCTGGACCGGGCCAGGCGGTCGAACTGACCCACCTGGAGAAGTTATACTGGCCGGACGAGGGTATTACCAAAGGCGACTTGCTCCGCTATTACGTGAGGGTTGCCGGTTATATTCTGCCTTATTTACAGGACCGCCCGGCTATCCTTAAACGTTACCCGAACGGTATCCGACCTCTGCCTGCCGACGCTGAAGCCAGGCGGAAAGACCGGGGGACCGACTTCCGCAACCGGGACGGCGGCTTTTTCCAGCAAAATGTTGACCCTGACACCACGCCTGGCTATGTTAAAACAGCCCTGCTGACCACTATGGAAACTTCGCACCCGGTCAACTACGCCGTCTATACGAACCTGGCAACCCTGCTTTACCTGGTCAATCTCGGCACTATCGCTCACAACCCCTGGCACTCCCGGCTCGAAAATCTCGACCGGCCCGACTATATCGTCTTCGACCTGGACCCGCACGAAGCGCCCTGGGAAAAGGTGCCTCAACTGGCCCTGGCCGTCCGCGACACTATCGAAAAAGAAACTGGTCTTAAATGTTTTATAAAAACTTCTGGTTCGAGCGGTTTGCATTTGTTCGTACCGCTCGAACCAGACCGCTACTCTTACGAGGAAGTAGCCGAGTTCGCCGAAAAGTTTTCAAACCTTGTAGTCGAGCGGTTCCCCAAAATTGCAACTCTCGAACGCCGCCTCAAAGAGCGCGAACCGGACAAGGTTTATCTCGACTGGCTGCAAAACGCGCGCGGTAAAGCGGTTGCCGCCGCTTATACGGTTCGGGCCAAACCGGGCGCTACCGTCAGCATGCCGCTAGACTGGACGGAGGTTGAAAAAGGGGGCTTCCGGCTGGCTGATTTTACTATCAAAACAGTCCCGGCGCTGCTCGAAAAACAGGGTGATTTGTGGAAGGACCTGTTTAAGATGCCCCAGAAATTGCCTGAAAAGTTTTAGTTTTTGCGCTGGGACAGGTCATTAACACCGGCCGTATTTGGACTTTTGAACTTATCCATTGGGTTTTTGGAAGACAAAATTTGGGAAAACGGGAAAATTTGTGGTAAAATCAGCTTTCAGATTCAGCTTTTAATACCCGGCTTTCGCTTTGGACCTGAAAAACTTTGGGAAACGAGAAAATCCAACTCAAATATTGTATCAAGTGAAAGTTCTATAATAGAGAAGTCTGAATCAGGTTGAAGTTCAAAGGAGAAGCACAATAGCAATTTTATTACTTGTAATCGCGTTTGTGGCCCTGGTAGCTTATGTGGCGCTCCGGTATGTGCAATATCGCCAGCAGCCCAAGTACAAAGATTGCCCCTGGTGTCACGTTACAATCCGGTACCGGGCAAGCATTTGCCCCACCTGCGCGAAGTTCGTGCCGGTCGAAGATTAATTTCGTAACCGGGTAGGCCGGTAACTGACCCTGTGAGGTAATGTTGTTCTCGGCGATAAGGCATTTTTTACATAGAGTAAGATTTGCGCAACTGGTCAGGTTTATATTATATCCTACCCTTGCTTTTTCGGCTACCGTGTCTCTGGCTACCTACGCCGGTATCGCGGTAACAGCCCTGGTCCGGCGCAGGCGGGATTTTCGCTTTCCGCATAAATCGCTTGACCCGGTCTGGGTTAATGGGCAGCGCCTGAAAATATTCAATTACGGCCACGCCACTTTTAAGGATATGCTGGAAGTAATAGACCAGGCCGAGGAATCGATTTTCCTCGAAACCTATATCCTTAAAAGTGATATTATCGGGCAGCGTTTTAAAGCGCACTTGATTCGCAAGGCCCGCGAAGGCGTCAAGGTTTACCTGGCTTTTGACGGCTTTGGCAGCTTACTCATGCCATTCGGCTTCAAGCGATGGCCTCGCGAAGTTAATGTGACGGTCTATGGCCCGCTCCACAGCTACCTGAGTTTTCTCTGGCTGGGCACTTATACCCGGTATCACCGTAAAATCCTGGTGGTAGACAATAAGACCGCTTACCTGGGCGGCATGAATTTGGGCCGGGAATATGCCACAACCTGGCGTGATACCCACTGCCGGGTTGACGGCACCAAGGCCCGCGAGGTAGCCCTGGCTTTCGTAGAGTTGTGGAACAAGCGCCACTGGCTCCTGACCAGCAAGCGGATAGTGCTGCCGTTCCAGGCGGACGAGAGGTCGAACCAGAAAATTTATATCCGGGAAAGCAAACCTTCCGAAGTCTTTGGCGATTTCACCATCCGGGACGCCTACCTTGAAGGCTTTGAAAATGCCCGAAGCCACATAATGCTGACTAACCCGTACTTTCTGCCGGATGCTGAGATGTGTGACGAGTTGCACCGGGCGCTGCAAAGGGGGGTGCGGGTTGACCTGATTGTTCCCGAAAAGTCGAACCACCTGATTGTTGATTTGCTGGCCCGCCCCTTTTACAATGACCTTATCCGGCGCGGGACGCATATCTGGCTTTACCGCCATACCGTTATTCATTCCAAGACGGCCACCATTGACGGTTGCCTTAGCACTATCGGGAGCGCCAACCTGGACGGCCGGAGCCAGATTAACTACGAAATAAATTTGTTCGTGGTCAACGAAGAATTTGCCGGGCGCATGGAAGAAATGTTCCGGGACGATTTGAAGAATTGCCGGGCGGCCGGACCGGAAGAATTTGCCCGACCCTCGGTGTTCCGGCTGGTCCTGGAATATTTAGCCCGGCCCGTCCGCGGTTTTGTCTAAACCAGTTTTTTGAATTTTATTCAGAGATTTTGTTTAAAACAGGTTGAAGGAAAGGAAACCATGCGTTTCAGCGTCGCTCCTCAAATTTTCGAGCTTTTCCCAAATTACTATGTTGGCGGGGTGGTCGCCAGCGGCGTTACGAACCGGCCAGACCCCGCCACCGCTGAAAGTATCAACCGGGAATTGCAGGCCCAGGTCGCCGAATTGCGCCAGCGCTTCCCCGCAACGACCGAGCTTACCGCTGACCCCAATATTTCAATCTGGCGCGATGCTTTTAAAATCCTCGGCATCAAGGCCAGCGAATTTCTCAGCTCGATTGAAGCGCTCAGCCGCCGGGCCATCAAAGCCGGGTCGCTGCCTACGATTAACCCGGCCGTGGACCTTTCGAACGCTCTCAGCCTGAAATATCTCTTGCCGCTCGGCGGGCATGACCTCGATTTGCTGCAGGGCGACCTTGAGGTGCGGCTGGCCTGCCAAGGAGACCTTTTCTCCCCTCCCGATGCGAATGAAACAACTGAAGCGGTCCCGGCCGGTGAACCGGTCTACGCCGACCAGGCCGAGGTAAGGACGCGCCGTTGGGTCTGGCGCGAGGGCCGCAAAGCCCGCATTACCGAAAATACCACGAATATTTTCTTTCCGGTAGACGGCTGGGTTGGCCTTAACGAAGGCCTGGTGCGGTCGGCCTGTGAAGAAATTGCCCGTCTTTTGGAGGAAAAACTGGGTGCATCCTGCCAGGTCTTTTATCTGGATGCCGCTAACCCTGCCGCCGCGTGGGAACCTGGCGCAACGAGCCGCGAAAGCAAGCCTGCGATGCCGGCTGTCTTGCCGCCGGTCAAGAAAGAGCGCGACCAGATTGATAACCTTTTAACGCGGGGTGTGGCCGGGATTATTACTTACGAGGAACTCGAAGCCAAACTCAGGAGCGGCCGCCAGTTGCGGGTAAAGCTCGGCATTGACCCGACCGGGCCGCTTATTCATATCGGCCGTAGCGTGGCTTTGCAGAAGTTGCGCGACTTCCAGCGCCTGGGCCATAAAATAATCATGCTCTTTGGTACTTTTACCGGCCAGATTGGCGACGCCAGCGATAAACAAAGCACTCGCCCGATGCTCACCCCGGCCCAGGTCGAGGCCAACGTCCAGACCTACAAGCAGCAAGTTAGCCTGATTCTCGACCCGAATGAGGTCGAGTGGCGCTTTAACACCGAGTGGTTCAATCAGATGTCCTTTCAGCAAGGCATTGAACTCATGAGTAACTTTACGGTTGCCCAGATGATTGAGCGTGATAACTTCAACGACCGCTTCAAAGCCGGAAAGCCGATTTCGCTGCAAGAGATTGTCTATCCGGTGCTACAAGGCTACGACTCAGTGATGCTGAAGTCAGACGTGGAAATCGGTGGGACCGACCAGATGTTTAACATGATGGCGGGCCGCCAGTTACAGAAGGTCTACGGGCAGGAACCCCAGTCCATCCTGATGAACAAGATGATAAATGCCCCGGACGGCAACAAAATGAGCACCAGCCTGGGTAACGGCGTCTACATCACTGAACCGGCCAAAGACCAGTACGCCAAGATGTTAAGGACGCTGGACGCTCAAATTATGGAATACTTCGAAACTCTGACCCGCGTGCCGGAAAGCGAAATCGAAGCGATGCGGGCCGCGATGGAGGGGGGCGAGAACCCGCTGCATTTCAAGAAACGGCTGGCGAGCGAACTGGTAAAAATGTACCACGGCCCAGAAGCCGCCCGGGAAGCCGCCGAAAGTTTCGAGCGGGAAATCGTTCACAAGGAAATCCCGACCGAAGTACCCGAATTTAGCCCGCCCGGCGGCCTGACCGAGATGGATTTGCGCGATTTGCTGGTGGAAACCAGACTGGCGGCCAGCAAGAAAGAGGCGGCCCGCTTTGTAGAGCAGGGCGGCATTACAATTGACGGCGAAAAACCGGCTGACCCGAAGGCGAAAGTCGCTTTGCACGACGGCATGATTCTCAAACGCGGCAACCGCCATTACGCCCGTATCAAACTGAATTAGGCCGGAGATAATTTGGAAACCAACGAGGTAACTTTTCTTTCCGGCGACGGCCAGACCGAGTTGCAGGGGGTCTGGCACCTGCCGGTGGTCCAGGCCACTAACGGCGCTATTATCGTGCTGCACGGCTCGTCCAATACCAAAGACAGCCCGTTAAGTGAGGGAATGTGCCGCAAAGCCGCCCAAATCGGCCTGACCGCCCTCCGCTTCGACTTCCGCTATGTCCGCAAAGGCGGCCTCGCCGGTTTCAATCTTTACAAAGAAGGCATAGAAGACCTGATAGGGGCTTACAACTTCATCCAGAGCTTTGGCAGGGAGATGAAGCCCAAACGGATTTATCTGGCCGGGAAGTCGCTGGGCGGCCTGGTCGCCCTGACTCTGGCCCAAAAAGAGGAATACCGCGATAAAATCCGGGGGGTAATTGTTTTTGGTCTGGCCCTGCATCAACCCTGCCAGACCAAAACCCTGCTTCCGCCGCCCGGTCTGGCCGCACCGGACTGCGAAGTTTTCATAATCCAGGGCGAACTCGACCCCTTTGGCAACCTGGATGAAATAAGCGAGTATTGCCTGGAAGCCGCCATTCCGGTTGATATTTTCTCAATCGAGGAGGCGGGCCACAGTTACGAACCGATCCAGCGACCAGGAAAACCGGCTTTAGAACCGGGTGAACAGGAAAAAGCGCAGCAGGAAAATATCGAAACCGCTTTAACCCAGGCGATAAATTGGCTAAAAGAGGCCGATTCGGACCGGGATAATTTCAGGATTTAATAAAAATGACCCAAAAACTGGGATACTCCGGCGTTTCGGAGTGGGACTATACGCTTACTTTTGATGGCGGGGCCGACCCCAACCCTGGCAAAGCGTATGGCAGCTATCATATCAGGACACGGGCCGGGCGGGAACGGTTGGAAAGCCGCCTGCAATTTGGCGACCGCATGACTAATAATCAGGCCGAATACCTGGCCCTTAAAAACGGGGTGGAAGACCTTATCCGCACCATCGAAAAGGCCGGGAAGCGACCGGAAGACTACAGCGTCGAGATATTCGGCGATAGTTCGCTTGTAATCAAACAGTTGCGCGGCGAGTGGAAAGTCAAAGACGTTAAGATGCTGCCCCTTTACGAAGAAACTATTAAACTACTCCGGCGTTTCAAACGCACCAGCCTCAACTGGCACGACCGCAGCAACAGCGTCCGCCTGCTCGGTCACTAACCCTTTTCTATAGAACCAATAAGCGGGCCCGGTTACAAAACCAGGCCAGCCTATTAGTTTAAATATTTTTCGCCGAAAACTGCCTGGCTCGCTGGAAGGCCGCCGTGACCTCGGCTTTTTCGTCATCCGTTAGCGGCAACCGAGGCGGGCGGGTACTGCCAACCGGCTTGCCGTCCAGTTCAAAGGTGTACTTGATAACCTGGACGAAACGCGGCGTCGAGTCGTAGCGGAAGAACGGCAGGAGTTCGCGGTAGAGGGGCCAGGCTTCCTCTAACTGCCCGGCCATCGCTAATTCGTACAAAACGCCGCTCTCGCGAGGCAGGTTATTGGTCATTCCGGCTATCCAGCCGGTGGCCCCGGCCAGGAAACTTTCGAGGGCCAGGTCGTCCGTCCCGGCCAGCACTTCAAGGCCGGTCTGATCCAGGATTGCTGAAATCCGGCGCACATCGCCCGAAAACTCTTTGACCCCGACCAGATTCTGAATGTGTTTCATTTCGGCCAGCAGGTCTGGCGTGAGGTCGGTGGAAGTATCGAAGGGATTGTTGTAAGCAATAATCGGCAGGCCGCCCGCCGAAAGCGCCTCGTACCAGGCGATAACCTCACGCCGGTTGGGCCAGTAGTTTATGGGCGGCAGCACCATCGCACCTTCCGCTCCGGCTTCCCTGGTGTGGTTTATCCAGCCCAGCGCTTTAGCCGTCGAAGGGGCGGCGGTTCCTACCACCGGCACCCTTCCGTCCGCGGTCTTGATAATCGTTTCGGCTACCTGGGCGCGTTCCTGGTCGGTCAGGGCCGCATACTCACCGCACGAGCGGTCGGCACCAGGCCGTGGACGCCACCGTCACTTACCAGCCAATCCACGTGTTCGCGCAGGCGGGCAAAGTCGACCGAGCTATCCGGCTTGAAAGGGGTAATCACGGCCACAAAAATACCGGGAAATCTTGCCATCGTACACTCTCCTTGTTCTAAATCCGGCCAGCCAGGAGTTTTGCCAAAAAGTAAAATAGTCCAATTGCCTGTTAGCCTCTTTTACCGGTAGCACTCCAATAAACGGTGAAAAACAGGTAAAGTTGAAATAAAGCGGACTGGCGCGACCGGGCCGGCCAGCATTGTCAAAGGGTCCATGAGCAGTTGGTGGTGCAACAAAACCTCGATTTACAGCACGTCCAGCTTGCTGAAATCCGGGCCAAAGGGGTCGGTAAGGTCATCTGGCTGGCGATGGGTATCATGGTGCCGACCCGTTTATGGCTGGGTGGGGTGGTCAGTGTTACCCGTGACCGCAAGCTGGCCGACCGTTTGTTTACTAAAGCTAGTGCGACTTTGCGCTAAATCCACCGGCAAAGTGCTGGTGTGTGTGGACGGGTGGGCGGCTTATCCTAAAGCCATAAAACGAGCTTTCCGCGACAAAATACTACCAGCAGGGCCAGGGCCATCTCAAAGGGGCAGCCTCGTCTAGCGCTCTGGCCTCAACTGGCCATCGGGGTAGTCATAAAGTACAAGTACAAGCGGGCCTATAAGCTGGTGGAAGTACGCCGGGAAATCGTGGCAGGCACCCGAGAGTTAGTAGCCGAACTCATCAGCGCTTCTCAGAGCCAGGGGGGATTGTACT
>CADDZM010000143.1 GCA_902812345.1 Chloroflexota bacterium | reverse complement strand
TGTAAACTGGCAGCCTTCCGAAGGGATTGACGCTCTCAACCAGAAACTGCAAGTTGAACTGGAAGCCTATGTCTCGCGCTACCAGGACTATTTCACGACTTTCGCTCAGCCGGCCGACAAGATGTTCGACCCATACCCCCGCGTTATTTTGATACCGGGCGTGGGGATGATTAACGCCGGGACCGACGCGCTCCTGGCGAACGTCAGCGGCCAGTTGTACCACCGGGCCATCCGGGTTATCGAGGGCAGCCTGACTTTCGGCGGCTTCGAGGCGCTCAAGCCGGACGAAGTTTTCAAGGTCGAATACTGGCCGCTTGAAATCTATAAACTAAGCCTGAAACCGCCCGCGCGCGAACTGGAAGGCAAAGTCGCGGTCGTGACCGGCGGGGCCAGCGGGATCGGCCGGGCCACGGCACGAAGGCTGGCCCAGGACGGCGCGCACGTGATTATTTTTGATATTAACCTAGAAGGCGCCCAGAAAGTCGCCGAGGAGTTGAGCGGCAAATACGGCTACCGGCGCGGTATGGCGGTCCATTGTAATGTTACCAGCGAAGAAGCAGTTACAGAAGCTTTCGAAAAGGTGGTGGAAGCTTACGGCGGCGTGGACATTGTGGTCAGTAACGCCGGTATCGCCATCAGCGCCCCGCTTGAAGAAACCTCGCTGGCCGATTGGAACCGCACTTTCGACATCCTGGCGAAAGGCTATTTCCTGGTCAGCCGGGCCGCTTTTAAGGTCTGGAAGGCCCAGGGCATCGGCGGCAGCCTGATTTATGTCGCCAGCAAAAACAGCCTGGCCGCCGGGAAGAACGCCGCCGCCTACAGCGCTGCGAAAGCCGCCGAATTGCACCTGGCCCGCTGTCTGGCCGAAGAAGGTGGCGCGGCCGGTATCCGGGTCAACAGCGTCTTGCCGGACGGTGTAATCGAAGGCAGTTCTATCTGGGACGCCGGGTGGCGCAACGCCCGCGCCGCCGGGTACGGCATCAAGCCGGAAGAGTTGGAGGATTTTTACCGCAAGCGGACCACCCTTAAAGTGAATGTTTTCCCCGAAAATATCGCCGAGGCTATCAGCTTCCTGGCCGGGCCGCGCGCCAGCCGGACAACCGGCGGCGTCATAACCGTGGACGGTGGAGTGGCCCCGGCTTACGTCCGCTAGAGTTTGATTTTGAGTTGGGCCAGGCAGTTTGTCTGGCCCTTATTGTTTTGAATTATTAAACGGAGCTAATGAACTGTGCTTGAAGTAGTGGCTTTTGACCTGGGGGCCAGCGGCGGACGGGCGGTGCTG
Source organism: Chloroflexota bacterium (assembly GCA_902812345.1). Taxonomy (GTDB): domain Bacteria; phylum Chloroflexota; class Chloroflexia; order Chloroheliales; family Chloroheliaceae; genus 54-19. The sequence goes on along the minus strand of CADDZM010000143.1, from coordinate 13,655 downwards.
GGCGGCCTGAAAGGTGAAACCCTGACTTTCCGGGAGATACACCGCTTCCCCAACGACCCGGTGCAGGTCGGCAACCGCCTCCACTGGGATATTTTGCGGCTATGGCACGAACTCAAACAGGGACTTATCAAAGCCCGCCAGCAAAGCTCCGGCAACCTCGCCAGTCTGGGGATTGATAGCTGGGCGGTAGATTTCGGCCTGCTTGCGCCAAACGGTGAACTGCTCGGCAACCCCTATCATTACCGGGACAGCCATACAAACGGAATGATGTCCGCCGCCTGGCAGGAAGTGTCCCGGGCCGAAATCTTTAAAAGCACCGGCATCCAGTTTTTAACCTTTAACACTCTTTACCAGCTTTACGCCCTGAAAAAAGCCGGTTCGCCCTTACTGGCAAACGCTCAAACTTTGCTGCTCATCCCCGAACTCTTGCGCTACTGGCTAACCGGCCAAAAGTTGAGCGAGTGGACCAACGCCTCCACCACCCAGTTTATGAGCGCGACCCGCCCCGAATGGGATTTATCTTTACTCGGCAAGTTCGGTTTACCCGGCCAGATTTTAGCTCCACTGGTGCCGCCCGGCACGATTACGGGCGAGTTGTTACCCGCGATAAGCCAGGAAGCCGGTTTAACCCCTTTGCCGGTTATCGCAGTGGGGGAACACGACACCGCTTCGGCGGTCGCGGCGGTCCCGGCCCGGACCTCACCTTTCGCTTACCTGAGCTGCGGCACCTGGTCTTTAATCGGCACCGAAGTGCGAGAACCGGTCCTGAACGACCAGGCTCTTGAATTTAATGTCACAAACGAACGGGGAGTTGACAATACTTTCCGCTTGCTAAAGAATGTAACGGGCCTGTGGCTTACCCAGGAATGCTACCGGACCTGGCAAAAAGCAGGGGTTGCCATTTCTTACGAACGCGAAGCAGCCCTGATAGCGGAAGCGCCCGCCTTCCGGTCTTTTATTGACCCGGACCACGCCATGTTTGCCGGTCCAACGAACATGCCCGCCCAGGTCCAGGCATTTTGCCGGCAGACCGGGCAGCCAGTGCCGGAAACGCCGGGCCAACTGCTGCGCTGCATCTACCAGAGCCTGGCCCTCAAATACCGGCTGGTGTTGGAACAAATCGAAGAATTGAGCGGGGGCCGCTTTGAAACGCTCCATATGGTCGGCGGCGGTATCCAGAATCAGTGGCTTTGCCAGTCCACGGCGGATGCGACCCGTAAAACAGTGTTAGCCGGGCCGCAGGAAGCCAGCGCCCTCGGCAACGTCATCGTCCAGTTCATGGCTCTCGGCCACTTCAAGAGCCTGGCCGAGGCCAGGGCAGCGGTGGCGCGCAGTTTCCCGCCAAAAATTTACCAGCCCCAGGATACGGCAGAATGGGACGCGGCTTATCAAACTTTTCGCCAGGTAATAGATAAAAAGCTATGAGTGAAACTAAAACAATAAACGCTTTTCTAAAAACACGCTTTATGGAACGGGCCACCAAAGCCGGGGCTACCGTCCTGGAAGCGGACGGACTTTCCGGGGCTGCCAGGGTTATCGCCGCGACCCTCAAGGACAAAGGCGAAGGCGTGCTGGTCGCCACCCCTGACCTGCTCAGCCAACCCAGGCTTACCCGCGTCCTGCCTTTACAGCCCGCCAGGGACGAATTTAACGTGGCCGGGTCGGTTGCCGGGGTTTCGCCCGGCCGCTTTGGCATTGCCGAGACCGGCTCGATTGTCTACGCCGCCGACTCCCGCCTGGACCGGCTGGTAGCGATGCTGTCCCCGGTGCATTTCGCCCTTGTCTACGCCGAAAATATCGTCCCGGACCTGGAAGTAGCGGGCGGGCGTATTAGAGAGTTACAGGTGCAAGAGGGGCATAAATATGTCTCATTCGTGACCGGGCCGAGCCGCACCGCCGACATCGAACGGGTGTTGACCATCGGCGTGCAGGGTCCGAAAGAGCTTTATATTGTCCTGATAAATGGTGCAAGTGAAACGGAGAAATAACCGTGTCCAATCCTTTAATCAACCGGGTTAGTAACCTGCCCGGTCACGAATCGCCTGACCACGCCGAAGGTCATATGTCTGATAAACCGGCTCCTTTCAAGCAGCGTTACCGCAAAGCCCTGGCCGATAGCCGGCTGAGCCGCAACCTGCTCAATTTTCAAAGAAGCTGGCGGGTCAGCCGGGACGAAACCTTTGCCGAGTTCAAGACCATGGGTGATAGCGGCGAGAAAGTGGGCCGCCCGCCCGAAGCTAACAGCACGACCGCCGGGAACCTTGTGAGCGAAGCCTTGCCGACCGGGGAATTTAACGAACGCGATTTTCAGCAGATGCGGCACCGCCTGGCGACTATCAAAGACAGGGTAATCGAAAACCAGGAAGACTATTTAGAGCATTTTATCGCCGCCGCCCGCCGCAACGGCACTATCGTTTATGAGGCTGAAACTCCCGCCGAACTGAATAATTATGTCCTTGAACTGTGCAAAAAGAAGGGAATCACCACGGTCGTCAAAAGCAAGACGATGGTCAGCGAGGAAACGGGCCTGAACCACGTCCTGGAGGCGGAAGGCATTAACCCGGTCGAAACTGACCTGGGCGAGTGGATTGCCCAGTTGTCGCACGAACGGCCCTCACACATGGTCCTGCCGATTATTCACAAAAGCCGCCAGCAGGTTGGAGCCCTCTTTTCAAAGGTGACAGGCCGGGCCGTTGACCCTGAAAACGTGACCGAACAGGTGGGGGTGGCCCGGACCGAATTGCGCCAGGACTTTCTCAAGGCCGGAATGGGTGTGTCGGGCGCAAACGCCCTGGTCGCTGAAAGCGGCGCGGTGATGTTCATCGAGAACGAAGGCAACGCCCGCCTGGTCACGACCCTGCCGAACGTACATGTGGTCGTAGCCGGGATTGAAAAACTGGTGCCGAATTACGACGCGGCCATGCTCCAACTGCGCCTGCTGGCCCGCAGCGCGACCGCTCAGCCGATTACGTCATACAGCACCTTCCTGGCCGGGCCGTCCGACCCCGGCAAAGAGGTGCACCTTGTGTTGCTGGACAACGGTCGGCGTAAAATGCGCCAAATGCCCGAGTTCAAAGACGCTTTGCGGTGTATCCGCTGCGCCGCCTGCGCCGATGTCTGCCCGCCTTACCAGGTTGTCGGCGGGCACGTCTTTGGCTATATCTATTCCGGGGCCATCGGGCTGGTCAATACCCCCTTCCATCACGGCCTAGAGGCGGCCAAAGAACCGCAAGGCCTCTGCGTCCAGTGCAACGCCTGTGTGACGGTTTGCCCGGTGGAAATCCCGCTGGCCCGCCAGATTCTGGACGTGCGGGCGATGGTAGTCGAGGAAAGGGGACTGGTCTGGTACAAAAAGCCGGTGTTGTGGCTGTGGCAGCGGCCTTTGCTGTTCGATTTGCTGGCGCGAGTAGCCGGGTTTATGGCGAAACCGCTAAGCTCAAACGGCTTTATCCAACCCGCCCGCATTAAGGTGCTGGGCCGGTCGCTGCCTTTACCTAAAATCCTGAAGACGATGACCGCCTGGCGCAGCCTGCCGGTCCCGGCTTTTAAACCGGGCCGCGACCTGATAAAACCGAAACTCGCCGCCGCTATTCAAGAGCCGGTAGTGCCAAACGGGGCCGCCGGAAAAACCGTCGCTTACTTTATCCAATGCCTGACCGACCGGCTTTACCCCGAGATGGCCGCTTCTACAGTTGAAATTTTCCAGAAACTCGGCTGCAAGGTCGTAATGCCGGAGAGCCAGCATTGTTGCGGTCTGCCAAACCTGGATAGCGGTGACAAAGCCGGGGCGATTGTCCTGGCAAAGCATACCATCGCGACCCTGGAAAAAGCCGAGGCCGATTACATCGTGACCGGGGCGGCCAGTTGCTCGATTACCATGCTGCACGATTACAAACATTTGCTGGAAAAAGAGCCTAAATGGGCGGCCCGGGCCGAAAAACTTTCAGGAAAGGTCATGGATTTCGTGACTTTTATGGATAAAGTGGTTAAATTGCCCGCCGGGGCTTTAGCCGCGCCCTACGACGCTACGGTGACTTACCACAACTTCTGCCAGAGCGGCAACGTCCAGGGTCTGCGAGACGAGCCGCGCCGCCTGTTGGGGTCGCTCGGCGTCAATGTTACCGAGATGGAGGAAAGCAACGTTTGCTGCGGCTTTGGCGGCTCGACCTCGGCGGATTACCCCGAAGTGTCGCAGCGGATTCTTGAGCGCAAATTCGGCAACGTCGAGGCCAGCGGGGCAAACGTGCTTGTGACGGACAATCCTGGCTGTGTGATGCACATGCGGGGCGGCGCGGACGCCCAGGGCCGTGATTTCAAGGTTTTACATATAACCGAACTGGTCGCGGAACAACTACGCCGGTTCGAGGCCCAAAAATAAATGAGCAGGCGTTTCGACCACTATATGATTTTAACCCGCTCTAATCCCCGGAAGGTCTTATTGCTGGCTTCCGAAGATGGGCAGGGTTATATCGTACCGGAATGGGAGCCTGCCCCAGACGCCTGGATCCAACTGGCAGCCCGGGTGACCAACGCTTTCGCCAGTGAGCAACTTGGCTTACCCGTTACTTTACTGGAAACCCGGCCCGGTGATCTTGTTAAAGCCAATGGCCGCCGGATAAAGGCTTACTTCCTTGAAGGTCACGACCCGGATTGGCAGCCGCCCGAAGGTAGCCTCTGGGCTGGACCCTGCGAACTTGAAAACATTAACCTGGCTGTACCCGAAATGAAGCCGCTTTTTCAAAACTGGCTGGACGGCCCGCCAGAAAACGAACCGGACCAACCGCCCGCGCCAGGGTGGGTACAGTCTGGCTGGCTGGATGAGGTGGAAGGCTGGACAAAAGAGCAACTGGCCGGGCAGGGTGTCCGGCTGACGGGCGGGCCGGAACAGTTAAAAAGCTGGTCTATCTCCTGCGTGTTGCGCTTTCCTACCTACCACGGCGATTATTTCTTTAAGGCTACGCCCCAGGTCTTCCAGCAAGAGCCTTTTTTCACGGCTTTCCTGGCCGAACACTTCCCCAATATTATGGCGCGCCTGGCCGCAATTGACTCCGAACGGGGCTGGATGCTCATGCCCGATTTCAAGGCTAATGAAATCAGGGATATTGGCGACATCAGGCTCTGGGAGGAAGCAGCCCGGCGCTACGGCCTGTTTCAGGTGGCCGCGCTCGGCCTGACCGGTGCTTTGCTTGAAAAAGGCTGCCGGGACCGCCGCCTTGACCGCCTGGGCGCCCAATTCGAAGCCGTGGCGAACGACACTGCTCGCCTGGTGCCTGACTCGGAAGCCGGTTTGACCCAAGAAGAACTCAAAAAACTCCGGGACCTTATACCAGTAATCAAAGCTCAAATTGCCGAGTTGGACGCTTTTGGCCTGCCGGATTCGGTCATACATGGCGATCTGAACGTGAATAATATCGCTCTGACCAAAACGGGCGAGTTTATTTTTTACGACTGGACCGACCTTTCCATCTCCCACCCTTTCTTTGACCTCGACGCGATGCTGGAGTGGGGCAGCCCGTTCGAGAAAGAGATACCCGACTGGCAAAAGCGGGTCCGCAACGCTTACCTCGAAGCCTGGACCGATTTTTTACCCATGCCGGAACTGGTGCGGGCCTTTGAGCTTTCGGCCCAACTGGCGATAATGGTCCAGGCTCTCAACTATCACTGGATTGTCACGCGCATCGAAAAATCGGGCCGCTGGGAGTTCGAAAACGAAGCACCCTACTATTTCCGCCGCCTGCTCAATTTCCAGCAATAACCAGGATTTCATAAAAATTTACCGATTTACCCAACGGCAAAAGGTCTTGACAGGGTCGGAAAGCTTGCTATAATGGCTATACGCACACGTGTGCATGACCGCCCAGGGCCTAAACGTTAATTATAATTAAACCCGGATTTTTTGACAAATCGTTTAAAATAAAGTCAAGGCACCATTAATAGACAAAGTGGTCTAACATAGCAGGCTAGAAAGAAGAAGAGGATGACAACCGAAAGTCTGGTAAATACTCAGTTCAAGAGCGATAAAGAAAACTTTTACATGCGCCATCACGCCATTCAGTCGCTGGCAACCGCCGCCGAAAAGCGCGAGCATTATAAACAGCGCGTCCTCGGCCCGGCGACCCTGTGGGACCGCCTGATGTCGCTCAAGGATGTTAACGACGAGTCGGACGCCGACCTGGAAGGTATGACCCAGTTGGGCCATGCCCTTCAAACCGCGAATGCTATCGCCAACGACGGCCAGGACGAAGACTGGATTATTATTGGCCTCATTCACGACCTGGGCAAAATTATGCAGGCCGCCGGGGAGAAACCCGAATTTGTGGTCGGCGACGTTTACCCGGTCGGTTGCCAGTTTGGCCGTAAGATTGTTTATTACGCCTATCTCCAGGCTAACCCTGATTGGAATCACCCGGTCTACAGCACCAAATACGGTATCTACGAACCGGAGTGCGGCCTGATGAATGTAATTATGAGCTTCGGCCACGATGAATATATTTACCAGATTTTCAAGGATAAATTGCCTTACGAACTGCTCTGGATGGTGCGTCACCACAGCTTCCAGTCGGTTGCGGACGATTATGTTCACCTTATGACCAAAGAGGACAAGGAACTGCGCGAGAGCCACATGCGCAAGTTCATGGCTTACGACCTCTATACTAAAGATAAATACAACGCCGGCGGCCACAAGCTCAAATATTACGAGGAGATTGTCAAACGCCGCTTCCCTGAACCGATTGAGTGGTAAGCTGGAATTAGCGTAAAATAAAAACCGGGCAACTCTTCACAGGGTTGCCCGGTTTTTATTTTTGGCAAAATCTATCCAACCTGATTTTCCGCGCCCGGTATCGCGCTGGTTTCTCGAATCACCAGGTGAGGTTTTAAAAGTTTATTCTCGACTTTGCGGTGTTCCAGCAAATCGAGCAGCATATGCATGGCGTTCTGGCCCAATTCGAACATCGGCTGATGCATGGTGGTCAGGGGCGGGGTGACAAACTTGCCAAGGGCTATATCATCAAAGCCGACCAGGCTTAAATCGTCCGGCACTTTCACGCCCAGGTTGCGGCAGGCCACCAGCGCGCCAACCGCCAGCATATCGTTGTGGCAAAAAATGGCGGTAACCCCCGCTGTCAACAGGCTCGGCAATAACTCCTGGCCGACATTGGCGTCATCTTCGTGGCGTTCGTTCCCGGCCCCGGCCATTACAACCCAGTTCTCCTGGGGAGTTATCCCGGCCGTTTTCAGGGCAGTCCGGTAGCCGAGCAAGCGCAAGCTATTCGAGCGAGGCCGGTTGCCAACTCCCAGGTACCCGATGCGCCGGTGGCCTAAATCTATGAGGTGTTCGACCGCCAGTTGCGCGCCCAGGCTGTCCTCCGTTGTCACCAGGTTAAAAGCCTCGTTTTGTTCTTCGGCCTGGCTGTTAATCAGGATAGTGGGTATCCGCATATTGGCCGCCTGTTCCCTGGGAATATTGCTAAGGCGAGAGTCGGCTATGATAATGCCGTCCACCCGGCGGTGATGGAAAGTATCAATCGCAGCCAGTTCACGGGCCGGGTCATTATGAGAAGCCGTTAAAAGGACGCTTAAATTAGCCTTCTGGGCTTCTTCTTCCACCCCGCGCACCACTTCCCCGAAGAACGGGTCGGCCACCGAGGTCACTACCAGCCCGATTGAGTTCGAGCGCTGCATCTGCAAGCTCTGGGCGATGGCATTGGGGATATAGTTCATTTCGCGAGCAAGTTCCTGGATGCGCTGGCGGGTAACCAGGCTGATTAATGGGCTGTTGCGCAGGGCGCGCGAAACCGTGGAATGGGACACCCCGGCAATTTTTGCAATGTCTTCGATTGAAACCACCCGGTCGCTCACATATTTATCCTTTTCCTAGATTTGTTGAATGATTAGATTTAATTTAAGGAGCTTTCAAGGGATTGTCAAATTTATAATGATAGCCAAAATACCCTCATCTAATCGAGGAGTGTTATAATTAAGCCGACATTTGCCAGGAAACGCCGGTAAAAGGCTGGCAGGTTGTACCCGGTACCGCCGAAAAGGGTTTTGAACAGACAAATTTAAGCTAAATTTTTTGGTAGGAGTTTTGTGGATGAGTGAGGATTTCTCACCTTTTAAATCAGATATCCAGGCCACCAATGCGATTATAGCCAACCGGTACGAGTTGTTGCAGCTTATCGGCCAGGGCGCAATGTCAAAGGTCTACAAAGGCCGGGATGGCAACCTGGGCCGGGTAGTGGCTATCAAGTTTTTGCGCGAGGAATACGGCCAGAACCAGAACTTTGTGGCGCGTTTCTACCGCGAGGCAAGGGCCGTAGCTTCGCTGCCCAACGAACACCTGGTCAGTATTTACGATTACGGCCAGTACGCTAACACTTATTATATCGTAATGGAGTTCGTGGACGGCAAGAATCTCAAGGAACTGCTCCGCCAGGAAGGGCCATATTCACCCGAAAAAGTAATCGAGATTGTAACCCCGGTGCTGCTGGCCCTGAAAGCGGCCCACGCCCGGGGCATCATTCACCGCGACGTTAAACCGCAAAATATCCTGGTCCGCAAAGAGGACGGCGCAATTAAACTGACCGATTTCGGCGTTGCCCACACCCACGATAGCACCCAGGTCACCAGCGCCGGGATGGTCATCGGTACGGTTGATTACATGGCCCCGGAACAGGCCCGGGGCGAACCGGTCGGGCCGCCCGCCGACCTTTACGCGGTAGGCGTGGTTATGTTTGAACTGCTGACCGGGCGGCTTCCCTATACCGGCGATAACACCATGCAAATCATCATGGGCCATATCCAGCAGCCGATACCGACCGTCGCCAGCCAGGGCAAACAAATCTCACCCGCCCTGGAAAGAGTTATCCAGCGCGCCCTTGCCAAAGATGCCCGCTCCCGCTTCCAGACCGCCCAGGAAATGCTCAATGCCCTGGAAATGGTGGCGAACCAGCGGCCCGAAGATTCGGTTTTTAACGCGGCTACTTCCACTACTCCGCCGGTCTGGCAGCCTGAGGGACAGGCCGTTACCGACCAGGCGACTTCGGTCAACCCGGTAATGCCGCCGGACTACCGGGCCGGGGTTCGACCGGCTAACTATGAGGCGGAAGCGGTTAGTTACAGCCCGATAGAAGACGCTTATGTAGAGCAACCGGTCCGGCCTCGCCCGGCGCCTGGTGGCAATTCTAACCGGCCTGCCCGGAGCGCCAATGGCCGGGGAAACGGTCGGGTTGCGCCGGAACGGGTCTACCGGCCCGGTTCGCGCCCGGTCGCCCAGCCTGAGCAGAAAAAGTCTAAAGCCTGGGTCTGGATTTTACTTGTCCTGGCGCTGATGCTGGCGGTTATCGGCGGGCTAATCGGCTATCTGCTGCTAAACCAGCACCCTCCGGCCCCAAATAATCCTTCTAACACGACCGCCGCCAATGCTGCCACCACCCCGGGAAACGGAACTTCGGCGGTTTCTAACACTAATGCGCCTGCTAAAACAGCCGCCGCTTCCACAATGAGTAAAACAACCGCCCCGGCTTCCGCTCCTCTTTCCGTGAACTTCGACTCCTCAAAACTGGTCGGGGCTTACGAACGCGACGACAAAACTTTGTTTGGCCGGACCGAGAAAGCCCTTTACGGGACCGGCAGCACCTTTGACAAGGCAACCATCACTTTTAACCTGGATAAAGCGCCCACCGGACAAATGGTCTTGAAAATTACCGGCCTGGACGATGAACTGGCCGCTCACTGTACTTTCCAGGCGCTTGTCAACGGCGCTTCGGTCTTCAAAGGCCCGAACACTTTCCCGACAGTGCCAGGGGGCGACACCGGCGAAGGCGGCAAAGACCGCTACTGGGGCGAAATGTCAATAAATGTCCCGGCCTCGGCCCTTAAAGCCGGGCCGAACACTATCATTCTGAGCAACCTCGATCCCTGGAAAGGTTCGCTGGGCGTGCCTTATATCCTGATTAACGCTCTGTCGCTGCAAGGGTCATAAATGGCGTTGAACGTGAAAAAACTTTTGTGTTAGCATAGTATTGTCCCTGAAACGGTTTATGGAAAAATGCGTATATATAATGCAAGTTTATAAAAAGTTGGTTTATTAAAATTGCGTTTAACGTTTTGCGTCCAACGTTAAACGAAAAAGAGGAGGTCACTTAAAATGGCTGAAGCGATTGTTTACACGACCCCGACCTGACCCTATTGCAAATATGTGAAAGAGTTTCTTTCCAGAGAAGGGGTAAGTTACCAGGAGAAGAACGTGGCCCAGGACCGCGCCGCCGCTAACCACATGGTCCAGCTTACCGGCCAGATGGGGGTGCCTGTTACTGAAATTAACGGTAGCTATATCGTCGGCTTCGACCAACCGGCCTTAAAAGCCGCTGTCGCCAGACTGCATAGTAGCGGGGTCAAACTCGGCGCACAGGTGGCCGACGCCGCCAAAATGCTCAACCAGCCGGGCGCTTTGCTTGGAAAAGTTCAGGCCGGTAGCCTGGCGGAGAAAGCCGGGCTGCGGGAAGGCGACGTTATCACAGCCCTGAACGGCCAGACGGTCAACAGTCCAGCCGACCTCGCCCTGGCGTTAAAGAAGCTGACTGCCCAATCGCCCCTACCTAAATTTACGGTCAAACGCGACGGTCAAACGGTCTAAGTTAAAGAAGTGACCAATAAAAAAGTCCCCGGTGGCAGGCTATACCGGCCTGACCGGGACTTTTTGTTTTGCCAAAATTTTAGAAGAGGCTGCAGGAAAGCTTGCTTAACTCCTGACTTTGTTGGAAAAGCCCCGGTAGAAAAGCATTGAAACGGCCCGCAGGATGCCCGAAAGAATGAACATTAGCTGGATTGCCCCCATCCCGAAACCCAGCACCGGCACCGAAGCCGAGGCAATCCAACCAATCAGGATACCGGCCAGGAACGGCCCAATGGCGGTAACAAGGCTGGTGATGGCGGTAAACACACTGATATAACTGACATTACGGGTTCCGGGCGGCAGCAGGTTCATCAGCAGGTTACCGGAAGCCAGGTTGAGGCCCGAATCAATAGCAAGGGACATATGGAGGAATAACAAAGGCCAGAACGGGTTGCCCGGCACCACAAACGCCCATAAAGTCACGTAAGCGACTTTAAACCAACTGGTCCAGTAAAGTATCGGACTGCAACCATACTTATCCAGCAACCGGCCCCACAACGGAAACGCCACCAACCCGGCCAGCGCGCCAACGTTTTGCAGGAAAAAAAGCTCGGTAAAACTTAGTTTCAAATTTTGCAGCATGTAGACTGCGTAGTAGGGCAGCACTATCCCGATTGCGAAGAGGTTGGCCGACCGGAAAATCAAGTATTTACGCAGCGCTACCATTTTCCAGGTTGCGATAAGGCTTTCTTTGAAGCTGGGCCGGTCCGCCGGGGCCGCCTGGTTGTTCAAATCGGGGGTCCGCTTAAGCTGCCTGGTGGAAAGTAATCCCGCCAGGGCCGCAATACAAAAGAGTACCACGTAAGCCCCCGGATTGGTGCGGTGTCCGGTGGCTGTCGCGGTCGGTTCGGTCCACCAGTCCAGGAAGAACCCGGTTAAAAGGGCCGCTATAAGCCCGACCACACCGACGACAGTGCTGCGCCTGGCAAAATAAACCGCCCGCTTTTCAATCGGCACCACGGTTGTGGCCCAGCTAAGCCAGGCAGTCCCGCCGACCGCGGTCAGGCCGGAAAATACCGTAAGCTGAACCAGGAACAATATTAACCATAAAGCCGCCAGGTGGGGGTAGAACCAGGCGCCCATTGATATAATAGCCAGTGGAATCACCGACCACCGGGCTGTTCCCAGGGTAAGGACGCTTACGGCTTTGCGGCCCCCCATGAGGTTTACAAACTGGGGTGTCCAGAGTTGCAGAATGGCCGCCAGCAAAGGCAGGGCGGTCACCAGACCTATAACAAATACATCCGCACCCATGTAGAGGGCAAACGCCGTCAGGACCGCTCCGCCTGGCACAATCGCGCTATTCATTACGGCCCAGAGGGCGCCTTCATGAATCATGCGCCGCTGGCCTTCGTGTCTTTCGGCGAGGGTCAGGTCGGAAACCTGGGGAAGCGCCTCAAAGGGCGTCGAATTTTTCTCGTTCTCAGCTACGGCCGCGTTTCCCGGTCGGGCTTTCTTTTCTCTCTCAGCAAAAATTGGCATAAGACCTACCATTTATTACATTAAAGTCTAAAACCTTATGGAGGCAACCTTGCCTTATAAACTTTTATCTTACTCCCACGGTAAAAAACCACCTGAAAAAATTCGCTCACCAGGGGGCACATATTAATATAACGTCACAACTAACCAAAGGTTACGATTTTCACAAATTTGTTTTAAGCCCAATTTTACCGGGTTTTCTACAATCTTAAATCGCCGCCCGATTGACACCTTTTCGGAAAATGTTACCCTTAACCTGTTCGAGAAGGTTTTAATTTTAAGGAACGGAGCGATAAATGGGCAGCGCCGAGGTATTTAATGGTTGACTCACTCGTTACCGAAGTAGCGGAAAATCTTTTTAGTATCCGACTCCCGATGCCTTTCGGCCTGGACCATATCAACGTCTACCTGCTCAAAGAAACAAACGGATTAGCCCTGGTGGATTGCGGCCTTGATTTGCCGGAAAGCCGGGAAAAGCTGGACGAAGGGCTGGCCCGGCTTGGCCTTACCCCCGGTCAGCTCACGGATATTTTCGTGACCCACGCCCATCCCGACCATATCGGCCAGCTTGAAAGATTGCGCGGCCTGGCTCCTGAAGCCCGCCTTTATATGCACCGCCGCGAGTACCAGCCGCTCAAAGAACGGCTCACGGACCGGGCCGGGGTCGCCTTGCGGATGGAAAACTGGCTCGAACGTAACGGCATCCCCCGTTCGTCGAGCGAAAGAATGCTTGAGATGGGTGTGAACTCGGCGCCGGATATCCACCTGGAAGACCGCCTGCTGGAAGGCGGTGAAATCTTCCGCTTTGATAAACCTGCCGGGGAAAGCCCTTTCACCTCCGGCCACGCGCCGGGCGGTTGGGAAGTTTTATGGACGCCGGGCCACACCGCCGGGCATTTCGTCCTTTTTAACCGGGAACGCCGCCTGCTCCTTTCCGGCGACCATTTGCTCGGCTCAATTAGCAGCAACATCGGCAAATATCCCGGCTCGACCGCCGACCCGCTGGGCGACTTTTTAAACAGCCTCCAACAAATCAGCCACCTGAAAATTGCCGAAGTCCTCCCCGCCCACGGTCCGACCTTTACCAACTACCGGGAGCGCATTGACGACCTGATAGGCCACCACCAGGTCCGGCTGTCAAAAATCTATGCCGCCCTGGGAAACGGTCCTCGGACCGCTGCCCAGGTAGTCGAAACAATCTGGGGTGACCGGGCCAGGGGTTTTCATCGCTTTCTGGCCCTGGTGGAAGCTCTCTCGCACCTGGAAAGGCTCCGCCGGGAAGGCCGGGTCCTCGTCGAGGAAACCCCCACCACCGTCTTATACAGGTCGGCCTGATTTCAAAAACAATTAAAAAGCCCCACAAGACAAAAATCTTGCCGGGGCAACTTTTTTAATAAAGAAACTGAAAAAAGAAACTAGCCCAACGCCTCCTTCCTCTCCGGTCCTGGGCTGCGCAAAATAACCATGCCAAGCGGCGGGATAGTCAGGTTTAACGAAT
>CADDZM010000142.1 GCA_902812345.1 Chloroflexota bacterium | reverse complement strand
ACCAGAATGAATCTATTGACAAAACCGAAAAGGAGTTATTAACCAATTAAACTTTTGTTGTGAAGTACATTGTTCCTTCTAGTTGCATATTTCATCACATATCAGTAAATTTATTCAAGTTGTACGGTTAAAAATAGTGGGAAGATGGAATATTACCCCTATGACTCACCAAACAAGGAATCATCCCTGGCCTCTAAAAACGAATTCTAATAAGAATCCAAAATCTACTGCTATTGTTTGTGTTAACTACAATACAAAGGAGTTAATTACTCAATTAATTTGGTCAATATATAGAAATGTAGGTAGTTTAGGTTTTGCGAAATTAGTAATTGTAGATAACCACTCAACCGATGGTTCCATTGAAATCTTACGGTGCTTAGAAAACGTGGGTTTAATTAAACTTATTGAAAACAGTCAAAACATCTACCATGGACCCGCCCTAAATCAGGCATTAGATTTTCTTGCAGTCAAACAGAAAAATAAAAATTATCAAGAAATCAATGCTATCTGGATACTTGATTCTGACTGTGTAGTATTACGACCAGATGCCTTAGAAAATGCAACACAAGTAATGACTGAAAGTAAGGCAGCAATTATCGGACAACCTGTTTATGATAAATGGAGTAAAGGTTCCTTTGGATTACACTCCCTTCTTATTGATCCCTGGCAAGTTTGGAGAAATTCAATAATTCCTTTTGAGGAGCATGGCGAGCCTTCCAAGCATTTACAAGAAAGTTGTAATGAGCAAGGACTCATACTTACTCCTTTTGATTTTATAAAAAATCGGTATATTATCCACTTGGGACGTGGAACTTTGGCTGAAATAAAAAAGAATAAAGACGAAAACAATCGATATTTTGGTTGGGCAAGGGATCATTTTCAACCTCATTATGCCGGGGAAGAAGGTATTGAGGATATTTATAACAAACTTAAGGCAGCATTCTATAAGGATGTTCCTTACTTTGAACCTTTGACTATTGTTAACGCAATAAAAAACTATAGTAAAAGTGAAATGTAACTTGGTAACACAACAGATAGCACTCCATTAATGATGTTTTTGTAATGATGTTTTTGGCGAATTCCTAAAGCAGGCTTACCAGGAAGGTAAGACCGAATTTAGGTTGAGCTTAAAGAACGAATTCGCCAAAAACATCTTAATGGGGTGCTACCTTCGAGTTAGCCCTATCAAACAAACCCGGTCAGAAATTCAGGATTTAAACATTGCGCGGCCTATTTCTTTGTTAAGGGAAGCCATCCCGCAAGACAAGATACTACAGAGAGCGGGCGGGTTTTTTTTAAAACACTTACCATAACTTGACCGCTTATGATATAATTAGCAAGGTAAAATCACATCTTCTAGCAAAACCGGGGAGCTAAAATGAGCCAGCGAGGCCCAATTTACCAGAGCAGTTTCGACCTTTTCGCAAGCGGCGAAGCTACTTTCAGCGACTTACCGATAAATATTTTGCCCGAAACATTCGAGTCTTCTCCCGGGGAAGATGTTGTGCTGCCTAAAGGTGAACAGACCGAAGGCTACTCGGTCTATATCTTCACCAAGCATTTCCCCGACAAGAAAACCTCTCGCTGCTACTATATCGTCTACCAGCCGACCCTGTGGGATAACTACACGGTGCAGCGCCAGTGGGGCACAGTTGGGTCGGTCAAGCAGCAGTTTTACACCGAACATTTCAATAACCCCCGCCCGGCCCTGGCCCGGATTCGCCGCCTGATCGAGCGCAGTCTCCGGCGCGGTTACCGCCTTTCCTACGCTGCCTGATTTTTGCTAGTCTGATAGGCTTATGTAGGTCTTCCAAACTCACTACACAACAATTTGGCGGAGATTGGACAACCGATAAATTAAATCGGGTGCGAAAATATTTAGCTGCTTAGATTTCGGCCAAAAATGAGCAAGGGGTTCTTAAAAACCCTCGTTCTAGCATCTTAACAATAGAAAACGAAAGGGGGAAAAGCTCCCGATGCGCTATGATGTTGGTTCCTACGCCAATCATTTGCCATAACTGACGATGAAAGGCAAGATAACTTTCAAAGACAAAACAATTGTAAAAGTGCGATTGTCAGGCTTGCATCAATTAGCCCGACAGTTCTTTGAACCCCTGGCAACCTTTTTTAGTCAAATAGGCGTCACGTTAATTTTGTCCAAAATGTAGGTAGTTAAAGCTGGGATTAATTTTTTTACCAATGGATCGGCGGGGTTTAGCTCTATCTTGCTTACCCGCCCCTTTTTGCTCAGTTTTACCTTTCCGCTTATGCCAAAAACTTCCCGCACTAGCCGCTTTATGCCGTACTGACTTATTTTTGCTTCTTTTGTGCTAGCCAGCTGTATTGGCTACCAGGGTCATCCGAGGTAAAAAAACCTCTTTTGAGGATGCATTTGGAGAAAGGTAGCCAGCCTAAAATGAATTTCTTTGTTCAAACTTTGACCACTATGACCGACAGCCTTAAACCTTTCGGGCAGCTTATTCAAAAGAACTTTATTGCCTGGACTAAACCGGCTAAATCTTCCCTGGTTGCCAGTGCCGTAAGTGTCTCACTAAATCAAGAAATGAGTTGCTAGCCGAGAACGCTTTGCTTCGAAAGCAACTGATAATTTTGAACCGCCAGGTTAAAAAGCCAATCTTTACTTCCTTAGACCATTTCTTATTGGTGGTGCTGGCCAGCAAACTCGCGAATTGGAACCAGGCTTTGCTTATCCTTAAACCGATACGCTGCTTCGCTGGCACCGGCAAGGCTTCCGGCTGTTGTGGAAACTCAAATCAAAATCCAATATAGGTTGCCAGCCAAAAATAGCCCGGGCAACAATCAACCCTATTAAGGAGATGGCAGCCAAGAACCCGCTCTGGGGAGCCGAAAGAATACGAGGAGGACTCTTGAAACTTGAGATTAAAGTTGCCAAAAGAACTGTCCAAAGATATAGGCGACAGACCCGGCCTTCGCGTCCTTCCTCCAACCAGGACTGGCATACTTTCCTCAAAAATCATTCCAAAGAAGTGTGGGCGTGCGATTTTGTTACAGTAACGGAAGCCTTTTTCGGCCAGCTTTAGGCCTTCTTTATCTTGCGACACTCCTCTCGGCGCATCATCCATTTTGGGGTTACTCGCCATCCCAACGAGCAATGGGTAACCCAGCAACTTTAAGAAGCTACCTCATTTGGAGAGACGCCGAAATACCTGATACGAGCCAATGAAGCACAATTTGGGAGGGCTTTTGACGAGTTAGCCGAAAGCAGTGGGATAAAAGTGCTCAAAACTCCCATTGCTGCCCCGAAGGCAAACGGTCTTTGCGAAGGTATCCAGCAACAACTACCCATTGTTCCAGTTCAACCATTACCTGTCGATGGTAGAATTATTAGTTTTCCAGTCTTAAACGGCTTACCTCAGGTCTACCAAAGAACGGGTTAAGCCTCGGATGAACCTGGTAGCCAATCCAGGTATTTTTTATCACAGAAAAGTGCTTTCGCCAGCGGCGCTGAGATTCCTCGACTTCGCGCCGTGCGACGCGGAATGACAAAGGAGAAGCCCACATCCGCATTTGCTAAGTGAGTAAATTATACCAGCTAAAAAAAGCTCACCCGCTGGAATTAGTTCAACCGGGTGAGCAATTTTTAGAAAACTTTAGCCCCGAGTTTCCGCGCCAACCTCGCGGACCAACCGGCCCTCGATGCGCTGGCGGATTTTGCTGACCTCTTCCTCGGTCAGATTCTTATCCTGGGGATGGAAAGCCAGCCGGAAGGCCAGGCTCTTTTTGCCCTCGCCGACCTGCTTGCCCCGGTAGATGTCAAAGAGGGTGACCTCTTTGAGCAATTTGCCGCCGGTCTCCCGGATAAGCTTCTGGACCTGCCCGGCCGGGGTTTCGTCCGGTACCACGATTGCCAGATCCTGGGTGACGACCGGGATACGGGTCACGGCCTCGTAACGTTCGCGTTGGACCAGCGGCAGCAGCAGTTCCAGGTCGAGTTCGGCGGCGGCAATTCGTTCCAAGGGGTCAAGCTGGAAAGCTTCGACCACCTTCGGATGGACCTCGCCAAGATAACCCAACCGTACACTTCCGGCGTTTTTCCCCTGGCTTTTCGCGATAATCTCGACCACTCGGCCCGGATGCAAGGCCGGGTGGTCGCCCGGCGCGACCGGCACGAACTGGATTTCAGTGCCAGCCAGGTTCAGCCGCTCCACCAGGTGTTCGAGGACGCCTTTCAGGTCGAAGAAATCTATAAGGTCGGCCCCTGTAACTTTAGGGTTGAAGCGCGATAGCGGGACACGGCGCCCGGTCATCGCGAGGGATAAAGTTCGGCGTTCGTCCGGCAGCAGTTCGCCTTCCTTCTTCAGGTAGACCCGCCCAATCTCGAAGATGGTTATGCGGTCCACGAAGTGGCGGTTTTCGGTCACGGTTTCCAGGGTCGTGCCGAGCATGGTCGGACGCATCACCTCGTGTTCACTTGAAAGCGGGTTGGCGAGGGTCATCAGGTGCGCCGGGTCGGCCCAGTTCAGGTGATGCAGGTGCGGCCCGCCGGGGTCGGTCTGCGGGGCAGTATCACCCAGGGCCGCGTGCAGGTTTCGCAGGCTTTCCAGGCTGACCAGCGGGTAAGTAATAATCTCGAACAGCCCGGCGGCAGTCAGGATTTCACGCAACTTGTCCTCGAACTCGTAGGGCAGGTTCGGCACCTGGGGCGGCAATTCGCCTTCCAGCCGCGCTTCCGGTATTTTATCGTAACCGTACTGGCGGGCGATTTCCTCAATCAGGTCCGCCTTGATGGTCACATCGTTGCGATAGCTCGGCACCCGCACCATCAAAATATCCGGGTTCGAAGTCGTCTCGCTGACCATAATGGTGTACTGATTGGGGTCATTGCGGAACTGGAAGGAGCTATCAGGGCGCATTTCGGCAATTTCGAAATCAAGCGCTTCCAGCATCTTGACTACTTCGGGGCGTGGAATCTCAATGCCCAGGATGCGCGGGATTTCGCTTAAAGGCAGTTCGATAACGTGCGGCGAACGCGGTTGCAGGTAAACATCAATTAGCCCCTGGGTGATAGTGCCCCCGGCGATTTCCTGCATCAATTGCATACCCCGCCGCACCCCCATTGGCGCAAGCTCAATATCTACGGTCCGTTCGAAGCGTTTGGCGGCCTCACTGACTGAAGCGAACAGGCCGCGCCCGGTCTTGCGGACGTTCGCCGGGTCGAAGTTAGCGCTTTCCAGGGCTACATTAACCGTCGTATCCTTGACCTCGGAATCGGCCCCACCCATGACCCCGGCCATAGCGATACCCCGCTCCGCGTCGGCAATCAGCAGCACCTCGGAATCAAGTTCGTGGTCCTTATGGTCAATCGTCTGGATTTTCTCGCCCGGTCTGGCCCGCCGGACGATGATTTGCTTCCCGGCGATGTCATCGTAGTCGAAGGCGTGGAGCGGCTGGCCGATTTCCAGCATGACATAGTTGGTAATGTCTACAATGTTGTTAATGGGCCTGATACCGGCCCCGGAGAGGCGGCTTTGCATCCAGGAGGGGCTTGGTCCAATCTTGACGCCCTCGATTACCATCATGTCATAACGCGGGCAGAGGTCGGGGTCTTCAATCTTGACGCTGATTTTCTGAGTAGTGGGCGGTCCGTCTTCCCGCACAAAAATTCCGGGTAAATAAACCTTCTCGCCCGTCATAGCGGCTACCTCGCGGGCGACGCCGACTATTGAGAGCGCCCGGCCCAGGTTCGGGCTGAGTTCTATATCAAGGATAACGTCGCCCAGGACGGCGTTTAGGGTTTCCCCGACCGGGTATTCCGGGTTCAGGACTACAATTCCCTCGAAATCCTCCGAGATACCGAGTTCCAGGGCCGCGACAGCCACGGCGTTGCTATCCACGCCGCGCATTTTGCCGGTTTTGACCGTGAAGTAAGGCATTTCGCCTGATTCAAGTAGGGGCGCGGTCCTTTTCCCGGCGGCTTGCTCGTCCACCAGTTTGTGGCCGTCAATCAGTTTCGCGCCCGGCAAGGCCAGCGGAATCTTATCGCCAACCTTCAAATTAAAAGCCCCGGTTACAACCTGGAAGGTGGAATTGCCGTCCGTGACCTGCAAAACGACCAGGCGGTCGGCGTTAGGATGTTTTTGGATACTTTCGACCTGGCCCACTACGACCTTATCCCAATCCTGGCCGACCCGGATAATTTCGGCCACTTCCAGGCCGCGCAGGGTCAGGCCCGCCGCCAGTTCTTCCGGCGAAAGGGTCAGGTTCACGTAGTCACGTAGCCAGCTCAGTGGCACTTTAATCATTGTTCAAGGCTCCTTTTGCTAGGCGAATTGTTCCAGGAAGCGCAGGTCGTTGCGGAAGAACTGGCGAATATCGTCAATGCCGTACTTCAAAAGCGCGATACGTGACGGACCCATCCCGAAAGCAAAGCCGCTATATTTTTCGGAGTCAATATCCACGTTACGCAACACCTGGGGATGGACCATACCCGCGCCCAGGATTTCCAACCAACCGCTGTACTTGCAGACCCGGCAGCCTTTGCCGCCGCACAGCATACAGTCAATCGAGAGGTCCACGCCTGGCTCGACATAGGGAAAATAGTCGCAGCGGAATCGGACCTTGCGCTCGGCCCCGAAGAGGCGGCGGGCGAAGTCGGTCAGGGTGCCGCGCAGGTCGGCGAGGGTTACGTTGCGGTCAACGGCCAGCCCTTCCACCTGATAGAACATGAAGTCGTGGGTGGCATCAGTCGCCTCGCTGCGGTAGCATTTGCCGGGGACAATTACCCGGATCGGCGGCTTTTGTTTTTCCATCACCCGAATCTGGTTAGGTGAAGTATGGGTCCGCAGCACTACCGACTCACTGAAATAAAAGGTATCGTGCATGGAGCGGGCCGGGTGGCCGGGCGGCATGTTTAGCTGCTCGAAGTTGTAGAAGTCCAGTTCGACTTCCGGGCCTTCGGCAACCTGGAAGCCCATTGCTTTGAAGGCGCTTTCAATCTCGCGCATGGTGCGGGTGATGATGTGGACCCGGCCTGTTTCCACCGGGCGGCCCGGCAAAGTCACGTCCACCCGGTCGGCGGCCAGGCGCTGGTCGAGGGCGATAGCCTGAAGGCGGGTCTGGCGCAGCCCGTCGGCTTCTTCCAATAGCTTGCGGGCGGCGTTAACCACCTGACCTACCACCGGGCGTTCCTCAGCGGGAAGGCTGCCCATGCTCCGAAGAAAGCCGGTAAGCTCGCCTTTTTTACCCAGGTATTTTAAACGCCATTCGTCGAGAGCAACCAGGTCACTGGCTGTTTCCAGTTCGCCCAGCGCTCGCTGCTGCATTTCGGCAACCTGGTCTTGTATACTCATTGCTGTCTTTCTCCTTAGAATCAAAAAACTGCCAGGCCAAAAACCGTGCATCCACTGTAAAATACAGGGACGCGGTTGGCTGACAGCACTTTAACCAGTATAGCTTCTTAAAAACTGGAAAGAAGAATTGCTCTCAACGCGGTAAAACCACGCGGTACCACCCTGCTTGCCTTCCCTCGAACAAAAGGAAAAGCCGCTTCATTCCGGCCCCCTTAAAAAGGGCCATTGCTCTATAACGGGAGCAACCGGAGCAGGCTACTTACAAATGCGTTGACCTGTCGGCTCAGGAGTGAACTTCATCCGGGCATCCCTGAAGCGGTTTTCAGTCGCTGACCGCTTCTCCCTGCCAGTTCCCACCGGGTTACTCTCTCCATCATGGCCTTTGAGAATTGTTACTACCGGCCGGGAATATTTTTACTATACCCAGCTAACCAGTATTTTAACCCAATTGGCCGCGTTTGTCCAGCGCCCCGGAATGTTTTAGCAATCAGAGCGCCACTTCATCCAGGCCCACCGCTTCAAAAGCTTTTAGCGTTTCCTGTAAAGCCTCCAGCGTGGTTGGGACTCCCCGGCTATTCGGTCTGCCACTGGACCGAGAAAGCTATAGTAATGCCGGATATAGCTGTTAGCCGTTATTTTTGCGCCCGGACCAAGCGCGAAATACAACCCGCTGACAAAGCGCGGTTTACCTTCCCGGCCCGCCTCATTCCAGTCGGCTACGACCAGCTCATAAGACTTCGGCTGTTTATTTTTACAATTATCAAAAGACCCATTGCCGGTTAGCTTATTTCCTCAACCCTTTCCTTTGAAATGGGCCGGGTCTTTTAAATATTCGTCCAGGTCGGTGTCTTCGGTCAGGACGGTTTGCCGGTATTCAAGTTCGTAATCCGGCCCCAATTCCCGTACAAGGTCTCCAAACAATTCCTGGACTGCCCGGTTGAAACGGTCGCACTCGTCCTGGCGCCAGGGACCAGGGTCGGGCGGATAATCCCAGTTTAAGTTGGTCTGATACCACTCCCCGACCCTGTGCACGTTTGCTTTCAACTCTTCCGACACCGGGAAATCCTCTATGGACGGCGCAAAACCGAATCTCTCCCTGGCGGCAAGGTTGTCGGGCCACAAACATTCGCCGCTGTTGCCCCATTCGAAAAAGAAGCGGAAGGCGTAAGTTGGTTTCAAAACCTAACCTCCAAAATGATATAACATTGTTAAAGCAAGCGCTTGATTGAATAAGGAATAGGTATTTCAAAAATTATTTTGGCTTAATCGGCTTAATCCTGACTTGCTTTTGGACCTAAAAATGGGATGAAGCAAAACCTTTATTCAACCTTGCATTAATGCAAACGTTATGCCATACTTTTATTAGCGCACTGCCAACCTTTACCTCATTAAAAACTTTGGACATTCTGATTTAGGGGCGAAATTTATCATGATTAAGACCGACCCAAACCTGAAAAGTCATTTCAGCTACCAGACTGGCGTCTCCCTTGTCTTACCCCTGGACTGGAAAGAGGTAGAGCGGCCCGGTTTTGCGGCCTCCTATATAAGCACCGCCGCTCAAAACCCCTCGCCAAGCCTGGGTATCCAGGTCTTTCCCGGCGGCGAGGCTTCCCAGGGCTATCACCATATTGTCCAAATGATGCTGGATATGCCCTTGCCGGAGTTTAAACTGCTCTACCAGGCCGAAGTAACCATAGATAGATACCCGGCGGTAATTTTTACAGCCAGTTGGCGCGATAAAACCACTGACCGCACCATAGTCCAGCATGTTGCCGTCGTGCAGGTTGATTCTTATATTTTCCCGATTATCGGGTTGGTGACCCCCGAACAAGGGGATATTTACCTTCAAATCATAAACGATGCTTTACGCTCGATCCGCTTTATTTCTATGATTGATGACGATTAAGCCCCAGTTTAGACTATAAACTAGACCAGGAGTAACTCCAGATGCCATTACCGCCCATGATAAGCTACTTCCATAAGCCCCTGATGGTTTCGCTCGAAGCGCCTGACGGCTGGGCCAGGGCCAGGCATCCCGGCACGACCCTTGAACTTATTGGGCCGGAAGTGCAAGATTACCGCACCAATTTAATAATTAATACCCATACCATCAACTCTAATGCGCCGGATAGCTTCGACCAGCTTATCCAGGCTTCCTATTTTAGCGGCAATATGGAGAATGAACTCGACCAGTTCTCAATGGTGGAAAACGGGCAGTTTTTTCTGGACGGCTACCGGGCGTTTCAGGCTCGAATGCACTGGCTGGGCCATAATGATAATGGTGACAGCCTGCCCCTGACCCAGCTTGACGTGCTGATTCTGGTGGACCAGGATACAGTCTATGAAATTCACGCCTACGCCTTGCAGGAACTTGAAGAAACTGAAATCCCGGTTTTAGAATACATGCTTGGTTCTATCCGGCTGATTCCCCCTAAAGCTCAACTGGAAACTGAACCTTACCATTTTGAAATAAGCCCGAACTAAAGGAAATAATAGGTTGCCCGCTCCAGCCAGAAGAGAAGCGATTGGAGAAACTGGAAGCCGAAAAGAGCCACGACAACTACGATACCAGGCCAGCCCAGCCGCCAGACGCGCCCCAGGAACCGCCCGGCCAGAATCACGATTGGCACGATAATGTAAAGCTGATAGCGGCTCTCGACACCCTGTAAATTTTCAGCCAGGGCAAAGATAAGCCCGGTCAGACCGACAGCCAGCAGCGCTCCACCGGTCGGGCCTAGCTGCCAGCGTTTTTCCAAATCTTTTTGCAAAACCTCGGTCTTGCCCAGCCAGCGGCGCGAAACCCACAGGATTATCCCTCCCAGCATCGCCAGCAAAACAATCATGCCGAACCACTCCCGCGAGTCGGTATAGATTTTCCGGATTGAAGCGAAAAGGTCAAAGGCTGTTTTAGGTTCGCTGCCGCTGGCGCCCGGCTCGCCAAAAACCTGGTTGACTATCAGGCCGACATAATTGTAGTAGTAAAGCAAAAAAGCCAGGGTCAGGGCGGCCAGCCAGCATATGATAAGGTAGAAAACATCTCGCCGCCCGACCTTCCCCCCGGCAAACACCAGCACCAGGATATAAACCCCCATAAAGACATTCGTGAACAAAAACGTGCCGTAGTGGGAAAGAAAGACCAGCAACAGCGACGCCACCGGCAGTAGATACCGCAAAGCTACTTGCAGGCGCGGCCAGACCTGTTTATTCCACCGGTCGGCCAGCCGCATAAAGAAGCGGGTCAAAACACTAGGCTTACCGGTGCCCGCGCCGCCTGGCCGGACCAGATGGCCCAGGCCGTAGGGGTCGTCCGGTTCTTCGGCCCGGTTGTATTGGCCGTTAGATGGTTGTGAACTCAGGCCCGCGCCGACCCCGGCAAGTTGGATTGTTGTGGTAGGCAAAGATACCGGGGCGTGCTTTTCGGCGTGGTGCAGGTAATCGAGCGTCCCGGCAATCACGCATAAAAAGAGCATGAAAGTCCAGGCCGCGAAAAGGTTGGCATGGTTGCCCTGCGAGAAAACCATGAACTGGAAGCGGTTGATAGCGTAAAAAGCCGCCGCGATAATAGCGGCCCAGTTTGTGCCGGTCTTGAGAGTTGGCACCAGGGCCAACCGCAAAGGGCTGTCCTTGCGGGGGGCAAGATGATAAGCGGGCAGGCGCAGCAGGCTTGCCAGGTAAAAAACCATAAAGACCCCTGTCGCCGCCAGGATAGAGTTGACCAGTTCAATCAGGTTTTGCAGGTTCTGGTCTTGCAATCCGCTTAAAAAGGTAAACGGCCACAGGAAAAAGTAGAAAGCGGGCGGATAAGGGGCCGGTCTTCCGTTCGGCAAATCCTCTGTAAAGACCCATTGGCCCTGAATGACACCCGCCAGGCGGTGACAGTTCAACCCGATGTCACTGGCGATAAACTGGGGATGCAACTGGAAGAAGTACAAAACCACGAATTGCAACAGGAAAAGTAGGGCCAGAAAAGCCCCTTCGTTGCGGTTGGTCGGGACGCCGAGCTTGCGGAACAATCTTGGTACTAACTCGGCGGCGAGATAAGCCGCCACCCACATGAAAAAGAGGATGCGGATAAAATCCTGCTCCATCAGGGCGGTCAGGTTGAGCCGGTCGTTAATCAGCCAGTAGGACAGCCCGGCCACAATCACGCCCCCGGCCACCAGCGACCAGATGGCCGGAACGCCAATTGAACTTAAAATCAAGACCCCCAAAACCGCGGTAAAGACCAAAGGCAGGAAATCACCATCGGCCGGGCGGATAAAGGCCGCTTTATTCACTTCAGCCGGGTCAACCCGCACCCAGTCAACGGCCACCCCAAGCTCACGCGGGTCGTTCGCGTTTGGCACATCGTTTTTCGGAATGAAGGTGGTCGTTTTAAGCTGCAAATGCAAATCGCCGTCCCGGAACCACTCACCGGGTACCAGGAAGCTTTGCTCGACCCAGGCTCCTTTGGGCGGAGCGGGCAGCTTCACCGGGTTCAGGTCGTTGGTCAGGACAGTCAGGGTCGGGTTTTTAGGATTTTCTGAAATGTTATAGCGAATAGTGACTGTGACCGGCTGCGAGCCGATACCGGGAAAATTCACCTCACTTTCGGCGCGGGAAAAACGATAGCCCAGGCCATCCCATTTATTGGCCGGGTCGAGGCGGTACTTTTCCGGTGGTTCGCGTTCTAAAAAGCCGCTGACAAACGGGCGGTCCAGGCGGTCGCCCAGGTCAACCTTAAAAGAAGGGCGGGTCTGGTAAGCCAGGCCGTAGGAAGTAACGGCGATAAAGAAGATGGCAACCAGGGTAATACAGCCCAGCCCGGCCCCTTTTTTTGGATTCAGAAGGGAATAGCCCCGAGGCGCGGTTAGGGCCGGGGGAACGGGTTCTCTTGTAGTGTCCGGTTCCGGCTCGGATTTATTCGGCTGTGTTCTTCTTTCTTGCAAGCGCTCGTTTTCCGTTTTTAAGTCTTGTGCTTCTAAAATTTCCTAATGGCCGTAGTAAATTAGGCGGTCCATGAAAAGGGTCAGGGTCCCAAGCGTCAGCCAACCTCCCAACGCCACGGTAAGAAGCGCACCCGCCCACCCTCGACCTGAATATTCCAGCCGGCTCCAGAGCCAGTGCAGGAACAGCCCCCCGGTTATCGCCACAAACGGCAGCAAAAACAGCGAATAGCGCACGTACAGGTTTACGAGCAAACCGACCAGGGCAAAAACTACGACAGTGCCAACCCAGGCCAGGCCCATCCAGAAAAGCCGCCGCCGGGCCGACCGGTTGGTTTCAACTTTAGGGTCTGTTTCGATCTTTGGCTTGCGGGAAGCATACCATAACAGCCACAAACCCCAGGGCAGCAGCAGGACCGGGATAACGTTAAAGTAGACCCGCGCTTCGGCCCAGAAGCCTTTCAGCCCGCCAATTAGCAGGTCGGGTACGGTATCCACGCCCCTGTTACTGGATAGACCCAGCCGGGAGTCGTTTACCGCCCCGCCCACGTAAAAGCGGTGAACGTCGCCGGGCTTGACGTTCGGGTCAGGTTTGCCCTGGACCTTGTTGGAAAGCGAGTCGAGGGCTTGCGGAACCATATCCCGCACGGTCATCCAGTGATAGCTGGCAATCGCCAGGAACACAGCCAGGCCAAAAGCGGCCAGCATAACCGTGGCTTGTTTGCGGCTTTCCCGGCGCAACCAGAAAATTACCCCTATTACCAGGAAAACGACGCCGGATACAACCACCTCACCCGGATGAACCATAAACGACCCGAAAAGCGCCAGGGTCAACAGGCCAAAAATCCAGGGGCGGCCCAGCCTGTCCCATTTGACTGCCACCAGGCAGAGCGCGGCCAAAATGAACCACTCACCCATCAGATTCGCCACTTCGCCCCAGGCCAGGGCGAGCGTGCTAACCGGCAGCACGGCCATGAAGAACGCGGCCAGAACGGCTGCCCGGCCCTGCCCGGTCACTTTTTTGACCAGGTAGAACGCCAGGAGCGCCCGGCTGGCCTCAAAGGTTATCATCCAGCCCAGCAATAGCAGGCGGCGGTCCGGGATTAGCAGGTTAAACGGCCCCATTAATAAATAAGTGGTCAAAGGATAATAAGTAGGCCGGTTGCCCCACTCGCCCGAAGTGATTTTATTCCACCAGATGCCCCGGTCCCAAAGGGTCGCGTAACGGTTCAGGTGGAAACCGATGTCAACAATTTTATTGACGTTAGTGCCGGTCTGGGGGTGGAGCAGGCCCGCCAGGTGCAAGGCCAGGGCCACACCGAAAATGCTCAAGACCCAACGCCGCTCCCAGCCAAACTCCCAGACTTGCCGCAAAGGAATGTCAGCCAGCACCACGAATACCAGCGCCCAGCCAAAGGCAAACGTTATTTCCTGCGAAAAGATGGTCAGCCAGGGCCGCGCCCCTGGACTTGCCACGACACCTACCGGCACCAGGGCTATTACTCCGGCGGCTGCGGCGGCTTTCCAGGGCGCGAACCCGGCCCTTGCAAAAATAAAGTAGGCCAGCATAACGGCCCCGATTAGCCAGCCAAGCTGGGTAAAAGGCGGCACCACCGGCCCATCCCCAACAGGCGTAACCCTGGCCGAGAAAAATGGAAAGCCCAGTTCGCGGCTTTCCCCTTTACCCGGAACCACCCCGGCAACCTGGAAGACCAGCCGTAAATTGCCGTTGCGACCCGCTACGGCATCGGCAGGAATGTCAAAAGTATAGGTTTTCTGGCCCGGTTCGAGCTTGCCCTCCGCAATTTTGGTCTCATTGGCGTACAACACGTAAGGCGCGTTTGGCGTTATACCGCCTGCGGCTGTTATCTCGTAGCGGTAAGCATGCTTGCCGACCCCGGGAAAGTCTACGGTACCTTCGCCTTTGGTCCAGCGAAACCCCTGGCCGTCAGGTGTCCGCTCGAAGAAGTTGAAATTGTGCAAAAAGGGCTGGTCGAGCTGCAGTTCGTTGGCTGAATCGAGTGTATAGCTAAAAGGCACTTGCCAGGCCAGGGCCAGGAGCAGCAAAACCCCGAATAACAGCGTGTAAGGAGCCGGGCTGTTAAAAGCGCGCCGCCAAAGCCTGCCCTCGTATTTGGCCCAGCCGGTTATTTCCCCCCCAACCCGAACCGGGGCAGGCTTTTTAGAAGCATCTGCCGGGTCAAAGGGGGGCGTTGCTACACGGTTGTTGACTGCTATCTCTTGTTTCGTCAAACTAAAATTCCAGAAGAATCGTTGAACGTTGTTTCGTTCAACCTTTTAAGAGTTATGTTGTTTTCGGCAGGACGATAAAGGTCAGGGCAGTATTGTAACCTTTGAAAGCGCCTGCCCGCCGATTTTCAACCCGGTTCTTATCGCCCTGGGTGTACACCGTAAAGTCGAACAGGCGGAATTGCCCGTCCAGTTGGCCACCTGAAAACAGGTTCAAGTTGGCCCGAAAATCGCCAAGGTTGCCGTACTTGGCCAGGTCAAGGTCTTTTGGGTCAGGTGGGTAATTAGGCACGTTCCCGCCGTTCTCCCGGGTCGTCATTTCTTTACGAGTCAGTTGAAGCTGCCAGTCCAGCGTTACCCCGCTGCCGCCGGACACCGGCACCGACCAGTAACCGTAATGGCCGCCCGGGTGCGAACCCCAGGGCGTGTTGTAAATGTCTATTGTGGCAGTAT
>CADDZM010000141.1 GCA_902812345.1 Chloroflexota bacterium | reverse complement strand
CCAACCAGGCCTGACCGAATGAAAGGGGCTACGAGACTCCTCAACTGCGCCCGCTGGATGTGACTATTGCGAGCAAAAGCCCTGATAATAAAGGCTATTAAAGAGGGACGTAAGTCTGAAAAAGGATGACCCGCGAAACAATTTCCCCGGCCAGGACGCCGCCCAGGGCTACGTATAAAAACCCGGTTGAAGACATATGGGCTTTGATTTTACAGGTCTGCATGGTGGCGTAAGATAGCACCAGGGGGAAAACAATACCGACCAGCACCCGCAGCCAGAAGAAGACCGCCCACTTTTCGCTCACGGCCAGCGAATTGCTGACCCAGGGTCCGGCGTTGACGACTACCAGGACCGCCTGGCCTACCATGGCATAGAAAAAAAGCCGGTTGATGCGGGCGAGCGGGGCGACGGTCAGGCTGGGGGTTACCAGGTACCAGTGGCCGAGCAGCATCCCGGTCAGGACGGTACCGACCGAGGCCGCTCCCAGAAAGAAGCTAAAAGGCGCAATAAGGCCGCCGAGGTAACTGCCCCGGTAGAGCATGGCGACCGTGAACAGGGTCAGGCAGGCGGCAAAAAGAGCGGCCAGGCCGGAAATTCGCCTGGCTTTTTCAGTCCCGAGGAGGACCATCAGGTTGTAAACAACCAGCAAGACGAGCGAGATAGTTAGCCAGGTATCCTGAAAGCCGTTCCAGGCCAGGTCTATGCCGGGGTAAAGCTGCTGGCCGCGCCCGAAATCAATTCCGCTAAGGCTCAACCGGGCTAAAAACGCCACGGCCAGGACGGTCAGGCCCACGCTGGCAAGAAAGCCCCGGCCCAGTTCTCCCCGGAAATCGGTCAGCATCAGGACCGCGAAAGTGCCGACAAACACTTCAATTAAGCTGGTATACAACACCAACGGTAGACTTTCCACCCAGGCTCCATTTCTTCTTTTGAGATGCTTCTGTAGGCGTTACTTGCTTCTATTATAACATAATCCTTTTACCATTTAGAAAATTTACCTGAAGATGGCTTTTGATTTTTGTTCGCTATATCACTGGAATTGTTGACAAAAATGGTTTACAATAATTTTAAGTTTAACAAAATCAAAATGATGTTTGTTAAGAATCATCATCGGGTTTATCAGGTTTTATGGGTAAAGGTTTAAGAAATGCTGGTTAAAATTCATAAGGATACCGATTTATTAAACTGTTTTCTGGATGACGTAGAACTTTCCCTGAAATTGGCCCAAAGTGAGGCTGACATTGTTAAAAGGGTCAGCGACAGCCTGGCGCTTTTGCTGGGGAAAAGGGACCGGGAATGGCTGCCGGATAAATTTTTACGTCCGGGCTCGGGTAAATACTCGCAATACCCGCTCTATATTGCCCCTGCCGGCACCTTTTGCGTGACGGCCCTGGCTTTTAAGCCGGGAGCCAGCACCGGTGTACATAACCACCGGGTCTGGGGCGTAGTGGGGGTTTACCGGGGTATCGAAGACCAGACCTTTTATAAAAAAGTGCCTGAAGGCGGGCTGCGCTGCGCCGGGGGCATGATTTGCGAACCGGGCGATTGTTCCTATCTCTTGCCGCCTGAAGAAGAAATTCACGACGTAAAGAACCCGACCGGCGATTGCTCGGTCTCGATACATGTCTACGGGGCCGATATTGCCAGGGTGCCGCGCCAGGCCTATTGCCTGGAAACCGGGGCCACTACAACGGTCTTTTCAAAATATGAAGCAATCTAGCGACGAGTTTGCTATAATAGCAATAATTCGCTGATTAATTATTTGTTTGCCGGAGGTTTCACACCGTTATGCGCACTTATTGGAATACCGACCATTTCAGGCAGAGTTTGATGGTGGTGAACCTGGCAACCCAGGGCTTTAATACCGACGAGTTAAAAGTTTTCTTTTATTATTTCTTCGATAGCGGTTCCGACCACTGGACTCTGACCGACCGCTACTCGTGGGCTAAAATCCACGTCGAAAATTTCCGCAACGGCAACCTGGACCTTGATGACGAGCTAGGCTCGAAATAGTTTTCCAGCATCATTTCCATAAAAAAACAGCCCCGCAACTTTTACTGGAGATGCAGGGCTGTATTTGATTCCACTTCCAGGCTGGAAACGGTCCAATCCTCAGGGGGAGGGCGAAGGTTTCAGGTTTCCCAGACACGACCGGTTCCGCGACAAGAGAAGGGGGGGGCGAAAACATTACGCCGTGCCCGTTAAAGCCCGCCGCCAGGTATAGCCCTTTAACCGATGAATAAGGTCCGGTCACCGGCAGGTCGTCCTGGGTTTACATCGTAAATCCCTTTGGGGTAATAAATTTTCGCTGCTTCTCCAGGTTATGAATTTAATATAAGACTATAAATACTATTAAGTTTGTGCTATATTTAAATCTGCGCTGAATTTCGTTTTGTTTTTAAACCAGGAGGTAAGTTATGGCAGGTGAAAAGAAATTTCCCCAAAACAAGGAACCAGGCGAGGGGGAACTTGAAGAGCAAGAACTCGAAAGTGTTGTTGGCGGCGGGAGTGGTAAAGATAGTATTAGCGATATGAACAGTCAGGATATGCTTCGGCTGCAAAGGCTTATGGACCAGAAAAGCCAGCTTGAGCAAACGATTTCGAATACCATGAAAGCAAGCTTTGATTCGACAACAGGAATAATTTCCAACCAGAAATCGAGCTAAGTTGCCACCTTACGGGTTAAAAAGGCATGACCAGGGCGGCAAAATTTGGTTTGCGGGCCGAGAGAGGCGGGCCGTCCCAATCCGTAGCAGCCAGGGGCGGCAAGTCAGGGCGGACGAAATACTGCAAAAGACAGCGCACCGCGTCAGGGTCGGCTATAATCTCGACGTGGTTCAGGGAGCGGTTGAGTTGCTGGCCCAGGTCGGTGTGGCCGATTTTGACCTGCCAGGGCGAACCATCGGTTTTGTCAGGCGGCAGGAGCAGGTGAGCCGAAGCCTGGGTTACGATGCTGTCGCCAGGACCGTAACTTGAGGCCGGTTGGGGTTCGACCGGTTGGCCGTGTTCCCACATGGGCGGATTGGTAGACTTTTCAACCTTTAATTTCACGAGGGTCTGGACGGTTGAACTATAAAAGCAGTATATTTCAGCCACTTTATCCAGCCGGTCCAGGGCATCAGGCCGGTCCAGTTTTTCCAGGTGAGTGTTGTCGGGCAGGCTGAACGGATAGGAAATTTCCTGGCCGTTTTCATCCAGGGAATAGAGGTAATTGGCCTGTTTCACCGGCAAAAAATCGTGAATTGAGCGCAGATTTTCGCTGATGTAGTTAAATAAGTTGGGCAGCCGAATACCCCGGATGCCCCGGTAAATAAAGTCAATTTTGCGGTTAGGCAGCCAGGTATCATAACGCTGGGCCAGCAAAACCATGCTCTGGGCGCTGGCAACCGGAATCCCGATGTGGTTGCTGTCGCCGCCTTCATAGGCATAATAAGCGGAAATCGCGCCCTGCTGCGGTGAAGCGACCAGCACCAGGCGGTTGACTTCCCCGTTATAGCTGTCGCCCTGGACGAAAGTTCGCCCGACGACCCCGCCCATGCTGTGACACACCAGGTCAACCCGGCTGTAGTCTACCGGGCGCGGCGAACGGCCAAGAGCTTTCTGGGGCGGCAGTTTTTGAATGCGCTTGATTTCGGCGGCGAGTAAGGGAGCCAGTTCAGCCGCGCTGCGCCGCCAGTCGTAGCCGAAGCTAAAGAGCGAAAAGCCTGGCACATAACCGATTTTTTCAAGTCCGTTTAGAAGGTTGTAATATGCGCCTGTCACCGGGTCAATCCGGCCGTTCGGGACCGGCGGCCACGTTCCCAGCAGGCCCGGCACGACCACGACCGGGTGAACTATCGCCGGCAGCAGGTCCGGCCAGTCCGGGGTAGAAGCCTTTAAGAAGGGGAACTGCCCGGCCAGTTTGAGCGATTTCAGGGTCGCCAACGTTCTACTTGAAAGTGCGAAAATATTTCTCAGCAAGGTTGCGGAACCTCTTTAGCCTTCTTTAAAACTTATCCTGTAGCGGAAGAAAAGCTCGTCAGCCTGTTTGTAGAGCGAAACCAGCCCTAAAGCGGGCATTTTATCTTGCGGAAAGCCCCGGCCCAGCCCGGTTAGTATCGTTGTATTTCCTTCACCGGCGACGAGCTTTGGCGCGAAGGTGAGGAACAGTTCGTCGGCCAGGGTTTTTTCGATAAAGGAAAAGTTGAACCGGGGACCGCCCTCGCACAGCAGCCAGCGTACCCCCTTTTCCCGGTAGAGATAGGCCAGCAGCCAGCTTTCGTCGGGGCAACCGTCCTCACCTTCCGGGGCGCGGACAACCTGGGCGTAAGGTTTAAACGCATCCTCTTTATGTTTGGGAGCGGCCTGGCCCAGCACCACCAGGCGGTCGGCGGCTTTATCCCGGCTGAAAAACTTTTTAGTGAGCGGCAAGTTACCGTCCCGCGAGATGACAATGCCAAGCGGCTGAGGTCTTTGCGGGAAAAACTGGTGGCGTTCCCCGGCGGCTTCGGACATCACCTGGGGTACGTAAGGGTCGTGACGAAAGGTTTCGGCCCCAACCATGACCGCGTCCGCCGCCGCCCGCAACCGGTGCATCACCATGCGGTCGGTCTCGCTGCCCAGGCCAGCCGCGTTACCGGACGCGCTGACCGCTTTGCCGTCCACGCTCGAAACCATGTTAAAAAAGACATAAGGCCGCCGCCCCCCGTCTTTTAGCAAAACTCCTTCGCCGGGAAAGCCCAGGTCGGACACATTATAAATGTCCTGGGGAGTCAGGCCGTTCTGGAAGTCGGGATAAAGTCTTTGCATAGAAGAAAACTAGGAAAAAAACTAAAAACCGGAAGAAAATACAGGTAAGGGTTTAGAGCCAGGCCGGTAAGCAAATTTTAGAAAAAATCCTCCTTACCGGCCCTATTTCTCAAAGGTTAGAGAAACCGGTTGGCCCGGGAAGACTAAAACGTCTTAAAACTTCTAAAGAACGTCTTTGGTCAGCGTTGTCAGGAATTCGGCATTGCTGGAAGTTTTCGCCATCCGGCCCAGCAAAAGCTCAATGCCTTCAGTGCCGCCCAGGGCCGAAACCATCCGGCGCATGGTCCAGACCTGCTTGAGCGCGCTATCCTCGAGCAAAAGTTCCTCGCGGCGGGTGCTGGAGCGTTGAATATCAATCGAAGGATAGATGCGGCGCTCGGCCAGTTTGCGGTCGAGGTGCAACTCCATGTTGCCGGTGCCCTTAAATTCTTCGTAGATAACATCGTCCATCCTCGAGCCCGTATCTACCAGACAGGTTGCGATAATGGTCAGGCTGCCGCCTTCCTCGATGTTACGGGCCGCGCCAAAAAAGCGTTTTGGCGGGTAGAGAGCTACCGGGTCAATACCGCCGGTAAGAGTTCGACCGCTGGGGGGCATGGCCACGTTGTAGGCGCGAGCCAGACGAGTGATACTATCCAGCAGGATAACCACGTCCCGACCGCTTTCAACCAGGCGTTTGGCGCGTTCCAGGGCCATTTCGGACACTTTGGTATGGTTATCAATTTCCTCGTCGAAGGTGCTGCTGATAACCTCACCGTTGACGCTGCGTTTCATGTCGGTAACTTCTTCAGGACGCTCGCCGATTAGCAGGACCATCAGGTGAATGTCGGCGTAGTTGGCCGTGATGCCGTTGGCGATAGCCTTGAGCAGCATGGTTTTACCGGCCTTTGGCGGCGATACAATCATACCGCGCTGGCCGCGCCCTATCGGGGCTACCAGGTTCAAAAGGCGGGTCGAAAGGACATTTGGAACGGTTTCAAGGTCAATCATGTTGCGGGGGAAAATAGGGGTGAGGTTATCGAAGTGAGGGCGGCGGCGGGCCACTTCCGGGTCCATGCCGTTCACAACTTCTACCCGCAACAGGCTGAAATACTTTTCATTTTCTTTGGGAGGGCGGACCTGACCGCTGATGCGGTCGCCGGTGCGCAGGCCAAAGCGCCGGATTTGCGATTGGCTGACGTAAATATCGTCGGGGCCGGGCAGGAAGCGCTCCTGGCGAAGGAAGCCAAAGCCATCTTCCATGATTTCCAGGATACCGGCGCTAAAGATATTGCCCTGTTGCTCGGTCTGAGCCTGGAGGAGTTTGAAAATAAGGTCCTGCTTCTTCAGGCCGCTTATGCCCACCATATCCAGGTCGCGGGCAATCTCCTTTAACTCATCCAGAGTTTTTGTTTCTAATTCTGCGAGATTCACAGTTGAACTCCTAAAACAAATAGTCGCTTGTAGTATAAACTTATAAAAAAACAGTTTTGGGCGCAATAAAATTGAGAGGCGACGTTACCTCGACACCAGGAAGAAAAACGACCAGCTTTGTAAAAAAGCCAAATCTTTACAACAATCAACATTTCTGGGCAATAAGGTTTGCCAGTGGGGCTACATGAACCACGCCGGGAGAGGCGAGTACGGTTCACTTACTGAGCTGGCGACGACCCGGCGAAGTAAAAACCTGGTCAGAATAATAACTGTTTCCAAGACCGTCTTCGAGTTGAAAGTTTAATTTCCAAACTGACAACAGCTTAATCAAAGTCTCGATTAAAGCATGCTCATGCTGAACTCGTTAATTCTCTTGATTGGTGAAAAGCAATTTCGGTGAAGTACCTCGGTAGAGAACACGGAGCAGCGAGAGTTGGACAACCCTCAACTTTGTTACAGATTATACACCCCTCTCCAGGCTTAGTCAAGTGAGGTTAGATTAGGTTTTTTAGCCTGAAATAAGGGGTGTTTGGGGCCGGCTTACCCCTCGAAAACGGCATGATTCGATATGTAAGACGTGCGAGATGGCGAAGATTTCTGGGTTGTAAAGAAGAGAAAAACCAGACCGGGACAACGCCATCTCGCAGAGAATTTTACCAGAACGGGTCTGTTTGCCGGTCAAAATAATTAGCCCGGCGCAGGTATTCTCGTTCGTTACCTTCTATCATGAGCTTGTGCATCACCACGACATCGGCGTCGGGCACGACTTCAGTCGGCTGCACACACAAACTCATTACCAGGCGGCCCATCTCATAGACCTCGACGCTGCCCCGGTGGCGGGGGATACGGTAGGTCCGGTAGGGATACATGCCGCTCTGAACTTCAAGATAGCCTTTACGTACGAGATGATTGTACTGGTCGGTTTGCAGGAGGATTTTGAGCAACTGCTCGGCGCGTTGCTCGGCCTCCTGCTTGTTCACGTAATAACGGGCAAAAGCGGAATTCCGGTTTGTAAAAGGCCCGCGTACCAGCAAGCGACTGTAGGAAAGGAACCAGATAAGCGCAATGCCAGCCGTAACAAACGCAAAAAGGGTTAGCATCAAGTTACACCACCCTGCTTATAAATTGATTTTAACCCCCGGCTACCCGTGGCACCACAATAATCTGGTCAGCCGTCTTATCGAACTTATCTATGCGCTCGGCCGGTTTTTCGGGTGAATCTACCCGGAAAGCGGTCGCGCCACGCTGCCGAGCCTCCCGGAAAATCCGTTCGGCTTCCTTAACGGCCTTCGCGGCGTCCGCGTCGGTAGCCGCTTTTTCGGTATCCCACTCTACTACTGTATCGCCGAGTGACGAAAGAATTCGCATTTTTGCCATCTTATTCCTCCGTTTGAAATGATAAACTGAGTTGGCAAGGTGGTTAAAGCACCAATAAAGCCAGTTGTAGTATAGGTTTCTTCAGGAAAATACCGGAATATTTAATGGAATATTGCCCGCCGTAATTCTTGGAAAATTTAAGAGGTGGGTGGTGTTTCCCTGGAAAATGCCTTTCAGAAATTTGACAGGGTATTGAAATATAGTGAGTTGTAAAGCGTTTTTTAACGTAGCCTGACGAAACTGGCCGCATTTGTGAGGTGCAAGACCCTTCTCACAAGCTTAGGTTCATTATATAGCAGAAAACTATTTTTGCAACACTCTTCCGATTTAGCTTTTGGTTGACAATTAATCTTTATACTTATAAATTCTTCCATCCGGCCAGATTTCAAGTCGGTCCAGAAATCCATGCCCCACAATTTCCTCCTCGGGTACGAGGTAAGGCCTGCCAACAATATTCTCATCAAAGTAAACTACCAGGCCGTTCTGGGCGGCCAATTGAGCCTTAAAAGCGCTTAGCATGGCGGCCCCAGACGACTTTGTAGGAACCATTAAGGTTGATTTGCCGGTAAGAATATAGATGGCATCAGGGGCATTACTATAAATAACATCTTTGGCCGGATTTTCCTTGATCCAGCGAATTGGTATAGCATAGCGCCAGGTATAGCTATTATACCCACCGGCCCCGTTCTGATAAGTGTTTACCAGAAATGAACAGGCCGAAACTGAAAAATAAATCAAGCAAACGATGCCCATGCCAAATATAACTGTTCTATAAACAGGCCTTTTTGCTTCAGGGCTTTTTTGTAGTATTCGCTGGCTCCCCACCAGGAGTAAAAAGAGCAGGGGTACATAAATCGGGATTAAAAGCCGTTCGGAAATAGGATCGAAATCGGCCACCTGGGTCGAAATGAGCAGCCAACCACAGTAAATTATTACAAATATAAGGACCGACCAAATCCAATCTTTTTTTAAATCCTGGCCAGTTTCCTCTGTAGTCGTTTTATTTGTAGCTTTATATAATTTCGCCAGAGTAACCCAGGCGACCCCCAATAAAATTATGCTTAAGCAAATCAGGCTGCCAATAAAGAAAATCTGCCACGTTTCCAAAAGATTTAAGGGCAAAAACCAGTTGAAAATTATGTAGGTAATTGTCAATAAATTTGCGAATATAGAAGATGTGCCGGGAGAGCGAGGTCCGGTCGGTGTCCCGGTTAGAAGGTAATTGTGCAAAATCCATAACGCCAGCGGTAAGCTTGAACCTATTCCATAAATCCCGGCCATTTTAATTTTTTGGCGCAAGGAAGTTCTATTGCAGCGGCTTAATAAGATTATCAGGCCGGTAAAAAGGACCGCTACGCCCATATAGCGTTGAAGGCAACATAAAGCTGTTATGAGTATCAGAACCAGCAGGTCAGTTTTTTTGCCTGATAGGGCTTTGGGTACAAAAATAAGGAATAGAACCACTAGTAAAGCGAATACAGTCTCCGTTAGAGCAACCGAGGCTGAGTTCAAGAGTGGAACAGCCAAAAGTATAGCCAGGGTTCCACAAAGAGCGATAACTTTTGTTTGAAAATGACTGTAAAACCAGCATCCTCCTGCGCCTACCGTCAAACCAAAAGCTATGGCATTAACAAAACGGGCGGCATCCAGGGGGTCAAGGTCGATAATGAAACCGACCGCCGCCAGCAAAATCGGAAATAGCGGCGGCCAGGCTACCATTGGCGTATCGTTCATGGCTACAAATAATTTCCCGGCTAAGAGGTTGCGGGCCGTAGCAATGTATTGTACGGAGTCGGGTGACAAACCGGCCCCAAATAGGGAGGTGCTGATCAGGCAAAATATCAGACCGCCTGTACTTAAAAGAACGATTAAGGTGTATAAAAGGATTTTTTCACGCTTGAGAAGAGCCATATTTTAGGTGGAAATCAACCGTTACGGGCCATCCAGGCCGGTTCGGCAGGATGAAAAATCTGGTTAAGAAAAGGCGCGATTTGGTTGAGAGGCAGCACCTGGTGGACGACCCCGGCCTCAATAGCGGCTTTCGGCATGCCGAAGATGACCGAGGAAGCCTCATCCTGGGCGATGTTATAGCCGTTTAATTCGTGCAGCTTTTTCATGCCATCGGTGCCGTCCCGGCCCATTCCGGTCAGGATTACGGCCAGGGTTTCGCCCGGCCAGACCTCGGCCATAGATAAAAACGTTTTATCAGCGTTTGGGCGCAAGCCGAAACGGTCAGCCTGGGCGCTGAGGTGGATACGGCCAACCTCGTTGAAAGTCAGGTGGCGGTCGTCGGCGGGCAGGTAGACCACGCCCGGTACCGGCTTTTCACCTTCTTCCACCTGCCGGACTTTTAGCTGGACTTCACTGGCGAGCCAGTCGGCCAGACCGCGGCTGAACCCTGCTGGAATATGCTGGACCACAAAAACCGGCACCGGGAAATCGGGGCGCAATTCTCGTAAAAGCCGGGCCAGGGCGGGCGGACCCCCGGTTGAAGCGGCAATCCCGACCACCTGAAAGCGGCGCAGCAGTAGTTCCCGGGAAGGCGCCGGCGGTTTCGTCATTGGTAAAGGCAGGGCCGGCTTTGGCGGTTCCGGGTTCCGGGAAATTTTGACGATGGGGCGCAGGTTAGGGGGAAGCGGCAGCGCAATTTTGACCGGGGCCGGTGGTTCGAGAGAGGTCGGTAGGGTATTCGCCAGGGGGTCGTTAAAGACCCGGTTCTTGGCCCTGGGATGGGTAATAACCTTGATACGGGCCAGCAGTTTTATCCGGCTGAGCAGGTGGGCGCCCTGCCGGGCCAGTTCGATAGCATCGGGTTTCTCGATAAATTCAAGAGCGCCCGCCGAAAGCATTTTGAAGGATAAATCAAGGTCGTGCTTGCCGAAAGCGGTCAGGACCAAAATAGGCGTGGGCTGGTGCGCCATAATATATTCGGTGGCTTCCAGGCCACCCATGCGGGGCATATTCACGTCCATCGTAATGATGTTCGGGCGCAGGCGCCGGGTCATCCGAATGGCTTCCGCGCCATCCGTCGCCACTCCGACCACTACAAGTTGGGGGTCAGCCTCAACCAGGCCGGTGAGTATCCGGCTGATTGTAGGTGAGTCTTCGACTATTAAAACTTTTACTGGCTCCGCCATTTTTTCACTTTGATAGCAATAATGAGATAGTATCGAGCAATTTGTTCTGCTCGAACTGTCCTTTGACAATATAAGCCTGCGCTCCCACGTCAAGACCCTTGCGCCGGTCTTCATTCGAATCCCGCGAACTTACAATAATCACCGGCAAACCGCTCAGCCGGTCGTCCTGGCGAATTGCCAGGCTAAGACGAAACCCATCCATGTTCGGCATTTCTACATCGGTCAGAACGAGGTCAGGCCGCCGCTCCCGGCAAATTTTAAGGGCTTCCAGGCCGTCGCGGGCGGTATCCACCCTGTACCCGGCAGTCTCCAGAATACTCCGTTCCAGTTCCCGGGTCGCCAGTGAGTCGTCTACCACCAGAATCGTATGGTAGCGGCGCTGAGCCATAATCGGGGCCGACCTGACCCGGTTGGCCGCTGCGCTAAAAGATACCGGGCTACCCTGCCGGACGGTCTGGACCAGGCCGAAAGTATCCAGGATTACCGCCAGGCTGTTGGCCCCCAGGACCGTTACACCGGCCACGTTGGGGGTATTTTCAAGAAACGTCCCCAGCCCTTTGACCACGACTTCACGCTCGTCAATAAAAGTATCTACTTCAAAGCAGATGAAACGGCGGTCCTGGTCCGGGCCGCCCGCCCCGGCGCCGACCAGCACGCCGTGTAAAAACGAGCGGTTATAGTTGGAATAAGCATTATTTTCGGGGGTTTCTTCGGGGGCCAGTTGCAACAGGTCAGCCAGCGAGACTACAGGCATCAAATTCCCGCGAATCCGCATTACCGGGTGACTCTCGATGGTCTGCATTTCGGTGCGCGGTCCCCGAAAGGTTCCCGCAATCATGGTCGAGGGCAGGGCGAACAACTGGCCGCTAATGCCTACAATCAAGGCGTCAATGGTCGAGAGGGTGAGCGGGATTTCAATCTGGAAAGTGGTGCCCTGACCTGAAGTTGTTTTTATCGAAATGCGCCCATTCAACCTTTTGACGTGGTGCTGCACCAGGTCAAGCCCAACTCCCCGACCGCTTATATCGTCAGCGTTCTGGCGGGTGCTGAAGCCGTTGCGGTAAATCAGTTCAAGGGCTGCTTCATCGGTAAGAGCAGCGGCGGCGGCCTGGCTGATAAAGCCTTTAGCGACTGCCGTCCGGCGCAACTCTTCCGCGTCAATGCCGCGCCCATCGTCACTTATTTCAATTATAACTCGGTTGCCTTTCTGGGAGGCCGCCATTTTAAGATTGCCTTCTACCGGTTTCCCGGCGGCCTGCCGCTGCGGAGGGAATTCAAGGCCGTGGTCAACCGAGTTACGCAACAGGTGAATCAAAGGGTCGGCGATTTGCTCGAGAATTCGCTTGTCTACTTCAATCGAGCCGCCGGTAATAACGAGTTTAACTTCTTTGCCGCGCTCGTAAGCCAGGTCGCGGATAGGGCGGGCGAACCGGCCAAAAATTGTGTCGAGCGGCATCATCCGAATACCAAGCATATTCTGGCGCAGTTCGTCGGCGGCGCTGGCAAACCGGAGGTTATAACTCTTGCGCTCTCGAATCATCCCGGCCAGGTGCTGCTCCATGCCGGTGTTCCGGCTGATAAGGTTTTCGATTTTGTTAAAGACTGTTTTCAGGTCGCGGGCATTAAGGCCGATAACTACGCCGCCCTGGCCTTCTCTGCCGGGAAATTCCGGCCTGTAATCGCGAGCCGGGCGGGCTTCAGGGGCGGCAGGCTCTATCAGCCCGGCGATTGCCTGCTGGTCGAAAGAGAAAAGCTCGGTAATACCCAGGAGGCGGTTGCGTTCTTCGACCGGGGTGCACTCGATTATAAAGTCGCGAAGCTGGTGGGTAAGCTGGTTGCGGGCGCGAGCCTGGCGCATCAACTCCCGGAGACCTTCCAGGTGTTCCTCGTTTTGCTGCTTGTTGATGACCAGTTCCCCGGCCATGTTAATCAGGTTATCGAGCTTGTCGAGGCGAACCCGGATGGTTTCTTCGTTCGAACGCTGGTCGGGGCGGTTCTCGGTAGGGGCTTCAAGCCCGCCAACGTTACTGACCGGCACCGTCACTATTTCCGAAGGGTTAGCCCCGTGACCATTCCCGCTGCCGTTACTGTTTCCGCTGCCGTTGCTTTTGCCATTCCCGTTACTGTGCTGGGGGCTGTGATAAACGCCGTTAAATTCCGGCGAAACGATAATTTCGGGCGGGGGTAAACCGGACACCGGGGCTGGAGACGCTTCCCAGGCAAGTTCCGGTCTACCTGCCACAAAAGCCATTTTATCGAGCAGTGCCTGGACCACTACGGGTGCAGTAAAGACGCTGCTCTCACCGTTCGGGTCCGGGTTAACCGCCTCGCGGGTCAGTTCGCTGATAACGTCCAGCCCTTCAAAGAGCAGGTCCACAGTCGGGCGCGGAATCTCCAGCGGCCTGTCCGAGTCGCGGTAATTGGCGACCAGTTCTTCCATAAGGTGAGCTACCCTGGAAATGGCCGGAAAGCCCATCATCCGGGCCGCGCCTTTGACAGTATGGAGCAAGCGCATTATTTCGCGCACGCGTTCGGCCTGTTCGAGGGTAGCCCCGACTTCTTCCAGTTCAACTAACTCGCGCGTCAAATTAACCGTGTGGCTGTCAATCTCCTCCCGGAAGGTATTCATTAAAAAGGCTTGTTGTTCTTGCTGGTTCAAATTAAACCTCAGAAGCTGGGAAGAAAGACGCGGGTTTTATGGATGGCCGTGGTTTTGTCCCGTAAACCAAATTTATAGCGCCGGTAAGAGTGGCCCGAGAATGATTTTCTTACCTTCCAATTGTACTAGCTGCTTATAATTATACACTGGTAAATTCTTCCTATATTGGTTCGGTTAATAGACAGATGATGCGCCTTGCTGGTAAATGGTTAAAGTTAATTTTACTGCTATATTTGGAAAATAAAAGAAAGCTTTTAAATTGTTTTCAGTTGGGAACAATTGGGAGCAAAACTTTGGTTTCTTAAAATCCAGTTCTTTTTAACTGATTTTCCGTTTTAAGGCACAATAAATGCTGTTGGATTTTTTGTATCAAAAAAGGTTTTAGTCTTTGCAACCGAATTTTTGACCACTTGACTGCTTTCTTATCCGTATTCATTTTTATAAATATTAAAAATAGCAGTCTTAAAGTTTCAATAAATACTGCTAATAGCAGCGGGATTAAGGTAAGCCCAGGCCGGGCCGATATTAAAAGTACGCTATTAATGCCAGGTGGAAACCGGTGTTTGGGTAGACAAATTTGGGAATGTCGCCATCCTAAACAGCGCCGTTAAAAAGACCCTTTCATTTTCCTGACGGATGGAGTCGGAACTCTAAAGTTTACCCTAAAACCTGTCTTACCCTGTGACCAGGTAGGCCGGATTATCTTGCCGGCGTTTTAACCACCCCGGCTATGGGGCGGTTGCGCTTACCATGCGGTGGGCTGTGA
The DNA here is from genome assembly GCA_902812345.1 of Chloroflexota bacterium. GTDB lineage: Bacteria > Chloroflexota > Chloroflexia > Chloroheliales > Chloroheliaceae > 54-19. The sequence goes on along the minus strand of CADDZM010000141.1, from coordinate 898 downwards.
AAAATAGAAAATTGGTCTTAAAACAAAGGCAGGCAAGGGAAGTGATGGGCCTTGCTCTGGCGATGATATGGCATAGCGGTACTCGACGCTAAAACTTCACATGGAAATAAAATAGATAAAATTGTATAGATAGGAAACGGGATGCAATTAGCCCAGATTCCGGTTTTCGACCCAAAATCAGACCAGGCCAAAGGTATTTCTGACCTTTTCGTGCTCACGCTTGCAATTGGGTTTAGCATTATTTTGCTGGTTATTGTGCTGGTTATCGTGGCCATGGTGAAATTTCGCAAGCGCAGCCAGGATAATACCGAGCCTGAACAGGTCCAGGGCAACCGCAAGTGGGAAATTGGCTGGACCGTTGCCCCGGCGGCGCTGCTGGCTGTTTTGTTTGTCCCAACTTTAATTGTAATGAGCACCTCGGACCCGGCGGTACCCGGCGCCCAAAACCAACAACCGGATCTTATAATCATCGGTCACCAGTTCTGGTGGGAATACCGCTATCCTAAAGACGGCTTCGTGACCGCAAACGATTTACATTTGCCGGTAGGGCAACGGGTGCTGGCACAGGTAGAGTCGGCGGATGTAATCCACGATTTCTGGGTGCCTGAACTCGGTCGTAAAATGGACGCTATCCCCGGTAAACCAAATTTTATCTGGCTGGAAGCGAACCAGACCGGCATCCTGAACGGAGCCTGTTCGGAGTATTGCGGAGCCGAACACGCCTGGATGCTGATTAAAGCCCAGGTTGAACCGCCCGCGCAGGTGGAAGCCTGGAAAACCGCCCAGAAACAAATCCCCGCCCCACCCCCCGCCGGAAGCCAGGCCGAGGAAGGTAAAAAACTTTTTGACCAGTATTCCTGCGCAAGTTGTCACGCTATTGCCGGGACCGACCACGACG
>CADDZM010000140.1 GCA_902812345.1 Chloroflexota bacterium | reverse complement strand
CACTTCAGCCAGGTCCGGGTCAAGAAAAAGCGCGCTGGAAAACTCGGCCAGCCCATCTCGTTCCAGGCTCGTCCCGCCCGACGGCGCCCGCTCGTTAAAGTATCGGGGAAGGGCCTCCATAAAAAGAGGAAAGAAATTCGTCCCGCCACTTCCACTTCCAGCCAGGTTGAAACGGGGATTGGCCGCATCCAGCCAGAGGTCATTGTACGGGTTGGACCGCGTAGAATTATCCGGGTCGTATAGTTGCTCGTCTGAAGGCAACCCGCCCCAGAACCGCTCGTGCCGTGCATCAAATGTCAGGTCCGACAGCCGGGAAAGGCCGGTTTCACCCTGCCGGGTCCATAGCTCGAAACTTAGCCGCTCGGCGCTCAGGTTTTCGGGGACGGTTAATACTTTTTGGGCCGGGCCATCCGGCAGCCACCGTGCCGCTGCCCCGCTGATTTCAACTGCCCCGTCTATCCCGGCGGACCGGACCGCCTCAACTTTTAGCCAGCCCTTTCCACCTGCCTCCAGGTTCAGACCAAGCAAGGTTGATAGAGCCGGGGCGGTTGAAAGTGTTCCCCTGACGGTCAATGTTAAGCGAGCCGCTGCAGCCTCAAACCGGGGCGGGGCCATTAGTTCCAGCGGTTGCGGCTCAACCTGACCGGGTTGAAAGTAAAAAACTTTCAGTTCTGCCCCGTCCGGCGCTACATCTTTCGGGGTTAACGGTACGAACCAGGCCCGCAGGTTTCCGCTCACCCTGGACCGTTTATCAGCCAGAGGCTTCACCGAGTCGAGACTGAGCATGAGGCTGGCATTTTCTTTATTAAAGTTAAACCGGAACAGGTCGCCCGCCGCCAGAGGTTGCGGAAAACTCACCTCCGCTTCAACCTGGCTATCTGCCAGGTTTAGCGACTCAAGTTTAAGCCGCTGGCTTAAAAGGTTCGCGCTAACCTGAAAGCTATCCGACCAACTCCCGGCGGACCGGGCCGTTGCGAAAGCCGGTTGAAATCCGGCCATTTGCCCGTTTAAATCAAAATCAGCCTGAAGTAAGCCGGGGACCGCGAAACGGTTAGCGATAGCGGTTGGAGCGGCTACCCGTACAATCCAGGCCCGCCGCCCGCCATTATCGAAGAAGGCTCGCACCGCCGGGGCAAGATAAGCGTAGGCCATTTCGCCGCGAACGGTATCCCAGGCCAGAGGCGTGTCAGGGCCGAAGATAGCCTCAAAGGTAACCGTATCTTCAACCGCTACCGGTGTATGCAGTGGCCCCGAAGCGGTCAGCCCCACAAATGCCGCGATGTCCATGCGGGGCAAGACTTCCGTCAGGGTCGGGGCTTTGATTTCAAAACGGATACCCGGCAAACGCCTGGCTAACCTGGTCATTTCAAATCCTCTGGTAAACCATTTACAGCAGGCCATTACTCAAGGCGTTAAGCCATTTCAAGGCGCTCGTAAGCCAGCACCATTTCTTCCATGGCAACATCGGTCCCCTTGGCGTTAAGCGGCCCGCAGTTATACTTTATAATTCGCGCCCGTAATAGTTTCCACTCCTGCACCACGGCGGTATGGTCCTCATTCTGAAGCTGGACCACGACCGTCCGGTAGGCGTTCTGGTTGCCGTTACGGATTTCATTAAGCCACTGGTACAAATTTAGCGACCCGATAACCCCCCGTTTGAGAGTAACATCAGAGGACTTGTTCATTCCGGTAATTTTGCGGACACTATTTTCCTTTTCGTTACCGTTCCGGTATTCCGAGACAGTAACTTCCATACCAATGGCGCTGCATTCCTGGAAACCTGCCTCCGGCCCATCGGTGGTCCCGGTGCCGAGGTCTACCAGAAAATTAAACTGGACATAGGGGCGTTCACGTAAAACCGCCATACCTTAAAGCTCCTTTCGACCTCTATTGCTTCCGGTCGGCGGTAAACTGGCCGATGCGGAAAATTACATACTCAGCCGGACGTAAAGGCGCAACCCCAATCTGGCAGACCAGCCGACCGTTGTCCAGGTCATTCTGGGTCATGGTCGAGCGGTCGCACTTTACGAAGTAAGCTTTTTCAGGTTTGTCCCCCAGCAAAGCCCCCGATTGCCATTCGTTAAACAGAAAATCTTCAATCGTCCGCCGCACGTTGGCCCATAGAGCCTCCCCGTTCGGCTCGAAAACGGCCCACTGGGTGCCTTTATCTATCGAGTGTTCGAGATAAGCAAAATAGCGGCGCAAGTTCACATATTTCCATTCGGGGTCGGAACTGGTCGTCCTGGCCCCCCATAAACGGTAGCCTCGCCCTTCAAAAAAGCGAAAACAATTGATTCCTTCAGGATTAAGGACATCTTGCTGGCTTTTGTTCAATAAAGTTTCGAACCCGATAGCCAAATTGACCACTTCATTAGCCGGGGCTTTATAAACCGCCCGGTTAATATCGTTGCGGGCATATATCCCGGCGACAAAACCGCTGGGTGGGAAATTGCTTTCCTTGCGGGTAATCGGGTCGAGCAGCCGGACCCAGGGATAGTAAAAGGCGGCATATTTGGAATCCAGCTTGCCGCGCATAGCTCGCACCGCCGAAATAGTCTGGTTGTCGCCACTATCAAGGACCGCAATCCGGTAGCGCATGAGTTCGCAATGAGAGATTAAATGGCTCAGGATAGTTGCGGCATCGGAGCGGTAGCCGTTCTCATAGCCGAAAGTTGAGCCTGGAGCGGCCACGATAGAAATATCGTCTAGGTCTTCAAAAGCAACCAGGCCGGTCTTTAGCCCGGTGGCTTCATTTTCCTTGCCCTTATATTCCTCGGCGCTGGGCCGTTGGCCGTCGTTGCCACCTTTGAGCATAAAATTTACCGAACGAGCCGTTTCGCTGGATTTCAGGTCGCCCAGGTTAGCGATAAGCTGGCCGTTTGGATTATCGCCGGTAACGGTATAGGCGTTGAGAGCCTGGATAACGTCCAGTCCGGTATGCAGGTTATCACCCAACCGGATGATAAGGGGTAGGGTCCGGGCCTGGGCCTGGTTGAGCGGCACCTCGGCAAAGAAAGCCGTAAAGTCGTCGGAAACGCCAAACCGCTGGTGGCCGGGGTCGAGCGACAGGCCATCCCAGACCTGGGGTAAGCCGGTCGGGTCGGTTGGATAGACCGTTACGACCATGGTTACAACTCTAATCTGGTCGCTGAGGCCAGGGTCGGGGCTGGGAAAAAGACTATCCAGCATAACGATGTCATCGTTCCGATCGTGAAAGCGCCAGTTTCGCTGGCCCGGCGCATTCTGGTCAAAAAAATCTTCCGCCCAGTACAGGCCGCCGGCGCTTAAGGGGCTGGCGAGCGGGCTGTCAAAATCGCCCAGCCAGACCACATCGTGCGGTTGTAAACCCCCGACCCTGCGCTGGACCGTATCGCCGCCGAGAATATTTTGACCAAGCCGGAGGGTTAGCCGGACCTGCAGGTTGCCCGCCGCGCCTTGGAAACGGGCTTGCACAAGGATTCCGTCTTTTTCGTCCCCGCCTGCTCCGCCCACCGTCTCACGGGCAATCCCGTCATCACGGGTTTCAGGGTCGGTAGATATGGGCAAAAAGACCCGCTGGACATACAGCCGCTTGCCGCCCTCTTCAAAGAAAGCCCGCGCCCCGTTCCACATGTAATTGTCTATTTGGCCCAACCCTTTAAATTTAAGTTGCTGGCCGTCGCCATAAACCCTTTCAAATTCCCCCAAACTGGTTAAAAGGTCAGGTTCGAGGGTAATCGGCCCGTAGCGGGTCGGCCCAACAAACCCCGCCGTGCTGGTGCTAACGCCTTCAATAGATTTGGCCCTGAAAGAAACCTCCTCGACATAGACTCCGGGAGCTAAATACTCTGGCATCCTTTCCTCCTTAGCGTCGCTAACCCGCGGCCGGGGTAATCAAAAGTTTTCCTTTTTCATCATCATGAGTTCTTACTTGCAGCGCCTGGCCGTAGCGTAAATCCGGGCCGGTCAGGGCGGTTGTTAAAGCGGTATTGGCCCACAGGGTAGCCTCAGGTTGTTGCATAATCCGGTTAAGGTCCGGTAAACCGTCTGGCGTTGCTGGTTCTGGCCGTTCGTAATAGGCCCTTAACTCCAGCGGCCATATCTGCTCTGTTAAAGCCCGCCCGCTCCGGTTAGCCGCCGGGGGTTCAAAGGCCAGTGGTTCGGGATACGCCATAATTAAAGTAACTCGCCCCCATTCATCGGCCATGCCCCAGGCCGGCGCTCGTCCCGCGCTGCGGGCTTCAAGTAAGGCTCCGGTAGCCGGGCGTCCAGAGGGCGTGCCCGGTGGTTGCCCCGGTTGTTCGGCTTTTGGGTCCCATAGTTCGGTGTAGATTACAGCCATTCCTGCCGGAACAGACCGGGCCGGGGCGGAAAAAAGCGGTATCCCTACCGGCAGCGCCTCCAGTGGCGAGGCCAGGGGCGACGCTACCGGCCAGACACTCCACTCGAAAATGCCTTTAACGGGCAAACTGAGCGCAAGTTGAAAGGGCAAAACCCCCGGCCCATCCAGGTCGCGTACTTCGATGACAAAAGGCTTCGGGGCACTTCTGGCCCAGAAGGCGGTATCACCGGCGCCCATTTCGGTCTGGCGCAGGCCGGGCAGGTTTTGCAACAGGTACACTCCTGACCGGGTGGGCACGGCCATAACCTTTTTGCGCGGATTTGCCGCCGGGTAAGCGGTTACTTCCAGGCCGCTTCCCACGAAACCGCCGCTAACGCTGTCCCAGAACCGCAGGCCAAGTGGCGTCAACCGGTTATATTGCTCAAGCAAAATTAAAGGATTACTCATCTACTGGCGCCCGTAACACCCTTAACAAGGTCAAAGCTGCGGGTTTGCACCGGCAGCGCCTCGGTCAGGCCACGTTCTGAGTCAATTGTTACCTGGCGAGCTACATAGGCCACCGATAGCTGGACGTTTGGCTTGAAACCTTCCCATAAATTTAGAATATCGGCCAGGTTAAGCGGTTCGGTAACAATTTCAACCGCTTCCTCGTCCCGGAAAGTGTGGCCGTCCGGCCCGTAATAGTTCAACAACCCCGACGGTAAAATCGCGTTATCTTCCAGGGCACGCATGCACCAGCCAAGTAAAGCTTGCTGGCGGCTGGCGTCGCTCACCCAGACCGTCAGCGCGTAATACAAATCGAGTGGCAAAGAAGGGCGCAAGCGGCGGCCGTCCGGCGTCTGGCGCGGCGGCATGTTCCGGCGGCCGGTATTAACTGCCACCCGGTACAGGTAAAGCGAAACCGCTTCCCGGGTCATGTCCCGCTTGATAATGTCGGTGGTCTGGTAAAGCTCAAACGCCACGTTCTGAAATTCAGGCCGGGGACAGCCCGCATTTAGCATCCCCACTATAGCCTCGCCGGTAACCGCAATCGCGTGATAGTTCGCCAAACCCTTGCTCCTTTACTGGCCCTAGACGGTCGGGTTTAATTTGTGGGCGTAACGAATATTGCTCAAAAGGGCCGTAGTATTGATTTCACCGGAATGCCACTTGCGCAGCCCCAGCCAGTAAAGGGTGGACGCTTCAACGCCGGAATTAGAGCCAATAACCAGGATTTTCAGGCGCGGATATTCGGTTAGCAAATGGCTGCAAATACCGGGCAACCCCCCGTTATAACCCTGTTCCGCTCCCAGCACCAGCACGTCAACATTTTCGCTGACAAATGTCAGAACCTCGACTGCGTCCTGAGCCTGCCCGGTTAGCTCCATATCATTTTGTTGCTTAATCTGGTCGGTTAAAGTTTGTAATATCGCGCTGGAAAGATTGGCAACCACGACCCTGATTGGTCCAACTGGGTCGTCCATGTATTCACAAGGCGTTATCATAAATATTCCTATTCTGGAAGTTGCCTGGAACGGTAAAATTACAGAGGAGTTTGATTTTAATCAAATTTTTACCACTGGCCGGGCTAAAGATTGGTCAGCTAAAGCATAGCAAAAGCTCTTAATTAAGAAAATCAATCCAGGAGCCATATTAAAGTGCAGAAAGAGGGGTATAAAAAGCAGCCTGAAAAATGGATCCTTAGATAGACCCCGGATTGATTTAGGTCTAAACCTTGAGATGGCACAATGAAATTGCAGCAAAATAGAGAAAAAAGGCTATAGCGTCGTTAATGATTTTAGGTTATAGTTTATTCAAATAATGGCCATAATTCGGTACTTGTTATACCCAGCGTAAATTTAGATTTTTGAGCGATCAAGTTAATAATACCCTGGCGGGAAGGAGCAGTAGTTGCTATGACTGACCTTTCAAATACCAGCCTACCCCTGGAAGCACCAGACTTTACACCCGTGCCGGAAGGTTTTACCGAGGATAGCATCCTTTTAACGCTTTTAACCAACAGCCACCTTCTTCGCGAAGGCTTATCGGTGTTGCTGGCTCCCTGGTTAAAGGCTCATTTTATTACCAACCAGCACCAGTTCGGCAACCAACCCAAAGGCCAGCCTGAACCTATTAATTCCGGCGACCTTATCGTCCTTTTAGATTATAATTTAGGGAATGAGAAACTTTTAGAATGGCTTCATTACTGGCGAAACCGGCCGCTTCCGGCCAGGGTAATTGTGCTGGAAACTGCCAACGAACCGGAAATTATCCTCAATTATATCGAGGCTGGGGCCAGCAGTTTCACTTTGCAAGGGGCTAGCGCCGCTGAAGTGGCCGAAACAATTAAGGCCGTCCGGCAAGGCCGGGCGCATTGCAGCCCTGAAATCACCGCCTATTTGTTTGCCCGCCTGGCGGCCAAACCCAACCTGCCGCCGCCCGTAATCCAGCTTACCACCAGGGAGCAGGAAGTGCTGCAATATATTACGGCAGATTACAGCAATCAACAAATTGCCGAGGCCCTGGTAATCGAGCTTTTAACCGTCAAACACCACGTCCATAACATCCTGACCAAGTTAAAAGTTGCGCACCGCCACGAAGCGGCCCGGCTTGCCCGCGAACAGGGCTGGCTAATAAAAAAATAAGCCGTTCCGGCTACTTTTGGAAGGGAAACTGGATCGGGGCTGGCAGACCGGGTGACAATACTAATTTCACCCGGCCTGTATTTAATTTTTAATCCTGGCTTAACTCCTTTTTAAGGATACCTAGCTGGTTCTGCGCTTGCTTTTCCAGGCTGTTACCAAAAAGCTCCACTACGCTGTCAAGACTGTAGCCAACCAGAAAAGTGTTAAGCGGGGTAATATTATTTATCCCCACTGAAAAGGCCAGGCCAAATAGGGCGATTAAGACGAGCAAGAGTTTTTGCAGGATAGTGCCAATCCGGGCGTCAATAAGCAGGGGCAAATCCCCAATCGCCAGAATTCTCGGCAAATCACCCATTAACTGCTGCCGTTTTAAACTGCCAATGGCGATATGGACAATTACTCCTAAAAGAATAGCGGCCCAACCGCCCAGCAAAGTGGTCATGTTCCCTGATTGAAAAGGCCACCCCGCCAAAGGCAGGTAACAGGCCAGGACGACCAGGCCAATGGACAAAAGCAAGGTAAGCCCCAGGATTGCCAGGCTTTTGCGCCGCACGTTTGGGTCCTCGGCGTAGCGGTAAATCAGGCCGCTGTTAGGGTCGAGAATGCCGCCCCGGATAGCTTCGGGAGAAAAAGCCAGGTACTTTAAGATCCTGGTGCGGTCCTCCACCGAAGGAATTTCGTCCTCAAAGACATTATGAAAGGGTATATAGTAGCCGGGCCGCGCCAGGGCTAACCATTTATTCAACCTGGCCGGTATAGTAATATAACCTATCAAATACTCAACCCTGGCAATTTGCTGGTCCAGCAGGTTCAGCCAGTGTAACTGTTCCTGGGCGCTTATGGAACTGGCCGGTTTAATCAGGATCGGGTTATTTTGCATCTGCTCCCACATGTTATGCAGGCTGCGGGTTAGCTCATTGTCCGCGATGCGCTGCATAATAACGGCGCAATCGGCCATCGTCCTGGCAATGTTAGGCGCATTTGAAGCCAGGCTGGTCAGACCTGCCCGGATATTATTCATTACCGAATGCAAGTCTTGAACTTCGGCCCGGAGTAAATAGAGCGGGTCGCCGCCGGGTTGGGCGGGTATAGCCCCTGGCGGCGCTTGCTTCCTACCTTCACCCGGCGGCACCATATTAAGGTTCAGGTCAATGTCAAAAATATCCGAGCCGAAACCGGTATGATGTGGCTCAAGCAGGTCCGGTGGCGGAACCGGGGACTGAATTGGAGGCATAACCTTAAAATTATCACCATTGTGAGGGCCAGGTCCAATTTCTCCGGGTGGTGGCATACTCATGGAAATCCCTCCATATTTAGGTCAGAATAAAGTGAGCAACAATATCTTTCTGGACAACCTCGTTATCGGGTTCAAAATAGCTCCCGTGGGCATCGTTGCCGACGCTTACTACCTCAAACTCCTTATCCACTTTAAACCCGCGACTTAACCAGGAACCAACCAGATCCCCGGCGGCATGGATATTCACCCAGGTACCTATTTCAGCCGGTTTGCGCCCTGAACGGTCTTCCAGGAAAGGCCGGACCAGCCAGAGCGGGCTGCCCAGGGTAAAAAGGTCGGCAACCTTCAGCCCCGGGATTTCGGTTTGCAGGTCTAGCAGGCTGTCGTAAGCGACTACTGTTCCCCAGCTATGCGAAATCACCGCAGTATGAAAGTCGCTACCCGCCAGGGGGCGTAGAATTTCTTTGAATTTTTCCTTAACTGCGTTACGTATCTGGCGGCTTACCAGGTACTTTGTGAAATCGCCTAGGTAAGCATCCGGGTCGGTTAACCAGTCCGGTAAAAAGCCTTTGGCGCCCGGCCCCACGTAGCCAAGTTCCGCCCACTCTACCACCGGCTTGCTAATAGCTCTCTCGCCTGGCAGACCTTTTGGTTGCACAACGGCCTGGCCCGACCCCATTGCCAGCGCCTGGGAGCGCGCCAGCAGGATGGTCGCCAACTGGTCGCGCACCTCCGCTTCCTCCTGTTTTTCTTTAGGAGTCAGCTTGATGCTATCAAGCAAGTTGGCCATTTCGGCAGTTGCTCCGCCGGGCGGCCCGCCCTTGCCTTGAAAGACCGTATCCCAACAAACCTCTAAATAGTCCGAGGCATCAAATTGGAGATAGCGGTTAAAATTAATCTCCCACTGTTGGGAGTAACCGGGATGGTGAGTACCAATCCCATGTACCCAGACTACGCGCTGCTGCATATAATTTAACTCCTGCCTGGTTGTCTAACGGGTTATTCCCAATCCAGGGCCGTCCGAGTTACAAAACCGCTCGTGCCGTCAAGGTCGCTAAAAAAGGCCCAGGTATCGTCAGTGCGGTTTCGCCGGGCGTCCCAGATAGGCTCCCCTTTAGCTTCTCCCACCACCTGGAACTTTTTATCCGCGCCGGGTTGTTTCTTAACGCCGGGGGTAAAGCTGGTGCCGGGTCCGGGTCGGACAACCGCGACCGTGTGGATTGCAGCCATGTAACTTACCTGCACCAGGGGAGTTCCTGTGCCCACCAGGTCTTGCATTAACCTGTCCCACTGAAACGCCTTCCCGGGGCAGAAGGCCCGGTTAACCAAGCTTATTTGAAAATGGCCGACAAAGTGGTCACGCAGCGGGGGAATGTTAAACTTCTGAATAAGGAAGCGGTGCAGTTGAAGGGTGGCCTGGTATTCCTCCTCCGTAAAAGCCTGCCCGGTCTGCCCGTCATGCTCGATGGAAATGGTCAAATAGTTCGGATTGACGCGCTGCTCGACAGCCGTCTTTATCCAGGGAACGGTCTTATCGGGCTTTTCAAAGATAATGTTACCGTCCGGGTCGGTAACATACGGCTTCCCATTAGCGTCATAACCAAGCCCGTTCGCCCAGGCCATATCATCCACGCTGACCCACTGGTAAATTTCGCCTTTCCGGCCAACCCCAAAATGGGCGCTGACCCCGGCTTTAGAATTTTTGAACCAGCCATCCGAACTGGCGAGAGTTCCGGCCATTATATGGTCGCAAATAGCGATAGGAGTATGCCCGGCCCGGCCTACACTCTGGTTCGGGACGGGGCCGCGCCATTCAATATGGGGGGCTGCTACCGGGGGTCCGTCTTTGACCAGCACCGCGTTTGGCTTAAAATCCTCCGGTCCGGCTTTAGAGTCATCTCTGGGGGGTGCGCCTCTCCTGGCTACCCCGTTTAACAGAAAGAGTTTGCCGCCGTTTGCCCCGCTCACGTTTTCCACCGAGTAATAATCCGGTATTTGCGGTCCAGCCTTGGAGTTAGCGGCTTCGATGTCGCCCGATTCAAGGTCAGTCGAAAGGTCAAGCGGCGCTACCTCGGTTTCACCCCGGTCACTGTCCAGGGCGTAGAAAGGCGTTTCCCTGGTCCGGCCTGTTACAGTTAAGGCTGTTTTGGCTGACCGGGAAGATTTACGGCCCGATTTGGTTGATACAGTCATTACTTGCCTCCTTACTTGCCTCCTTAAACTAAACAATAACTCTATGGACATACCGTAACCTTAAAAAGGCTAAATTCCTAATACCTGGTTGCCCAGAAGTCCTAACATTACCCTGTTAGCAGGGTCAGCTTGTTCAGGGTGAAACTCAAACCTGGCCCTTTCAAAATACTGGACCTTTAATCCCGGCCCGTCTGTTGAATTTAGTCCCTGGAATTGTTCTGAAATAGGAAAGCCGAAAAAGGACAGCCCACCGTTTCTCTCCCAGTACGCGCGGAACTCGCTCCTGAGAGTGTGGCCGGTTTCATTAAAATATCTGACGGTGCCAGGCATATTCGGGTCCGGTTTTCGTTGAAAAGCCGCTTCGTTCTCGCGGCCAGCGGTCACTATCCGGCCAAGCAACCCCAATAAAACTTCGTTCCCCGCCGGAGCAAATTCGGGATGAAGCTCGAATTTGGAGCGTTGAAAATACTGGACCCGCAGGATCTGGCCTGCTGCTCCAGGTACCGGCTCGTCGAATTCCTCGGTTAATGGAAAGCCAAACCTGTTAATGCCATCGTTAGCCTGCCAGAATTTCAAAAAAGGGCCCTGGACGGAATGGCCTGTTTCATTAAATTTAACCGGGCCGGGGGTTGCGAGGTTGGCGAATTCCGGCCACATCTCGGCCCCGTCCTGGCCCAACCGCCAGGCCGCCAGACCCCGAACTTTTAAGCGTTTCAAAAGTTGTAGTTTGGCCGAAATAGAACGGGCATTTTCAAACCAGACCCGGTGTTTATCGCCATCTTTTACATAATCAAGGAAAGGCGTTTCGGCAGCGGAATCGTAACCGAAGGTGCCGTTGTGCTGGCGCTGCAAATCAAGCGTATCGTTGAAGGTGTGGGATACGGCGGTAACTTTTGGGTCTAGCTGCCGCCGGGTAATATTCCAGTCGTAACCATAAAAAGGAATACCCAAAAGCAGCTTTTCTGCGCCAAAACAAGAAATAGCGTAGTTCATAACCGTTTCTTGCATTTTTAGCGGAGCAACCGGGCCGGGTGGTCCGCCGGGCCAGGCGAAATCATAGGTCATCACGGTCACCAGGTCGGTGAAAGGAGCCAGGGCCGGGTAATTGTAGGCCGCCTTAAACTCGCTGGTTGAGGCCGGGGTCCGGGCTACTACGGCCATGGTGGTAAGCTTGTTCAGCGGGTTCAAACGGTTGAAAAGGCGGCGCATGAAGTCAGTCAGCAATTTCTCGCTGGCGGCATTTAGATTTTCAAAATCAATGTGTATTCCTTCGAAGTTATGATTTATGACCTGCTGTGCAATTGCCTCAATAAGCGCGTTAGAGCGAGCCTGGTTCCCGATAATCTGGTTGAAATTATCAAGCACCGGGTCATTTTGAATCATAGGGATAACTTTTATCCCTCTGGCCCGCGCAAAATCGGTTATGGCAGGTTGGTTTTGCCCGGCCAGAGCGCCATCTCTGGATAACCTGTAAAAACCGGGGGAAATACCGTCAATATTTTTAAAATTGGCTTGCAGGGAAAGCCAGGATGAATGGTCGGTGAAATACACCAAGCGCAAGGGGTTTGGCCACGAAAGAACCTGTGAAGCCATAAAGTAGTCCTTTACCGGGTATCTTTGCCCTTTGAGTTAGCACACAGAATTCAGGAGTTTTAAGTCCTGGCGAATTGGTTACCCGGAGATATTGGTGAGCCGGGAGGGTTTATTAGGAAGTAAACACTTATAACGGTTTCCGGCTCAGGAAATCAGGTTAGAAATAGACGGGTTAAACCCTTTTAGCCAGGGAAAAAGGATTTTCAGCTTTGAATTTAACCCCTAACTTTTTATCGCCTACCAGAAACTGGGCCGGTTGCTGCCAGAGCGGCATATTATGGGCAATTTCTCTATAAAACCTGGTATAGGTTCCCTTAAAATTACCCTTGTCCCACACCTTGAGTAAGGTAGCCGTAAATAAACCGTTTCTGGCGCCGTCCGAGGATAGCTGTTCATCCTGGCAGCCGGAAATAAGCATGACCGGGGCCGATATATCCAGCAGTTCACCGTTGGGGTGGGTCCGCTGAATCTCATCGTACTGTTCTTTTTTAGCTTCGTAATCCTTCTTCTGTTCTTTTAGCGGCATCGCGCGCACGCCTGGTGTTCCTTCGTTAAAAAATTTTTGGGCGGCCTCGGTGTTTCCAAGCGCATCAAACTCCGCTAACTTAACCACCGAACCACTGTGGCAACTATCCGATAGCACCAGAATCCGGGTGCCGGGCTGAAACTGGAACCACATGGAGTAAAGTTCGTCATCAATTAACTGGCGGTCGTACAGTACCCAGGTTTCATCCATGCCATCAGGCTCTTCCCCGTTGGTATCGGGAACCTGCCCACCGTGACCGGAGTAGGTCAGGAACAAAATATCATCACTGCCTAGCTCTTTGGAAGCATCGGAGATTGCGGCCGTAACATTGGCGGACGTAGCCTCATCCGTAAGAATTACCTTTGTTTCAAAACCGGCCTTTTTAGCCAGTGTCGCCATAGCCCTGGCATCGGCCTCGCAGGCATTTAACTTCCCACTCCAGCCGTTATATAGGGATGCATCAACATTATTAAGACCGATATTAATAGAAATTCCCTTTGGCATAGTGCGCTCCTTTCAAATTTAGAAATGCCTGAAGAAAAGCCAGCTTTGCCAGGATTGGCGGGGATACCTGCCTTAAAGGTAAATAATAGATTATGGTCAGATAAGTTTAGCCAGGACCGAAAGTTTATAAACTATCAATCCGGTTGGGACAGGTTTGAAAGGGTTGATTTTCCTGAAGCGTCAGGAAGCCGATGCGAGGTCGCGCCGCTCCTTGGTAGCGGCATCACCATAAAGAATTGCGCTGTACCCGGTAAAATCGCCTTTCGGGCCTAATTCTTCCAGGGTTAGCTGGCGCGCTTCAAGCACAGCTCTGCCAACATTTTTGACAGTGCAAAGGACATCATAAAAAGTGTTTGCGAAAAGGGCGGCCCCATCTTCGGTGACGGGCCAAAAATAACCGATATACGCGCTGACCCCTGCCACCAGGAAGGCCGATACCAGGCCGCTGCTCTGGTTCTGGCGGGATATAAGTCGCTTGCCTGCGGCAGCCCGCCCCGATTCGCACGAGCTATTAAGCACCAGGTAAGGCGGAGTCTTCCAGGGTAAGGTCATGATCTCGGCTGTCGGCATAGGACCGTCGGCAAAAAGAAGTAAACTGTTGTCGGGCCTATCAACCTGGAAAGCCGAGTGCCCACCAAAATGGATAATATCGTAGCTTCCACCGGCTAATTTTGCCTTGAAATTAGCTTTGTTAGCTTCAGACCCTTCAAGAATATCAAGTTTTAAAAATGGATCGTTTTTGGCTCTTTCGGTCAGAGCCGCCAGTTCCATTTCACCTTTTTTCAGGTCTTCAGTAGGATTTATAACCGCCAGGAGGCGCACTACTTCGTCCTCTTCGCTGGGATTGCGGGCCGGTTCGGGTATTATCCTGGTTGAAACCACCCGCCCGAATGGAATGCCTGCCGGAATTGTATCCGCAATCCCGATCATAAGTTCCCAGGGTAAGTTAAGCGAAGTTTCATCAACATCTAAAAGAATGGCGGTTGGAACAATCCTTTTCAGGTAATCGTTACCTTTCTGGGTGATAAAGGTGTTATAAAGATTCCTTCCAAACTTTTTGACCTCGGCCAGGGCTTTCTGATGCGCCTCAGCCGGGCTAAGAGACCACCTGTATAACGAATAAACGGTTTCAAGGAAGTAATTTTCTATTTCAATATTAACCTCAATATTTTCTTTCCAGGAAATGCCGGTCCCTTCTTCGTGGATGGTCACCAGATATTGAAGCGGTTGGTTTTTCCGGGGCAGGCTCCGGGTAAACCGGGAAATTGAGATTTGAACTACGTGCGGCAAAGTTTCTTTTCCGGGACCGTACAAACCTTTGAACATAAGGCTACACCTGGTTTTAGTTTTATAAAATGAACACTTTACAGAGAAAGGAAAACTAAACTTATTAATTTCGTGAAAGGGGCCGCCAATAAAAGTAAGGTCAAAAGGCCGGGTTATAGAAAAAAATAGAAAGTGTAACCTAAAAATTAAGTCTTATAAGCTGCCAATAAAATACCGGTTTAAGGTCCGTGGATTTGCGAATATTGTTGGTGTATATTCACTATACAATATAAACAATTATGAATCAATGGGGTTAATAAAATTAAATTTTGCCGGCGCCGCGTGGCGCCGAGATAACTGTTAATTTAGGGGTATTAATACTCTATGATGGCTACATAACGCCTCCGACTATCCCAAACCTGAGCTGCCCGCTCATAATACAGATTGATTTTGCTTTGGGTGCTGCTATTGGGTTTTTTGCACCTTGATGGAAGCGCCTTCGGCTATTTTTGGAATTTAGGTCCGAATTTAGGTATCCTCTCAAAAATTGGGGGATTTAAAGAGTAGACGAAATATCCTGGCTATTCAGTTATTGTGAAAAGGTGAAGGTAAAAACCAAATAAACTTGAGCAAGGAGAGAATAAGTTAATTTGGCTTAACCATTTCCAACACTTTGCCAGGTTTGACTCTTGAACGAAGGGGCGTTAAGACATGCCGGTAACAGCCGGTCGAGCCGTTATGAGCTGCCGCAGTAGTTTTTGCTGTTAGTGGCCTTTTTTACAAGAA
>CADDZM010000139.1 GCA_902812345.1 Chloroflexota bacterium | reverse complement strand
TAGATAGGTTGAAATAGATAGGTTGAAATAGATAGGTATTGTAAGCAACATTTCCAGTTTTAGCAATAACGGGCAAAAAGGTAATTGTTAAAAATATGTTTTATAAATTAGAAAACTCACCTATGTTTCCAATTGTAGCTAAATATTGTAATTCTATAATGCTAACTGTAAAGCAAAGAGGCCAGATGAAAGAATGAGTGTAAAACGACCTTCCGGTTTAAGAGAAATAATAAAAATCCTATTGGGAGGTTTAACAATGGCGAACGATTACTTAAACGAACCAAACCGGGAAGACCCGGGCGCAAAAGAAATGCGGGAAGTCACCAATAAAAATGTGCCGGTCGAAAGTACCGGCGAAGAAGTAGAAACTAATAATGACCCGGCGGTAAATAATCAGAATCTTACCAATCCATATATCCGCCCGGCGTACCGCGCTAACACCAACCCGGTTTATAGCTTCCAGGGTATCGGGTTCGCTATCTCGATTGACCAGGCCAAAGAAATTGCTCAACAACTGGCCGAAGGCGGCAGCGTCAGCCACGCTTACCCGGGGATTGCCTCAGCGCCGTTGACCGCCGCTATCGCCAACCAGTCAGGCGTAAATCTAACTGCCGGTACGGTCGTCGAACAGGTCCAGAGCGGTTCTGCGGCAGGATTGAAGGCTGGCGACATCATCACAGCGATTGACGGCGCCAAACTGACCGGCGAATCGACCCTGGGCGAGATTATCAACTCGCCGCAGCCCGGCGATAAAGTTACCCTGACGGTGGTCAGCCCGGCCTCGCAGGGCGGCACGGGGGCCGAGCGTGCGGTGTAAGTAACGCTTGGTCCCCAGCCAGCTAGTTGTTCAACCAGGCGAGGACAGGATTTAGAGGACGAAAATTTAACTTCATCTACTAACACCTCTTAAATCCTACCAATTTCCCTCAATCAAATGCCGCTCTTAGCCAGGAGCGCACACAGAGCAGTAAGTCTGTGGCGGAAAGCCGGGCTTACTGCTTTTTTTGACCCATGTGAGGGGTCAGCCTGCTTTTTGTAAGAAAGTATTTAATCTTTAGTTTGGGCTTTTTTATACCAGCAAATCTAAAATCGCCCGCGCCCGGTTGGCGTAAGTATATTTGGCGACGCTCCGGTAGGCGGCCTGGGCTTTCTCAGCGGCTTCTGTAGGATTTTCAAAAGTGTATTCCAGGGCTTCCAGCATGCCATCAACGCTACCGCGCGGAAAATAAACGGCCTGGTCTTCCGGCAGAATCTCTTTAAGAGCGGGCAAGTCGGGCAGCATAATCGGCCGGGCCACAGCGGCATACTCAAACAGCTTGAGCGGCGAGGCGGTCACATCGGTGACGGTATCAGGGATTGCCAGGAGTGAGGCCGCGTTAAGATAAAGGTTTACCCGCTCAGCCGGTTGCTGCCCGGCGCACTGGACTTTATCACTCAGTCCCAGCTTTGCGGCCTGGGCTTCAATGGCGGCTCTTTCGAAGGGACGGCCGCCCGCGAAGACCAGCCGCGCTTTAGCCTGCGGGTTTTTCCGGGTAAAACGGCCAAAAGCTTCGACCAGTCTGTCCAGGCTGCGGTAAGCGAAGGTCAGGCCGCTATAAACCACCAGGAATTCGTCAGGAGCAAGGCCAAGTTTTTCTCTGCCCGTCTTTCTTTCTGCTTGGGGCATGGGAAAATATTTCTCGGCGTCGTAAGCGTCGGGAATGACCGCTGCCGGGGACGAGGCCGGGCGCAAGCCTTCCTCAGCCACGAAGTCGCGGAAAGCCCCGGTCAGCGACACCAGTTTGTCGCTCTGGCCTACCACGGTCCGGTCCACCCGTTCCAGCCAGCGCCGCAAGAGCGGAATCCGCGCCCGGCTGGGATTACGGGCTTCCAGGTCGTGCGCCTCGTAAATGATTTTTGCGCCCAGCAAAGGCCGCCACCACTTTATCAGCCAGTAGGCGCAGATTACGTCGCGGACGTAGATAAAGCGGGTCTTGCGCCCGGTCATTTTTCTGAAAAGCAAGGTCAGGCCGACCTCGAAGGCGAAAAAGGTCCGTTCGAGATAGCTCCAGGGTATGAATTTGAGCGGCTTAAGGTTGTTAAAGACGTTAAACGGCCAGCGCAGCAGGTGACGAGCGCCGATTTCTTCAAAGCGGCTTGGTTTACCCGGTAATCGAGGCAGCAAAACCAGGCTTGCCGGAGCCAGCCGCCGCAACTCCCGGCAAGTCGTGAAAGTCTGGATGGCGTTGGCCGATTTAAGGACCAGGCTGCTGGGGTAGGCCACGTAGACAAATCCCTTAACCGGCCTGGTGACAGCCTGATAGAAATCGAGCAGCTTCGCGGCAATCTCCCGGCTGCTAAAGCTTTTAGCCCATTCCGGCCCTTTACAGCTCATTTCGTCAAGCTTTGCCCGGTCTTCGAGCAGCCCGGCGATACCTTCGGCCAGGGCGGCAGCATCGGCGGCCTGGACAGCGAGGCCCACCCCGTCGCGGGCGGCGGGAAAGGCAATCCCGGTCGTTTCGGTAATGACCGAAGGCGTGCCGACTGCCGCCCCCTCAATCACGACCTTATTCAAGGCTTCCACTACTGACGGCACGATTAAGAGGTCGGCCCCGGCCTGGTAGTTGGCTGACCGGGCGAAATCTACCTTACCGGTGAAAATCACCCGGTCTTCCACACCCAATTCGCGGGCAATCTTTTCAAGGTAAACCCGGTAGTCGCCAAACCGGGGGGTCTTCCGGCCCGGCCCGCAAATTAGCAGGTTCAGGTCGGGCCATTTTTCCAGCAGCGCGGGCATAGCCCTTACCAGGAAATCCAATCCCTTGAACGGGTGCAGGCGGCTCAGGGCGATAAGCACCGGGCCGTCTTTCAGGCTGTATTTTTCCCGCAAGAACTTTTGCTGGGCGGCTTTATTCTCGGCAAGGTCAACTGAAGCAGGCGGGTAAATCTGGTCGCTGATGTTGCGGTAGATAACCCGTACTTTAGCGGGGTCAGCCCCAAGTTCGAGGGCCAGGGCGGCGGTCTGTTCAGAGTTGGCCCGGACCCCGGCACATTTTCGGAAAGCGTAGCGCAGCAGCAGTCGGGGCAGGCGGTAGCGAGCGTAGCCGTAGTCGTAGGCCGGGAGGCTCATTACATCGGCCCCCTGTAAATTCAGGATAAAGGGCAGTTTCACCCCTGAAAGCAGGCTTGCAATTGCCCAGGCCGCTCCCAGCGGGTAGGCCGCTTCGACATGGACCACATCGAACTCGTCCCGGTGTTTTTTCAGGAATTTCACCAGGCCAAAGACCAGTTCCAGGAAAAAGGTGTATTTGAAGAACCGCGAAACCACCTTGCGCGGGAATTTCTGCCAGGACTTGTTGCCAAACCGCAGGGTATAGAGCGGCACTATCCCCGCTTCACCAGGAAAGAGGGCCGCTCCGGCCTCGCCGCCCGACCCGTAATCTTCCAGGCTCAGGACCGCGAAACTATGTCCGGCGGCGCGGAACTCCCGGCCAAGTTCGCTATGGACTTCGCTGGCAATAATCTGAGGGCCGTAGGCCATTATGGTGTAAAGTATGCGCATTTATCCTGTTCCAGGTTTAAAGTATGAAGGCCGCGCACATTATAGCACGAGGTTGTATAATAAGAAGGTGTCGGACTTAAACACTCTCAAACGGAAGAACAGGGAAGTTTCCCCCGGGCGGCAGGTCGTCCGCTGCGTGCCGGAAGCTTACGGGACCCACCGCTACCTGCTCGAAGTGTGCTTGCGGGATGCAGCCGAGCAGGGTCCGCGCCTGGCGGTCATCTTGAAGAATCCTTCGACGGCCAGCGCCCTTAAAAGCGACCCGACTATCGGAAAGATCGAGGCCTGGGCCAGGCGGCGCAACTTTGCCGCTTTGCTGTACGTTAATCTTTTTGCCGTACGTTCGACCCAACCGGCCCCGCTCAACGACTGGGACTATGCCTACACGGTCGGGCCGGAGAACGACTTTTACATCCGGGAAGCGGTCGCCCGGGCCGATACCATCGTGGTCGCCTGGGGCAACAGCAACGGTATTGACCCGGCCCGCTACGACCGCCGTATCCGAGAAGTGCTGGCCCTGCTGGACGGCTGCCGTTTGCAGGCTGTCGGTGAACCGACCCGCCAGGGCTACCCGCGTCACGGCCTGCTCTGGAATAATGAGCCGGAATTGAGCGATTTTAAGTATTTATAAAAGGTTTATCTTTTCTAGTTTTTTGTTTTATTTTGGAGCGATAATTGAGTTTTTTAGAGCAGCGCGAGACCAAAGGCAATCCCGAAACCCCCGTTACATCCGATACCCGGCTTGAAACTACTCCCCCTCATCCCCCTCAAAAATCCCGGTGGCCACGGGCTTATAACCGGATGCCCGCCTGGTTACGGAAAATGGACCGGGGCATCCTGGCCTTAATTATTGTCTTTGTGCTGACCCTGCCGCTCTTTACCCCGCGCATCTACGCCAGCGATGAAATCAAGTATTTTTCTTATTTGCACTCGATTTTCTTCGACCACGATGTAAATTTCACCAACGAATACAGCCATTTCTACGATAGCGACCCGGTGAAATACGCCGATTTCAAGGCTTCGGTCCTCGATAAGCTCAACGAAAAAGGGCTGCCGGTCAACGAAGGACCGGTCGGCTCGGCTATTTTGTGGACCCCTTTTTACGGCGTGGCCCACGTAGCCGCCCTGGCCGGGAACGCTCTCGGCCTTAAATCCTTCAAGCCGGACGGCTACTCCACGCCTTATATCTGGGCGATAACACTGGCTTCGCTCCTTTACGGGTTCGCCGGGCTAATTTTTTCATATTTATTGGCCTGTAACTTCCTGCCTAAATTCTGGGCCGCTTTCGGGGCGATAACGGTCTGGCTGGCAACCCCGGTTATCTTTTATATGTCGCTCACGCCGCCCATGTCACACGCCAACTCGCTTTTCATGATTGCGCTCTGGCTGTGGGTCTGGTACCGGACGCGGGAATGGCGTTTCGACAAAGACGGCAAATTCACGCCTGGAGTGCGGCGCGGCAGTATGTGGCTACTGCTCGGCGTGCTGGGCGGACTGACTGCGATGGTCCGCGAACAGGACGGGACGGTCCTAATCGTGGCCGCTGTCGAGTCCCTCTTTTTGTACTGGTATTACTGGAAACACCGCCCGGTCGCGACCGCCGGAAAACCCGGCCTGATTCCGGCTGGCTGGCTGCCCTTGTTTGGCCGCAACCTGGTTTTCCTGGCCGGACTGGCCTTTAGCCTGGCGCCGCAGTTTATCGTCTACCTGGCGCTTAACGGCAAGCCCGGCCCTAGCAAGGTTGTCGGCGACAAACTTCAGTTTTTTAGCCTGGAAGTGCCGGGCCGCCTGCTCGGTCTGCTGGCCGACCCCGACCACGGGCTGTTCTGGTGGGCGCCGGTGCTGCTTCCCGCCCTCATCGGCCTGATAAGGCTGGCCTGGCGCAAGGAATTCCGGCTGGTGGCGGTTGTGCTGCTTTTCGCCTTCTTCGCCGAGCTTTATATTTCGGCCTCATTCCAGACCTGGACCATGAAAGGTTCTTTCGGGCCGCGCCGCCTGATTGGCATCAGCCCGGCCTATATTATTGGCCTGGGCTACCTGGGCTGGTGGCTCTCGCAACTTAAGATTGGCTGGAAGGTTTCCAAACGGGGGCTGGTTGGCCTCGCGGCTTTGCTCATTATCTGGAATTTCGGGGTAATTATCCAGTTCACGACGCTGCGGGAAGGTGACAGCCGCCAGGGTCTTGACCCGGCTCGCGTGGTGGTGGACCAGTTCACCAGGGTGCCCGGCAAGCTGGTGGATACCGCCCAGAGATTTCTCTTTAAGCGTGATTCTTTCTATAAAAAGTAGCTAACCACCTTTAAGATAAAACGTTAGATGTCGCGCATTGCACGTAAAACGTGGTAAAATATTTGTGTTCGCTATCTTCTAAAATTTAATCTGACCTGAAATCGAATATTTTCTTTATTACTCTATTCACGTTTTACGTTTAATGTTCAACGTTTAACGAGGGGTGACAACAATGCAAACAATGGCGTGGGGTATTGTTAAATTCCGGCAGACGGCAATCTTTGGGCTAACCCTTTTATTCGGGTTAGGATTGCTTTTGAGCTTGCCGGTAGCGCGGGCAACCGAAGGCGTGGTTATTTATGATGCTGCCAATGTAAACGGCCTTCACTTCACGGTGCTGGCCTCACCCAATCCTATCTCGGTCGGGGCGATTCACCTCTTTGTACGCATCGCCCAACCTGCCGCCTTGAACCAGGAAATGCCTTACCGGGGCGCTCGCTTGCTGGTTGAGTTTTACCCGATAAGCGGGCCGGGCGCGGAGAAAACCTCCTATGTCCAGCGGCGCGACCTGATTGCCCCCGAAAGCGAGCCCGGCACCTACGAATTGAGCGACTCGCTCCAGAACGAAGGCACTTACCAGGTTACGATGACTATTCAGAACAGCGCGACCCCTATCTCGACTACCTTTACTATTGACGCGAAACCCGAACCGGACGACCGCTTTTTTAGCGTGCTGTTAATCTCACTGTTTCCAATTTTCCTGGCCTGGCTTATCTGGATGTACCTGAAACGCCCGGCTGCCAAACCCGGCCAGCCCGTACCGGCTACCGAGGAAAAACCGGATGAAGCGCTAGCCGCCACTCATTCCGAGCAATAAACGCGGGTACTCCTGAGCAGTAAGTACTATTGCACTCCTATTTCCGATAAGGTAGAGTGAATTCACAGGCTGTAAAACACTGCGGGCTGCCCGGTGTGTGCTATTCACCTGCTGGCTAAATACAAAGGAATAAAGAGTTGCAAAAAAGCGTTTTAGTTATTGAGGATAGCCCCAGCCAGGCTGCCCTCACCCGTATTGAATTGGAAAAGATGGGTTATCTGGTGGAAATCGCCTATGATGGGGCCCAAGGCCTGGAAAAAGCCCGCAGCTTTGGCCCCAGCGTGATTATTCTTGATTGTAATTTGCCTAAAATGAGCGGGGTTGAGGTTTGCAAAGTCCTGAAGACTCAGCCGGAAACGCGCTCGACCCCGGTCGTGATGTTCAGCGCCGAGAACAAACTGGCGCAGATGAGCAGCGCCTACAGCGCCGGGGCCGATTTCTATGTCACCAAAGACCGCGAAGGTAGCAACAGCCTGCCCAAGCTGGTCGAAGCCTGCTACCAGCGGCGTCTTCGCCAGGCTCGCCGGGCGATTTAAGGCCGGGCGAACTATTCCCGGAAATTAACCGCCTTGACCGCTCGCTGCATCTCGCGGGCGGCATCGCGCTCAGCCAGGGCATCGCGCTTGTCATAATTCTTCTTGCCCCGCGCCACGCCTACTTCAACTTTTGCTTTCCCGCGCTTTAAGTACATTCGCAGCGGCACCAGGGTCAAACCCCTGGCTTTGGTCTGCATTTGCAATTTTCGGATTTCGTTCTTGTGCAAAAGAAGTTTCCGGCTGCGGGTCGGGGCGTGGTTGAAATATTTTCCGGCTTGGTCGTAGGCGGAAATGTGGGCATTCCACAGCCAGGCTTCCCCGTTCTCCACACGGACATAGCTATCGCGCAGGTTCACCCGCCCGTCCCGGACCGATTTGATTTCGGTCCCGCTCAGGACAACGCCCGCCTCAATTTGTTCTTCAATAAAGTAATCGTGATAAGCTTTACGGTTACTGGCAACGTCTTTAATCCTGGCGCTGTTGCTGTCGCCCGCTTCGGCATTTTTGTTTGTTGTCGTACTTGTGGCGGCTGGCATTGGTCTCCTCACCTTCCTTGTTTCCATTGACCCAAAAATTTGGGTAGTAACAACAAATTATAGTATGACCGGGTAAGTAAATCAAGGCCACCAGAGGCAATACTAAATGGTCAAAAACCTGTAAAACCCCGAAATCTTCTGCTATCATGCATGGGTTGGAGTAAGAAAAATTTGAGGGTTGCTATGACGATTGCCCTATTCGGGGCCGGGGCGCTCGGCAGCCTGCTGGCCGGACTGCTCCGCCTTTCTACGCCTGCTGGTGAAATCTGGCTGGTCGGCGGGGAACATTCCACCGCGCATCTTGCCGCCATCGAAAAGCATGGTTTAACCATCGAATTTTCGCCCAAACTGGCCGAGAAGTGGCCGCCCGCCGCCCGGTTTAAGTCGGCGGCGGAAGGGTATATTGTAGTACGCGGTATTCGGACCGCGACCCGCCCCGAACAGGTGACGGACAAAATAACCCTGGCTGTCGTAGCCGTTAAAAGTTACCAGACCGCCAATGTTGCTCCCCAAATCGCATCTTGCCTGGCCCCGGAAGGCTTGGTTTTAACCCTACAAAACGGCCTGGGCAACCTCGAACTGCTGCAAAATGCGCTTGGTCCCGGTCGGGCTACCCAGGCCGTTACTTCGCTGGGAGCAAGTTTGCTAGGACCGGGCCGAATACGCTTTGCCGGGCCTGGCACGACTACTTTCGCTCGCCCGGTTGACCCCATTTCGGAAAATCCCTCTCTGGAATATCTGATTGCCCCCCTGGAAAAGATTGGGTTGCCCGTTGCTTTTAGCGAGGATTTAACCGGGTTGGTCTGGGGCAAACTGGTTGTCAATTCAGCTATCAATCCTCTCACAGCCCTTCTTAACTGCTCCAACGGCGCCTTACTAGAAAACCCGGCCAGCCTGGAACTCCTCGAAAACGTCGCCATCGAAACCGCCGCGATTGCCCGTAAAGCCCAAATCAAGCTACCTTACCCCTACGAAGAAGCCGCCACGCAAGTCCGGCACGTGGCTGAAATCACCGCCGCTAACACCAGTTCGATGCTGGCCGATGTCCGGCGCGGCAGTCCAACCGAGATTGAAGCTATCAACGGGGCGGTCGTCCGTACCGGCGAAAGTTTGGGTACAACCGCTCCTCTTAATCGCACCCTGTACCTGCTGGTCAAAGCTTTATCCGCCAAAAACATTTAGAACCTTTTTTCGATAAAATTTTACCTTCCGGGGCCAAAATGTTATAATATTTTCCAAATAAAAGCCTCCGGCAATTTTTATATAAAAACTCCAACCACCCACTATCACTTGAAGGAAAAACGATGGCCGAAACCGAAATGAACCGGCAGTACAAGCAAATCAAGGCCCAATACCCCGACGCCATCCTTTTCTTCCGGTTGGGCGACTTTTACGAAACCTTCAATGAGGACGCCGAAATCGTCCACCGCGAACTGGGCCTGACCCTGACCCACCGGGCTATGGGCAAGGACAAGGGCAACGATATGCCCATGGCCGGCTTGCCCTATCACTCGATTGACCGCCACCTGCCCAAACTTATCGAGCGCGGCTTCAAGGTCGCTATTTGCGAACAGATGACCAGGCCGGGCGCGAAACTGGTCCAGCGCGAGGTTATACGGGTAGTCACGCCGGGAACCATCCTGGAAGATGAGATGCTGCTTTCCAAGCGCAACAACTTCCTGGCGGCCCTTTATTTAGAAGAAAAAGCCGCCGGCCTTGCCTACGCCGACATTACAACCGGCGAATTTCTCTGCACTCAGCTTAACGAAAACTCCGCCGAAGAACTGCGCAACGCCTTGAAAACCGAGTTGGCCCGGATTTCCCCATCAGAAATACTGGCCCCAAAACGCCCGGCCAAACGCCATCAGCGTCCCGAAACACTCTTTGCCGAGGAAGAAGACGCTCTCGCGCCTTACCTGGCCCTGCTTCCAAATCCGCAGGATGAAGGCCGGAACCTGACCCCGCTCGACAGTTATAACTGGCAGTACGATGAAGCGGCCCGCACCCTTAAAGAACATTTCGAGGTAGGCGCATTATCCGGCTTTGGGGTGGATGGTCTTCCCCTGGCGGTGCAGGCAGCGGGCGCGCTGGTCAGCTATCTCAAAGAGACCCAGAAATCGGCCCTGGGGCGGCTCAATCCGCTGGTGACGTACTCGACCCAGAAGTATATGGCGCTCGACATGCAGACCCGCCGCAACCTTGAACTGAGCGAAAACCGGCGCAGCGGCTCCCGCAAAATGTCGCTCTTTGGCGTACTCGACCAGACCCATACCGGCATGGGCGGCCGCATGCTGCACCGTTGGCTGAACCAACCGCTTTTAGACCTGGCCCGGATTGCCGCCCGCCAGGAAGCCGTCGCCGCTTTCTTCAACCAGACGCACCTGCGCGAAAGCGTCCGCGCCCTGCTTACCGAGGTAGACGACGTGGAGCGGTTCGGGTCGCGGGCGGCCATGCAGGTCGCTTCTCCCCGCGAAATGTTAGGTTTGCTACAGACCCTCGAACTGGTCCCGGCTTTTCATGCCCTTTTTGGCGAAACCTCCGAGGACATCCAGAAGGTTTTCCAGCCGCTGCTCTCCCGACTGCACGCCTGCGAAGACCTTGTCAAGATGCTTCAAAATGCCGTACCCGAAGACCCGCCCGGCAAGAAATGGACGAAAGGGGCTATCCGGGACGGTTTTTCGGCTGAACTGGACCGCTTGCGGGCTATTTCGGCCAACGGGGAAAGTTGGGTAGAGGAATTTAAAAAACGGGAAATCGAGCGGACTGGCATCAGCAGCCTGAAGGTTAATTTCAACCAGGTCTTCGGCTATTACATCGAAGTGACCGCCTCAAACCTGTCGAAAGTGCCTGCCGATTACATCCGCAAGCAAACCATCGCTAACGGCGAACGCTTTATCACGCCCGAACTCAAGGACATGGAGACCCAGATTCTCAACGCCCACGAGCGGATTGAGGAACTTGAGGCCGATCTTTTCAAGCAGGTTTTAAGTACTGTCGCAAGCTCGCTGCCGCAACTGATGGAAGTAGCTTCAGCCCTGGCCCACCTGGATGTGTTCGCGGCCCTGGCCCACGTCGCCTGTAACAACAATTATTGCCGCCCGGTCCTCAACGACGGCAAAACCCTGACGATTAAAGGGGGCCGCCACCCGGTCGTCGAACAGGCCAGCCCGGACATGATTTTCGTTCCCAACGATTGCTGCCTTAACAGCGACCAGGAGCAGGTTTTAATCATTACCGGGCCGAACATGGCCGGGAAGTCGGTCTATTTGCGCCAGATTGCCGTAATTGTCCTGATGGCTCAAATCGGCTCTTTCGTCCCGGCGGACGCGGCCACAATTGGCCTGGTGGACCGCATTTTCACCCGCGTCGGGGCGCAGGACGACATCGCTACCGGCCAATCTACTTTCATGGTCGAAATGGTCGAGACCAGCTATATTCTTTCCCACGCTACCCCGCGTTCGCTGGTCATCCTGGACGAAGTGGGCCGCGGCACCAGCACCTATGACGGCCTGGCGATTGCCCAGGCCGTTGTCGAATACCTGCACAACAATCCTCGGTGCGGCGCGAAAACACTTTTCGCCACCCATTATCACGAGCTTATCGAACTGGCCCAGGTTCTGCCGCGCGTCCGCAACTTTAACATGGCCGTGCGCGAGGACGCGGGCAAGGTGATTTTCATGCGCAAGGTGCTGCCCGGTGGAGCCGACCGCTCTTACGGTATTCACGTGGCCCAACTGGCCGGGCTGCCGCGTCCGGTAATTCGCCGGGCCGAAGAATTGCTGGTTCTGCTGGAAAACCAGCGGACCGAGATGGAAGCCGCCTCCGGTGTTTCAATTGTCCGTAACGGTCGCAACGGCTCCACCCGCAGCCATGCCGCCAATCCCGATGGTCGCCAGCAGATGAACCTTTTTGCCCCGTCGGTCGCACCGGTTGCAACCGTTACGGCTGGCGAACCGCTGCCCGAACACCCGGCCCTGGAAGAACTGCGCCGGTTAAAAGTTATGGAGCTTTCGCCCATCGAAGCCCTTAACAAGCTTTACGAACTCCAGCAAAAATTAAAAGAGGCCGGCACGGGAAAATAGCTCTTTGCGGCGGCCGGCCTCTCTTTACTCCAAACCGAACTTATTTACATGCCTTTAACGACACCCTTTGCGGTCAGGTCGGCAAACTCCTGTTTGGCCTGGTCGAGCAGCCCTGGTTTTACCAGCAAATCCAGAGTCGTGAGGGCCATCGCTTTCGCGGCGTTCAGCATGGCTTCCTGCCCCACGTCCGACCCGGCGGCTTCCCGGAACTCGATGGTGTGGGCGCTGACCCCGACCGGGGCAATCGCCAGGTAAGGGTGAATTGACGGCAGCGCCTGGCTGACGTTACCCATGTCGGTGCTGCCCGTCCCTTCCCGGTCGCCCGTAGCCACTTCGAGACCCAACTGCGCCAGTTTCTCGGTGAAAACTTTCCCCATGACGCTGTTTGTTACCACGTTGTCATAGCGGCTCGGCTCGATAACGTTAAATTCGAGGGTCGCCCCGGTTGCCAGGGCTGCGCCTTCCGCGCACTTTCGGAATCTTTCCAGCACTTCGTCGGCGTACTGGCGGTCGGCGGCGCGGATACTGAACTGGGCGCTGGCGTAGTCCGGGATAATATTCGCCGCCTGTCCTCCGTTGGTAATAACCCCCATCACGCGAGCATCGTCACGCAACTGCTGGCGCATGGCGTTGGCGGCGTTATAGGTCTGGATGATACCGTCCAGGGCGTTGATGCCCTTGTGGGGGGCCGCCGCGCCGTGGCTGGCCCGCCCATGAAAGATAATATTTACCCTGGTTGAGGCCAGCGAACCACCGTGGACCATATTGGTGGTCGAGGGATGGAAAATCATGGCCGCGTCCACCCCCTTGAAAGCGCCGCGCTGGACCATCACCACTTTACCGCCGCCGCCTTCTTCGGCGGGAGTGCCAAAGACCGCGACCCGGCCCGGCAGTTTTCCCACGATGCCGCCCAGGGCCAGACCTGCTCCCAGGGCGGCGGTCGCCATGAGATTATGCCCACAGGCATGCCCGATAACCGGGAGCGCGTCGTACTCCGCCAGGATAGCGATGGTCGGGCCTGGCTTATCCCCGGCGTAAGCCACGAAAGCGGTATCTATATCGGCGGCTTTACGCTGAACCTGGTAGCCGTTTTCTTCGAGTTTCGAGGCCAGTAATGCAGACGCCTGGTATTCTTTATAGGCCGTTTCGGGATTGGCGTGAATGGTCCGGCTGACTTCAATTAACTCCGGCCGCAAGCGGTCAATCGTTTCCAGCACCTGGCTTTCCAATTGGCTATAGTCCTCAGGGTTTATTGTTTCATTTGACATTTTTAATCCCCACTCTCCAGTGTTTAAAAGGTTAGATATTTTTGAACCAATCTGGGGCAATTGAAACTTCTTCTACCATCTTAATTTCAACACCTAACCTTAATTCCTTTAATTTATCGAGCAGTTGCTCTCCATCCACTAAATCTATAGGGGGCACTCCATCCCTCGTTGCTTCGGCTTTAGCGTCACGGGTAAAAGTCCCCGTAGTTATAACAAGTCCTCTATCAGCTCGTCCAATCATAGCCCCACGAAATTCCCTGATTATTTTAGAGGAAACGGAGCCTTGATAGCGTTTACATTGAAAGATAATTGGAAAACTTAAAAGCCCTCCTAATTTAACAAGGCCAAAACCGTCAATTCCACCATCTCCTGTTTTTCCCGTAACTGTAACCTGGGTAAATCCTGACTCGCGTAAAATTCGCTGGCAAAGTCGCTCAAAAGCAGAAGGGTCTATTTCGAGTAAAATTCTGGACAATTTTTCTCGCCAGGTTTGTTCTAGAACTACCTCAACAACCTCTGTTATATCTATTTTCTCATTAGAATCGATTAATCCAGGAGCATCCCCTTTTATCTTTTTTGTTGATGGTCTGTTTCTGGCAAAGGATGCAACTTCTTTAGGATTAACCCTTTCCGTTTCCTTACCCTTTGTAGTCAGAACCCAAACCCCTCTTGATGAATTATCGAGAAGGCCATAAATCTTTAAATAAGTTCTGGCCCAGGCCAGTCTATATTCAATTTCTGTTTGTCGAGGATCGTGGGGCTGCGCCAGGTCTTGTTCGCTTAATTTAAGGTTACGAATAACTTCTTCATTTAATTCAGCATTTGAGGCTGAGTCACCCAATTTTTTAATTGCTTGTAAAGTAGGATTAAAAAGTTCAGTATGAGAAGGAACCGCCATTGAATCCTCGTAAATCTGATATATTTAAAGTAGAGAGTAAAAAGCTATACTTCATTATACATAATACATAACAATTTTTAGATTTGGCTAATTGAATGGAATAAGGATAAAGAGAGAAGGTTATGAAATGAAAAAATCCGACAAACCTTGCGGCTTCTCGGATTTTTCAGTCAATGCTGCATATAGAAATGAATTCTTGTACGAAAGGTCACATCTTGCGATGAAGACCAAATCAACTAAAGCTCTTGCGAACCTTTGTTGAAAACGTACTTTGGTTCACTTCAACAACTCTGACCTCCTTATGGTACTAAAGATTTAGACTTGAGTCAATAGATTCTATCCACTATCTTTCCACATGCTTTTGCACATAGTTATCCACATCCTAAAAGTGACCTGCTGGAGGGTCAGGTAAAAAAAGGAGCCAGCCTACAGGAGAGCTAGTGAAGTTTGCGCAAGCGAGGGCTGAAGTTGCGAAGGGGTTTTGCACGGTAAGAGTATCCTCTGGAAGATTAGCCGCTTAATACTCCCTAACTTTTGTAATTCCAGTGAACTTTGCCTTTCTTTGGCATTTCTATTTCAAGCGCATAACCCCTGCCCAAATACTCTCTTTTTCTACTCGCCCGTGTCCCTGGTCGTATGTTTGGTGCTGCTCTATTTGCAGCGGTGGTTCGCTGAAGCCAACACCCCCTTGATGGGTTCAATTAGCTGTTCAATCTCACCTGGTAAGCCCGCCTGATTGGCCTTAACCAGCCATAAATAGTCGCCACCATCTCTTACAATCTGCCCACTTAATTGTCTTTGAGCTTGCATAGCATCGCCAGTAACTACTACCCCATTCAAATTCACCATCTTCAACAGTTTAGGGGCGGTCGTTATTTCATTGGTTTTAGCGCCTACTTCAATTTGGGCTATGACTACACCTTGCCTGGGCAGATTGGCCGCCATCAAATGCACTCCCTGCCTATGGCCGGTGGGGATAGTGCCTCTTAAAGTTTTACCATCAATACTGAGGGTCAAAGTGCCTCGCTCAGGTACTTGAGGGCCAATTTGACCTTTGAAAAATTCCCCGGTAAGTTCTTCCAACTCCATACAGTTTAACTTGTCACCTAGCACCCGGCTGAAAGTAACCGCGTGGGGCATGGTTTGGCGGCTTAAAGC
>CADDZM010000138.1 GCA_902812345.1 Chloroflexota bacterium | reverse complement strand
CCTATATCCAGGCCGACCTGCCAAAAAGCACCGGCCGGGAAGTTTTTGGCGACGCTTTCGCCCGCCAACTGGTCGAACGCGCCCGCGCCTTCGGCCTTTCCCCGGAAGACACCCTGGCGACCCTGACCGCTTTTACCGCCAAAAGTATCGCCACTTCTATAAAAAGATTTAGCCCGGTAGCAAAACTGGACGAGCTAATCGTCAGCGGCGGCGGAGCGTACAACCCGGTGCTTATGGAAATGTTGGGCGAGTGGCTGCCGGGCGTGGAGGTGCTGCATCACGACCGGTTCGGCGTGCCGGCCTCGGCCAAAGAAGCGGTCTGCTTCGCCCTGCTCGGCTATGAACTGTTACGCAACCGCCCGGCCAACCTGCCGGGCAGCACCGGGGCTTCTCGCTCAACTTTGCTGGGTAAAATCGCGCCCGGCCTGAACTTTGCCCCGCTGCTTCAAAAATTCGGCCCGGTAATGGAACCTTTTTCGCCCGCTACCGGCCCTTCAGACCCAGACACCAAGGAGAATACCCAATGGCAAACGATGCCCCACTTGAAGCTGCGGCCAACCAACCCCGCCTCGAACAGCCCAGGCTGAAGCAGCCCAGGCTGAAGCAGCCCAGGCTGGAAGCGGTAGATACGGTCAGCCTGGCGACCGAAGCTTCCAACCCGGCCAGCCGCAACCTCGACCAGTTGTCTGCTTCCCAGATTGTTGAACTTATGAATGACGAGGACGCTAAAGTGGCCGGGGCGGTCCGCCAGACCCTGCCCCAGATTGCCCGGGCCGTCGAGGTTATAACCGGGCGGCTCCAGCAGGGCGGCCGCCTGATATATATGGGCGCCGGGACCAGCGGCCGCCTGGGCGTTCTTGACGCCGCCGAATGCCCGCCTACCTTCAACACCTCGCCCGACCAGGTGCTGGGCCTGATTGCCGGTGGCCCTAACGCCATGGTGAACGCCGCCGAAGCCGCCGAGGACGACCCGGAACTGGGCCGCAAAGCCGCCGCCGCCATCGGCCTGAGCGATAAAGACGCCCTGGTGGGCCTTGCCGCCAGCGGGCGCACCCCTTATGTCATCGGGGCTTTGCAGTATGCTCGTGAGGTCGGCGCGGCTGCGATAGCCGTGACCTGCAACAGTCCGTCCGCCCTGGAAGAGGTTGCGGACATCACGATTGCGCCCGTGAGCGGGCCGGAAGTGCTGGCCGGTTCGACCCGCCTCAAGGCCGGTACAGCTCAAAAAATGGTGCTAAATATGCTCAGTACTGCTACAATGGTCCGGCTCGGCAAGACTTACGGCAACCTGATGGTAGATATGCGCCCGACCAACGCCAAACTGCGGCGGCGTGCGGCCCGGATAGTGGCCGAGGCCACCGGGCAGGACGAACCGGCAGCGATGGAGATGCTTGAAGCGAGCGGCGGCGAGACTCGCACCGCTATCGTGGCCCTGCTGGCCGGGGTTACGCCCGAAGAAGCCCGGAAACGGCTTGAAAAAGCGGGCGGCTTCGTCCGTAAAGCTATTCAAAGCTAAGTTTACATAAATAAAAACTCAAACGGACTTTATTAGAAAACAGGCCTAAATGACTCCTGAGGTAGAGGCTCTCAACTCAACCGTAACTGCTCCAACCATAAAACCCCGCCTGACCGATTTATGGGCGGTCATCATAGTAGTCCTGACCGGCGTTAGCTACGGCTCCCAGGCCATTATCGGCAAATACGTCTACGCCAACGGCGGCAACGCCATTACCCTGCTCACCATTCGCTCGGTTATTGCCCTGGTGGTCGTCTGGCTGATAATCGCCTTTCTCCGCCCGCCGCTGCGTTTGTCTCTTCGCAAGGTGGCCGAACTGAGCCTGCTGGGAGTAGTCTTTGTCTCCAGTTCGGTGACATATTACGTGTCCTTGATGTACATCCAGGTCGGCACGGCCATCCTGATTGCTTACATCTTCCCGGCCCTGGTGGTCGTGGGCGCGGTTATCTTTTTCAAGGAGAAATTCACCCGGCGCAAGGCTATCGCGCTGCTGCTGGCGGTCGGCGGCTGTATCCTGACCGTTGACCCGGTGAAAACGCTCTCCGGCGGTGTTGACCTGAACGGCTTCGGCGTACTGATGGCTTTTATCTCGGCTTTCGTCACAGCCGGCTACATTTTGTTAAGCGCTCGGCTCGGTAAGGACGTGCCGGGAGTAGTGGCCTCGGCCTACAGCCTGCCCGCGATGGCTTCTTTTTATGTGTTGTGGTGCGCTCTGGGTCAAATCGGCCTTGATATGGGTATCGTGGGCGGCGGGTTCGCTTTTAACATGGGCTGGGTTGGCTGGCTGTGCTGCTTTTTTATCGGCCTGCTCACCAGTCTGGCCTGGACCTTCTACCTGATTGGCCTGCCAAAAGTTGGGCCAAGCCGGGCCTCTATCCTGGTAACGTCCGAACCGGCTACGGCGGTCTTCCTGGGCATAATTATCCTGGGCGAAGCGGCCAGCCCGGTCAAGCTCGTGGGCGGAGCCTTTATTTTGTGGGCGGTGTATTTACTGCGCAAGTAAAATATAGAGAGAAGGCAAAGTCGTTGAACCTTAAACGTTGAATGCAGGGCCGAAAAGCGTCGTTGGAGTAGTGCTTCATTACTTGATCCAAAAAAGAGGAACGCTAAAAGGAAATGCGAGAAGGAAACGGAAGGCACATGGCACAGATTTTTGTCGGAGTTGACGGCGGCGGCAGCAAAACCAGCGCGGTGGTAGTGGACGAACAGGGCCGCGAACTTGGCCGGGGTATCGCCGGGGCTTCTAATTACCAGGCCATCGGCCTGGATCTCGCTAACACAAACGTCCAACTTGCCATTCAATCAGCCCTGGAGGCCGCCCATCAGGACCAACTGCCCGATTTCGTCCTTATCGGCGTGGCCGGGATTGACCGGCCCCAGGACCAGGCCGCCTGGCAGCAAGCCCTTGCCCGGCACATCCCCCTGGCCCGCCACCTGGAACTTGTCGGCGATTTCGAGCTTATCCTCTACGCCCTGCCCCAACATACCGGCCTCGGCCTGATTTGCGGCACCGGCTCGATTGCTTTTGGCCGGGACGGTCGCGGCAAAAAGACCCGCTCGGGGGGTTGGGGCCATTTCTTCGGTGACGAGGGCAGCGGCCTATGGTTTGGCCGGGAAGCTCTTATGGCCTCGGTTAAAGCGGCGGACGGGCGCGGCCCTAAAACCTTGTTGCTTGATTTAATCCTTAAAGAATGGAACCTGAGCAGCCCCTTCAATTTTATTGGCGAGGTTTACGGCAGCGGCGAAGGCGTGGACAATACTAAAATCGCCCGGCTGGCCCGCCTGGTCTTTCAGGCCGCCGAGAGCGGCGACGATGTAGCGCGGCTTTTAATCCGCAACGCTATCAACGAACTGGCCCTGGCCCTCAAAGCCTGCGACAAAAACCTTTTTTTCGATAGCCCGCCCGGCCTTGCCATTACCGGCGGCCTGATTTTGCATTCACCCGGCTTTCTGGACGGCCTGGTCAAACGGCTGCACGGTATGATGAGCATTGGCGAGATTGTGCGGGTGGAAGACCCGGCCCTGACCGCCGCCCGGGCGTTAACGAAACGGTAAGGCGGCAGGGCGTTGAAGGTTGAACGTTGAACCGGAGGGAGTTATATTTGTGGGAGGGAATTGTATTCCCGACCCACCCCAATCGGGAATACAATTCCCTCCCACAACTTAAAGCCGGGTGGCTGAATAATTACAAAACTAAACACTAAACACTAATCACTAAACACTGGTTCAACGAAAGGAACCTTTGTGAATCTACCTGATAAAGCCGGGCAGCGCCTGATGCTGGCCCTGGACGGGCCGGAGCTTACCGAGGAAACGGCCCAATTCCTGCTCGATGTGCGGGCGGGCGGCGTCTGTTTGTTTGGCCGCAATATCACCGGGGTGGCCCAGGTTACGCAACTAAACCGCGATTTGCAGGACTTCGCGGCCCGCCACGGACTGCCGCCCCTGCTTATCAGCGTGGACGAGGAAGGCGGGCGGGTTAGCCGGATGCCCGCCGACGGCCAGGACTGGATTGCCCCGAGCCAGATGGCCCAGGCCGCCGCCGGGGGTGACGCTATCGGGAGGGCGGCCCGGATTGTTGCCCGGCGGCTTCGCAAACTCGGCTTTAACGTGGACCTCGCCCCGGTCGCCGACCTCAACAATAACCCGGCTAACCCCTCCATCGGCACGCGCTCCTTTGGCACCGACCCGGAACTGGTCGGGCAACGGGTCGCCATCGCTGTTCGGGGGTACCTGTCCGAAGGGGTCGCGCCCTGCGTCAAGCATTTCCCCGGTCACGGCGATACGGCGGTAGACAGCCACCTCGGCCTGCCGGTGGTCCAGCACGACCGGGCGCACCTCGACCGGTACGAACTCGCGCCGTTCCGGGCTGCTTTTGCTGCCGGGGTCCCGGCCCTGATGAGCGCCCACATTTTATACCCGCAAATCGAGCCTTCCAACCTCCCCGCCACCCTCAGCCCCCTGTTTTTAACCGCTCTTTTGCGCGAGGAACTTGGTTTTACGGGCGTGGTCTTTAGTGACGCCCTGAATATGGACGCTATCGCGAAATACTACCCCAGGCCCGACGCCAGCGTGATGACCCTCCTGGCCGGGGCGGATATTGCCCTGCCGCTCGGCTCTTACGAGGTCCAGCGGGCCTGTTTCGAGCGCATTGTCGAGCGGGCGGACGAACTCGACCTGGATGGACCCCTGGCCCGGATTATGGCCCTCAAAGAACGCTTCGCCCTGCCGCCGCTGGCCGCCGACCCTGACCACGAAAGGCGGGATGCCACGACGCTGGCCGGGATAGCCAACCGCAGCGTTACATCGCTTGGCCTGGCTTCGCTCCTGCCGCTTTCGGCCCAGGAAACCCGCCCGGTCGTGATTGATTTCGAGTTGCCGGTTGCCTCCCAGGTCGAAGAAGGCCGACAGGCCGGGGTCCTTTTGAGGGAATTATTAGGCGAACGCTGGCCGGAAGTAGTTTTTCTGGCGACCCCGGCCTCCCACCCTGAAAACGAGGCCGGTTTGCTGGCCGCCGCCCGGAATTCCAGCCTGCTCCTGATAGTGCTGCGAAACGCTCTCCGCGAACCGGCCCAGGCCGCCCTTTTACAAAAGTTGTTGGAAACGCAACCTCGCGCCGTGGTCGTAGCGGCCCGCGACCCCTACGATTTAAGCCTTGCGCCCACTGCCCCGGCCCGGTTAGCCATCTACGGCGACCCCCCGGCCAGTGTCCGGGCGCTGGTAAGAGCTTTGTTTGGTGAGATTGCTATCACCGGCCGGTTGCCGGTACAGGTGGAACAGGTAAAACTTTATGGACTTTGAGATTGACCACGCCGTACCCGGCGTTCCCCTGCCGGAGGGGGAAATTTTGGAACTGTGGAACGCCTCGTTCGGCCCTGAATTTCAACTTACCGAAGGCCTCTGGCTGCAAAACACCCGCAGCGACCCCAGTTTCCGGCCCGCCGATTTAATCCTGGCCCGGGACAACCAAGGTAAACTGGCCGGGTTTGCCCAGGCTAAAATGTTCCGGGATACCGTCAATTATCCAGGCCGCGACCTCGGCCAGATTACCGGGCGAGGCCATATTGCCGCCATCGCGGTCCGGCCCGACTACCGCCGCCAGGGTCTGGGTCAGACCCTCCTGACCGAAACCGAGGCGTATTTGCACGAGAACGGCGCGGATCATTTTTACGCCGGGGAGAACTTCCGGCACTATTTCCCGGGCATCCCAAAGCACAGCGCCGCCGCCCTTAATTTCTTCCAGGCGGAAGGCTACACTCTCGGCGTGACGGAAGTGGACCTCGATGGCCCGCTCGACCCGGCTGTTTTCGAACCGGCTATCGCTGCCGCCCGCGAGGTAACTTTCCGGCAGGGCCGCCCGGGTGATGAAACGGCTCTTTTAGACTTTCTCAAACGGTCTTTTCCGGGCCGCTGGTATTACGACACCAACCTTTACCTGGAGCAGGGCGGCCTGATAGAAGATGTATCCCTGGTCGAAGACCGGGCGGGCACAGTCCAGGGTTTTCTGCTAAGTTACCGCCCCGGTGGTAAAATAATCGGGCCGGGCCGTTTCTGGCTGGGGGATAAGGCCGAGTGGGGCGGCATCGGGCCGCTGGGCGTTAGCCTGGATATCCGCGGCCTGGGGGCCGGCCTGGGCGTGGTCGGGGCCGGGATGCGCCACCTTTACGAAAACGGTCTCAAGTTTGCCCGGATTGACTGGACGACCCTGGTTGATTTTTACGGCCGCCTGGGGTTCAAGCCTTCCCTGACTTACCAGCGCGCCGATAAACCCTCTTTAACTTAAAATACTACTTGTAGGAAGTGTTAAAAATGTCTGCACCGGAACTGGTTTTAAGCGGGAATATCTGGAGCCCCTCCGGCTTTAAACCCGGCCGCCTCGCTCTCCGCGAAGGCCGGATTGCCGGGGTTGATTTTGGCGAAACAGCCGCTCCGGTTGATTTCGATTTCGGCCCGGCCCTTATCACGCCCGGCCTGATTGACCTGCAACTAAATGGCGGCCTGGGCCTTGATTTCACCGTCCAGCCCGAAAGTGTGGAAGTGGTGGCCGAAGCCCTGCCCCGGTGGGGTGTTACTGCCTTCCTGCCGACCTTTATCACCGCCCCCCTCGAAACTTATCACCAGGCCTTAAGTTACCTGCGCCGCCGCCAGCCCACCAGACCGGGCGCCCACGTTATCGGGGGGCACCTGGAAGGCCCCTATCTCAACCCGGCTTTCAAAGGGGCGCACGACCCGAATTTTATCCGCGAACCTTCGTTTGGCGAACTTCATCAATTGCTGGCTTACGGCACCCTGAAATTTTTTACGCTGGCCCCCGAAGAACCGGGCAGCCTCGAACTTATTCGCCTTGCCATAGAAAATGATGTCGTGGTGGCGACCGGGCATAGCGGCGCGACCTATGAGCAGGGCCTGGCCGCGTTCCAGACCGGGGCCGCCTGCGCGACCCATCTTTTTAACGCCATGCCTCCTCTCCACCACCGCCAACCGGGTCTGGTAGGGGCGGTCCTGGATAGCCCTGAAGTTACGGCTAACCTGATTGTAGACGGCATCCACCTGCACCCGGCGATTGTCCGGCTGATTTACCGCCTCAAAGGGTGGCAGCGGGTCGTTCTGGTGACGGACGCGATGGCCGGGTTGGGGATGGCCCCGGGCCGCTACGACCTGGCCGGACAGGCCGTTATCGTGGATGAAAATTCGGCGCGGCTGGCTGATTCCGGCACCCTGGCCGGGTCTATTCTGACCCTGAACGACGCTTTGAAGAACATGGTCGAGTTTACGGGCTGTCCGCCGCACGAAGCAGTCAACATGGCGACCCTCAACCCGGCCCGCCTGCTCGGCCTCGAGGACCGCAAAGGCCGCCTGGAAAAAGATTTCGACGCTGATATTGCCGTTTTCGGCCCGGATTTCGAGCCGCTCCTGACCATCATTGGCGGCAACGTGGTCTTTAAGAAGAATTAAGAAACTTTTGAGAATTTTAAAGAAGCAGAGGAGTTTTGCTGATGGACGAACAGCGCAAACCTATTTCCCGCAGCGATTTCCCGGCCGACTTCGCCTGGGGCACTGCCACCGCCGCTTACCAGATTGAAGGCGCGGTCAATGAAGACGGGCGTGGGCTGAGCATCTGGGATACCTTTTCGCATACGCCGGGCAAGACCGACAACGGCGATACCGGCGACATCGCGGACGACCACTATCACCGCTATAAGCAGGATGTGGCCCTGATGCGCGAGCTTGGTTTCAACTCCTACCGCTTTTCGATTAGCTGGCCGCGCATCTTGCCGGAAGGCCGGGGCAAAGTAAATCCTAAAGGGCTTGACTTCTACGAACGGCTGGTTGAGGAACTGCTCAACAACGGCCTTGAACCTTACGCCACCCTCTACCACTGGGACTTGCCCCAGGCTTTGCAGGATAAAGGCGGCTGGAAGGAACGCCTCAGTTCCGAGGCTTTTGCCGATTACGCCGACGTGGTTTCGCGTCGACTGGGCGACCGGGTGAAAGGCTGGATTACCCTCAACGAACCGGCTGTTTCAGCCATAATCGGCCACGTCGAAGGCCGCCACGCTCCCGGCGAACACAGCATCGAGGCCGGGGTCCGGGCCGCGCATCACCTGCTGTTGGGACACGGCCTGGCTCTGCCGGTGCTGCGCGCCAACAACCGCCGCAAAGACGCCGAGTTCGGCATCACCCTCAGCACGACCTACGCCGAGCCGGGCGACGACTCGCAGCAAGCCCAGGAAGCCGCTATCCTGGTGGACGGCTTTAACAACCGCCTCTTTATGGACCCGCTTTTCAAAGGCCGCTATCCCTCCACTATCAGCAACCTGCTTGAGCGGTACCTGCCCATCGAAGCGGGTGACATGGAGAAAATCTCGGCCCCGCTCGATTTCCTGGGCATAAACTACTACTTTCGCACCCTGGCCCTGGCCGTGGAAGACCTTTCGGCGGTGAAAGTCAAGACACGGCAGGTCCAGGGCGCCCAGTACACCGAAATGGGCTGGGAAGTGAATCCCGAAGGTTTTTACAATCTTCTAAAGCTGGTTAACAACGACTATAAACCGGCTAAAATCCTCATTACCGAGAACGGCGCGGCTTTTGCCGACCGCCTGGAAGAAGGCCAGGGCCAACCCGCCGTCCACGACCCCGACCGCACCAACTTTATCCGGGACCATTTTGAGGCGGCCCTTAAAGCTTCCCGCGAGGGCGTGCCGGTTAAAGGCTATTTCGTCTGGAGTTTTCTGGATAACTTTGAGTGGGCTTACGGCTACAGCAAGCGGTTTGGCATCGTCTACGTGGATTACCCGACCCAGCGCCGGATTGTCAAAGATAGCGGGCGCTGGTATCAGAACTTCCTGCGCGGCTAACCAATGGCGAACAGCTTTAAGGACTGGCGCGACCTGCTGGTTTACGTGGAAAAGCGCGGCCAGCTGCGCCGGGTGCGCGTCGAGGTTTCTCCCCAATATGAAATCGCCGAAGTAACGGCCCGGGCCGCTCGCCTGAATGGAGGCGGCCCGGCCTTGCTATTCGAAAATGTCAAAGGGTCGCGCCTGCCGGTCCTGACCAATCTTTCAGGCACGCCGCAGCGGTTAGCCTGGAGTTTTGGCCTTAACTCGCTTGACGACCTGGAAGGGGCCATGCAAAACCTGCTTCGCCCTGCCGGGCCGCAAGACCTGGGCGAACGGCTGGCCCGCCTGGCCGAAACCTCGCATTTCTCCCGCTACGCTCCCCGCAGCGTCCGCAGTGGCCCGGCCCAGGAAATCGTGCGGCCCGGGTCCACGCCCGAACTGCTGGCCGGACTGCCTTTTTTGACGATTGGCCCGGACGATACCGGCCCGGCCCTGCGCGGCCACCCGGTCTTTACCCGGCCCCAACCCGACGGCCCCATGGAAGTCCGCGCCGGTTCACTGCTCCGCCACGAAGGCAATTTATATTTAAGCGGCCCCGCGTTGCAGCCGGGCGAACGCCGCCAGGTTTCGTTTGTCACCGGCGGCGACCCGGCCCTGCATTTCGCCGTCAACGCCCCGTTCCTGCCCGACCTGGACCCGCTGGTGCTGGCCGGGGCGCTGGCCTACCGCCGCCTGGAACTGGTGCGCGGCAAGACCAACGACCTCGAAGTCCCCGCGACCGCCGAAATGGTCCTGGAGGGCTTTATCGAGCAACCGCCCGCCGCCGAGGTTCCCCCGGCCCGGTTAAGCCATTGGAACGGATTTTACGCCGCGCCCGACCCGCTCTCTTTGTTTACCCCCACCGCTCTCACGTCGCGCAAAGACCCTTTAATGATAACCCCGGTTGTGACCGGGCCGCCCAATGAGGCCAGCGCCCTGGTCAAAGGCTCCGAACGGCTGCTTTTGCCGCTGCTCCGCCAGACCGCCCCCGAAATAGCCGGTCTGAGCCTGCCCGCGCCCGCCGCTTTCTACAACCTGGCAATCGTGGCGATTCACAAGAGCTATCCCGGCCAGGCCCAGCGGGTAATGTATAACCTGTGGGGCCAGCCCGCATTTAAGTTCTTGAAAAATATTGTGGTGGTGGACGCGGACTGTCCTATCCAGCAACCGGAAACGCTGCTGGCCCAGGTCTTAGCCCTGGTTGACCCCGGACGCGATTTGCTGGTAGTGAAGGGGCCGCTTGATAGCGGCGATTTAAGCGGCAGTTTTGGTTCAAAGGTGGGGATTGACGCTACCCGCAAGCAGCCCGGCGAGATGGGAGAAAATTTCGACCTGCCCCGGCAGGACGAAGCGGCCCGGCCCGAAGAAATTCAAAGGCTGGTCGGGCGCAAGTGGCTGGAATACGGTATCGAGTAAGCCGTTAAAAGGGGCCAGCCACAGGTTGGCTGCTAGGGAATCCCGTAATGCCCGGTCATAATGCAATGGTCGCTCCCGCGCTTCGTGCAATCCACGTTCACCTTGAGCGGGGCCACATCGGGGGTTGCCAGGATATAATCTATGCGCAGGACCGAAAATTTGCCAGCCAGTTTAAAAGGCCGCCAGGTCGCGCCCCAGCCAAGCCCGGCTCTAAGGTAAGTATCCTGCAAAGTAGCGGTTAGCTTCTGGTAAGTCGGTTCCCACTGGGTCGTATTAAAGTCCCCGGCCAGGATAAGAGGCTTCTTCTGGGCTAAAACATCCTCTACATGGCCGAAAATCTCGTTTATATTCTTGTTGCGGCTGCTCGGTTCAAAACACAACGGCCACTTACAATTGTCTGTATCCGGGGAGCCAGGATGGGCCGTCGCCACGATAGCCGTCTTGCCGGGAGCTATTTCAAGCTCGGCCCAGAGCAAAGCGCCGGGGTCCCAGGCCACTTTCCGCGAATCCCAGGGGTCGTAATTAATTATCGGGTAGCTGCTCAACAGCACCAGGCCGCCCGGCGCGCCCTGCATGGCCCGCAACTGGTAAGGGTAGATTTTCTTGAGGGTGTCGTCATCGGCCAGCCACCGGCCCTCGGTTTCCTGCAAGACCACCACCGAGGCCGGTTTTTGGCGCAGATATTCGATTACGTTTTGCGGGTCATTTTTGGCGTAAACATTCCAGGTCATCAGGTCCAGTTCGACTGCGGCGGTTTCCTGGGGCGGCGAGAAATTCAGGGGCGGCATATAGCGCAGGATGCCTACCACAAGGCAGCAGGCCAACGCTATCCGCAGCAGGGTGAAACCGCGCACGAAAAGCAACGGCGTTAGCAGCAGCAGCGGCAGAAACAGAAAAGGCGCGAAAACCTCGCTGAGGCCCATCACCCCGGACTGGCGGGGCAGCGCCAGGTTTATCAAATTTATCACCAGCAACAGGGCCGGGTACAACAGGGAAAGAAAGAGCAAAATTTTAAGAAACCGTGTTCCTGGCAGCCGCAAAATCCACCTCTGGTTTTAGACTTATCCTACTTCCGCGCTCTTAAGCATTCTTGTTATTAGTATAACGGTTTATTCAGCTTTTAGTTATCCCGTTTTTATTAGAATTTGCAAAGATTCCAGCCGCCGGTTTGGCTGCTATTACTTATCCACAATCTGCCCCCAATCTTGAAAATATTTCAATTTCAAGGCCTGTTATTTATTAAAGCTTGCCCGCGTTATACCAATAACAGGCAAAGTCCGAACTTGCCTTGCTCGCTATTTCTAAAGGAAAATCTTCCGGTAAACTTTGGACAAATTTTGAAGGAGACAGCTATGCGATGTCTGGGAAAATCGGGCCTGACCCTCGGAATCTTGCTTGTATTAAGCTTGCTGGCCGGGTGCGGCCCCCCGGCTGTCACCAATTCACCTTTACCGGCGGTTACACCAACCGTTGGGACCGTTACCCCGACCGCTCCCGCAGCCACCAATACCCCGGTATCAACTGCCACAGCAATCCCGGCCAGTCCAACGCCAGCGCCGACCCCTATTAGCTTTTAGCTCTGACGGCAAGACTCTTTTGAGCGGCGATGGTGACGGCGAATTACGCCAGTGGGATACCGCCAACTGGCAGCAACTCGCCCGTGCGCCTGTTGCCGGGGTGCCTTCCCTTTTAAACGCCGCATACAGCCCTGATGGCAAAAGTATTCTTGCAACTTACGAGGATGGCGGCATGCGTTTGTGGGATGCCTCCAATCTGAAACTGCTTTCCCTCACGGTAGTCGAGCCTATTCAAAAAGATGCTTACAGGACCATTTTTCACGCTTCTTTTACCGCCGGCGGCCTGAATATCCTTACTTACAACAATCTTGACTATGAGAGTTTACAATACAGGCTCTGGCCCGTTAATTGATAACAGCTTGCCTTAAATTTTAAGGCTAACCTGTCATAACCACGCTTTTACAACGGCGTACCTTACCCGGCTTTAATTTGTGGGAGGGAATTGTATTCCCGATGCCAGACCGGACCAGTCGGGAAAATAATTCCCTCTTAGAGGTGATAATTATGTACAATACCAGTTTTAAAAGAAAAACCGGCCATGGGGCCGGTCTTTTTATCAGAGTATGCTTACAAACGGGTTAGAGCCAGCCTTTGGTCCGGCAGAGGGCCGTCCCGAGCAGGCCCAGCAGCACCTCGTCTTTGGTGCCTTTGAACTCGGGGTGATACTCGAAGCGGTTGCGTTCGAAATACTGGACCGT
Source organism: Chloroflexota bacterium (assembly GCA_902812345.1). Taxonomy (GTDB): domain Bacteria; phylum Chloroflexota; class Chloroflexia; order Chloroheliales; family Chloroheliaceae; genus 54-19. The sequence goes on along the minus strand of CADDZM010000138.1, from coordinate 2,643 downwards.
ATAAGTCTTGCCGTCGTCCGGGTTCTTCTCCAGAAATTCCTCGCTAATCGGGTAGCCAAAGATTGGCAGGCCGCCGTGCGTCTTCCAGTAGGTATAGAAAGTGCCGCCCAGGGTATGCCCGGTAGCCGCGAAGTAGAGTTTGGTGGGCGTGTCTTTTATCGGGGCGGCTTTCGGGAAGGTCCGGCCCGCCGTCTGCTTCACGCCTAAAAGCCCCAGCAAGACTTCGTCTTTGGTGCCTTTGAACTCGGGGTGATACTCAAAGCGGTTACGCTGGAAATATTGCACCAGGAAGGTTTTACCTTTTTCAGTATCCGACTCCTCGGTAAATTCTTCGGTCAGCGGATAGCCGAACTGAGCCAGGCCGCCGTTGTTTTCCCAGTAAGTGCGAAAAGCATAGCCGAGATTGTGGCCCGTCTCCGAGAAGTAGCGGATATTGGGGTCGGCTTCCCGCGAGGCTACTTTGGTAGTGCGGTTTGGCCCGGGGGTAATGGTCTTGATGCGGGTCGTGCCGATGTTATCCTCGAAATATTTAACATATTCCTGGATGACTCCGCCGAACATATCCACCTGGCGGACCGTTTTCATCTTGACATAACCTGTAATAGTGGTCGTAGCGCCGGGCGCAAGAGTTTTGCCCAGACCCCAGCGGTAGGGATGGCTGATGCCGGAGTTGCCCGAAAAATCAATTGCCAGCCGGAATTTGCCGCTAGCTTTGTCCAGGGAGAGCGACTCGTAGGTCTGCCCTTCCTCGTAAACAAAGCCGGGCGCGGGGTTCTGGGTTTGAATAGTCGCCGTGCCGGTGTTCTTCACGACCGCCTCGATTTTTACCGTGTCGCCGAGCTTGACCGTTGTCGGGGTAAAAGTCACCGATACAAGGTCAACATTATATGAAGCGGGAACGGGGGTTGTGGGCGGAGTAGGCGTCATCGGAGGCGGGGTGACCACCGTCCCGCCGAGGATACCGGCCACCTGGGCGCGCAAAGTTGGCAGCACCGAATAGCCCACGTCGCCCGGGCAGGTTGTATTAATTACATCGCGGTGCCCCAGGAAAACGTTGACGGTTTTGTCGATTAAAAAGGCCTTGCCGGTCGGGTTGAGGTTTTTGGTATAGGCTTTCCAGGCCAGTAGCCGGGTAAGCGAAGTAAGCTGAGCTTCGGTCGGTTTAACCGATTTGAAGCTGCCAATCATGCAAATACCAATACTGCCGTAATTATACTGGTAGGCGTGTCCGGCGACTACATCATCGCCGCCATAACGGCCCTCGTAAATGTTGCCTTTCCAGTCAATCAGGAAGTTGTAGCCGATATCGCCCCAGCCTTGCGTAATGGCGTGATAGCGGTAGATGCTGCGCACATCCACCGAGGGGTCGGCGTTGTAGACGTTCGAGGTTTCGCTGTGATGGATGATAATAGCCTTGATGGTGCGGTATTCGGTCGGCCAGAGGAGGCGACTGCCGCTGTAACGCCACGCCTCGTTCGCGCCCCAGTCGGACCGGCTGATAATATAAGGTTTGGTTGCGGAGGCGATTGGCACATTTGAAACCGGCACTTCCGCCAGGGCTGGCCCGTCGGCGGTGTCAATAAAAGTAACCCCGGCCAGTTTGACGGCAACGCCGCTCGGAATGGTCAGCCGGAACTGGATATAAGCAGTGTTCAAGGGTTGAAGCGGGCCGAAAGTGCGCGCCGTGCTGATATGGTCCGGCCCTTCGAAGTTGTCCCTTGAAACATCTATCCAATTGCTAAAGCTCAGGCCGTCCTTGGAGCCGCGAATCTCAAATACGAGCGAATTAGGGTCGCCATAGTTTACTTCCCAATAGCTGCCAACGGCGTTGTAACTCTGGCCGACCGCTTTAACCGGCGATAGGTAGACGCCTTTGGCCGGGAAGCCGCCGGTCACGACAAAATCGCCGCTGGCAGCCAGGACAGCCGAGGCTCCCAGGGGGAGGGTGGCTACACTGCCCGCCAGGGCCACCGCGCCCCCGGCTACTTTTAAAAATTGGCGGCGGCTGTGCAAAAAGGCCGATAGCGGTTCGCCGTACCCGGCCCCGGTTTTCTGGTTGGTCAATTTGTTGGCTGGCTGATTATTCATTTGATGGTTTATAGTGAGGCATTGTTCCGGTTTGAATTTGTTTTTTTTCACGACAAATATACCTCCAACTAAGCCAAGTTGGTGTTTAAATTTTTATTGGAAAAAAGTTAGGTTAGCAATCCAGCAAGCGGTAAAATTACTTTCGCTAAATTATTAACGGCCAGAGATTGGCCTGGTTGCTATAAACTCGGCTTAATTTTTGTATTATTAAATTTTTTCTGCAGAGTGCCAGTTGCGACAGATTGCGCCAGGAGGAGCCCAACCTTATCAGCAGTTCCGGTTAAAACACATTACATATATGATAATATATTAATTTTTCCCACCTGACAATAGTACCATAGTGATAGTATTCCCTTCCCGGACCCGGAAATTCGGGCTATTTTTTCTTTTACCTCTTTGTTAGTGCCAGATTAGAAGTTTGTTACCCCCGTAACTAATCCCTAAACAGGCGATTATCTATTATATAGAAGCAAATTTTGCTGAACGAATAATGTGAGGATGATATTTAATGAAAAAGATGAATGGGCGCCTGGCAGTGGCCAGTCTGGCCCTGGT
>CADDZM010000137.1 GCA_902812345.1 Chloroflexota bacterium | reverse complement strand
CAACCTGGACGGCAGCGTGGACCCGTGTAACCATGAGGAAGTCTGCACCGCGCCGGTCCTGTGGCTGCGGGTGCGGGACGCTATTACCCAGGCGCTCGATTCGACAACCCTGGCTGACCTGGCCCCACAATCCCGGCGCGTCCTGCCCCTTTTGCAGGGCGGCGCACTTAACGAACTGGCAAGCGAAACCGGCAACCTCGCACCGCTTAAAGCGGGGGCGGTCTTTAACTAGAATTAGACCCAAGGGAAAGTCCATAAATTTGTTGGACTGGCCCGGTAGGAAAAGCGATTTGTGCATAGATGGACTGGAAGAACCCGGCCATCTGAGATTATTTTAAGGAGACGATAAGAAGAATGGCCGATAATAATGAGCTTATTATCAGAGATTTGCATGTCAATGTAGAAGATAAAGAAATTCTGCACGGCATCAATCTGCAAGTCAAGCCGGGCGAAGTCCACGTCATTATGGGACCGAACGGCAGCGGCAAATCAACTCTCAGCAACGCCCTGATGGGCCACCCGCGCTACACCATCACCAGCGGTGAAATTGAATTCCAGGGCCAGATTATTAATGATTTGTCACCGGACCGCCGGGCCAGGCGCGGTATTTTCCTGGCCTTCCAGAACCCGCTGGCCGTTCCCGGCGTTACCGTGACCAACTTCCTGCGGACCGCCCTGACCAATCGCCGCAAAGGCGATGTAGCACCCCAGGTCCGCCCCCAGAACCTGGATATAGTCGGCGACCGCCCGGTTTACGAGACTAAAAAGGCTTCGGTTGGCGGTGACGGCGCTAATATTGACCGCAAGCAGCGCCAGACCCTTATTTCCCCTAAAGAATTTCGCTCTATCCTTAAAGAAAAGCTCAACATGCTTAAGATGGACGAGAAATTCACCAAACGCTACCTGAACGACGGTTTCAGCGGCGGGGAGAAGAAACGGCTTGAAATTTTGCAGATGGCTATCCTCGAACCGAAAATAGCCTTCCTGGACGAACCCGATAGCGGCCTTGATATTGATGCTATCCGCATCGTGGGCGAGGGCGTCAACACTCTGCGCGGCAAAGATATGGCGATTGTGGTTATTACCCACCAGCAGCGTATATTAAGCTTCCTGGATGTTGATTATGTCCACGTAATGATGCAGGGTAACATCGTTAAAGAAGGCGGGCCGGAACTCTCCCGCGAAATCGAGGAAAAAGGCTACGGCTGGATCCGGGATGAACTGGGTATTCAGTCGAGCCAGGATGAAGCCCGCGAGGAGGTTGGGGTCTAATGCCTAGCCTGTTACAGGGTCTTTCCTGGGAAGCCGCCGAACAATATTCGGTCCAAAATAATGAGCCGGACTGGTTGCGCCAGAAGCGCCGGGCCGGTTGGGACGCTTTCTTGAGCCTGCCGACACCCGACTGGACCCGGGGTATTCGCGGTTGGTGGAGCAGCGTCCTCAAACCGCTCAACTTTGATGAGCTTAGGCCTTTTACAGCCGCCGGGGCCAGCAGCCTGCCGGGAAATCTGGACCTGGATGACCCAAAAGACGTTCCGGCCGGGCTTATTGTCCAGCACAATAGTGAAACCGCGCGATTGGAGCTATCGGAAGAAGCCCGTTCCAAAGGAGTCGTGTTGAGCAGCCTGAGCGATGCCGTCAAAACGCACCCTGAAATCGTGCAGAAGTATTTTATGACCCGCTGCGTGCCGGTGGACGAAGACCGCTTCACGGCGGCTCACGCGGCTTTCTGGAGCGGCGGCGTTTTCCTGTACGTACCGGCAAACGTGGTTTTAGAAAACCCTTTCCGCAGCCTTTATTACACCGACCAGGCTCAGGCCGCTCTTTTCAGCCACACCCTGATTGTGACCGGGGCTAACACCCGCGTCCGGCTGATTGAGGAACATTTTTCCACCGGACAGGCCGGGGATGCGTTTGTCCTTGATAGCGGCGTTACTGAAATTTTTGTGGGCGAAAACTCGGTGGTCGAGTATTACAACCCGCAGGAATACGGCGAGAACGTCACCAGCATCGCGGTCAAGCGTTCGATGGTCGGCCCCCATGCTATTCAGCGCTGGATTGTCGCTACCCTGGGCGGTGATACTTCCCGGCTGACCCTTGAATCGGTAATGGAAGGCGAAGGCGCGCACTCTGAAACAACCGGGCTGGGTTTCCCGATTCACAAGCAGCATTTCGATACTCAGTTCCGCCAGCTTCATACCGTGCCGCATACCACGGCTAACGCGGTCTTCAAGCAGGTGCTGAACGACGATTCGCAACTCGGCTTCCGGGGCGGGATTCGCACTCTTAAAAAAGCCCAGTTTACCGACAGCTTCTTGCAGGTCCACACGTTGTACCTTAACGATGCCAGCAAGGCGGACATTCTGCCCTACCTGGACGTGGACGCTAACGATGTGCGCTGCGCTCACGGTGCGACCACCGGCATGATAGATAAAGACCAGATTTTTTATCTGCAAAGCCGGGGTTTAAGCTGGACCGAGTCCGAAGAAATGATTGTGGCCGGTTTCTTCGATGAAGGCATCCAGCGTATCCCGCTGGAAAGCGTCCGGGAGCGGTTGCGCGAGTCCATCCTGGTCAAGCTCGAAGGCTAGAATCCGGATTGTAAAACGTTGAACGTTAATCGTTGAACGTGAAAACAAAAGGCAAAAATTTCATTCTATAGTTATTTAGCTGGCTAAAGAAACACGTTTAACGTTGTTTCGTTCAACGAGTTGACGAGAGAAAAATATGATAGACACCAGAGATAAAATTTTAGAGATAGCCCCGGAAAGCCTGGATGTGGCGGCTATCCGGCAAGATTTTCCCATACTAGACGAGTTTGAAAACGGCCAGAAAGTGGCCTACCTGGATAACGGCGCCAGCAGCCAGCGGCCCGAACAGGTCATCAACGCCATGCTGGAGTATTACCACAAGTATAACGCCAACATTCACCGGGGGGTCTATCGCTGGTCGGAAGAAGCTACCCGCGGTTACGAAGGGGCGCACCGCAAGGTGGCCCGCTTTATCAACGCTTACACGCCCCGCGAGGTTATCTTCACCCGGAACACCACCGAAAGCCTTAATCTGGTGGCCTATAGCTGGGGCCGGGCCAATATCCGCGAGGGTGACGAAATTGTCAGCACCGTAATCGAGCATCACTCGAACCTGGTGCCCTGGCAAGTCCTGGCCACCGAGAAAAACGCCGGACTGCGCTTTATCCCGATGACCAAAGATGGGCAGCTTGACCTGACCGACCTGGACACTATCGTCAACGAAAAGACCAAGCTGGTCACTTTCAGCCATATGTCGAACGTGCTGGGTACAATCAGCCCGGTAGCGGCTATCGTCAAACGGGCTAAAGAAGTCGGCGCGGTGGTCGTAATTGACGGCGCGCAGAGCGCCCCGCATATGCCGGTGGATGTGCAGGCGCTCGGCTGCGACTTCTACGCCTTTAGCGGTCACAAAATGCTGGGGCCGACCGGCATCGGCGTTTTGTGGGGAAGGCGCGAACTCCTGGAAGCAATGCCGCCTTTTATTACCGGCGGCGACATGATCCGGGACGTGACCCTGGCCCGCAGCACCTGGAACGATTTGCCCTGGAAGTTTGAAGGCGGCACTCCGTCTATCGCCGAGGGAATTGGCCTGGGTGCGGCGGTGGACTACCTGACGAAGCTTGGCATGGACAAGGTTCGCCAGCACGAAATCGAACTGACCGCTTACGCCCTTGAACAGATGGCCGGTATCCCCGACCTGACGATTTACGGCCCGACCGACGCTCGAACGCGGGGCGGCATTATCTCGTTTAATTTGGGCGACGTTCACCCGCACGACCTGGCGACCATGCTCGACCGCGACGCCATCGCCATAAGGGCCGGGCATCACTGCTGCCAGCCGCTTATCGAACTGCTGGAAGCCACCGCGACGACCAGGGCCAGCTTCTATATTTATAACACGCCCGAAGAAGTGGACCGGCTGGTGGCGGCTCTATACAAAGCGCGCAAGATTTTCCACCTCGATTAGTTCGCCAAAATTTTGACAAAAGGAGAAATTCCGAGTAAAATAGTAGGGATTAAAACTTAGAAGAAACTGATTTTGGGGAGGGCAAAATGCCTGGCGAGACTGTACGAGACGACCTTGAAATGGAATATGTGCTGGAACTGGCGGCGGCTTTCGATAAACAGGCCCGCGGCCACGTGGTCCACAATCCAGATATTACTTTTGAAGACTCCAACCCGCTTTGCGGCGACAAGTTCAAGGTCCAGCTAAAGTTGAATGAAGACGGCGAAATCGAGGATGTGGGGTTCACCGGGCGCGGTTGCGCGATTAGCCGGGCCTCGGCGATGGTCCTGATTGATGAAATCCAGGGACGCTCGTACGAAGACGTGGACGATATTTCCCGCGACAAGCTGATTGACGAACTCGGCATCGAGATAAACAGCGCGGTCCGGCTTAAATGTGCCGGGCTGGCCTTGCGGACGGTCAAGAGCGGCTTGCAAAAGAACGGCTACAAAGTGGCTAACGCCGAAGAAGAAGACTGGGCCGAAACCGACTAAAGGTGTTTTGCGTAATTAATTACTTGAGAGATAAGAGCAAATACTGGCGGAAAAAAGGCCGGAGGAGCAATATTAAATGACAATCGAAAAGGAAAAGCAAGTTGCGCAGTCTGCGGACGCGGTAGAACCGGCGTTCGGTACGCCGCTTACCCGGTTGTGGACGCCTCGCAAGGGTCTTAGCCGCGCGCTAGTCGAGGAAATGAGCTGGCAAAAAGAAGAGCCGGACTGGATGCGCCAGAAGCGTCTGAAAAGCTATGAAATCTTTGAATCCAAACCGATGCCGAACTGGGGTCCGGACCTCAGCGGCCTGAATTTTGACGACCTGACTTTCTATGCCCCGCCCGGTTACAAAAGAAACCGTTCCTGGGACGATGTTCCCCAGGATATCAAAAATACTTATGAAAAATTGGGTATCCCTGAAGCCGAGCGCAAGTACCTGGCCGGGGTCGTGGCCGTTTACGATAACGAAACGGTTTATGAGGGCATTAAGGAAGAATACACCAAGCAGGGCATCCTCTTTGCCAGCATGGATACGGCTGTCAAAGAATATCCCGACATTGTTAAAAAACATTTCATGACCAACAACGTGCCGCCGACCGACAACAAGTTCGCGGCTTTGCACGGGGCGGTCTGGTCGGGCGGTTCGTTCATGTGGGTTCCACCGAACACCAAAGTTAATTTGCCTTTGCAAGCATACTTCCGCATGGAAGGCAAGGAAGAAGGTACTTTCGAACACACCATGCTGATTGTCGAGGAAGGCTCGGACGCGGAGTATATCGAGGGTTGTACCGCCCAGCAGTACAGCACGAACTCGCTGCATAGCGCCGTGGTCGAAATCTTCGTCCGCAAAGGCGCGCGCGCTCGCTACACGACGGTCCAGAACTGGTCCAGCGACGTGTACAACCTTAACACCAAGCGGGCATTGGTCGAGGAAGAAGGCAAGATGGAGTGGGTCGGCGGCTCGATGGGCAGCAAGGTTACGATGCTCTACCCGGCCTCTTACCTGATTGGTAAAGGCGCGAAGGCCGACCACCTGAACATCGCTTTCGCCAACAAAGGCCAGCACAAGGACGGCGGCGCGAAAGTTATTCACGGCGCGCCTTACACCACTTCGAACATCCTGGCGAAGTCGGTCGCGAAAGACGGCGGTCACGCCGGGTTCCGGGGACTGGTCCGGGTTGCGCCTGGCGCGTACGGCTCGAAGGTCAAGGTTCGCTGCGACGGCCTGTTGATGGACGAGTTCAGCAAGAACGACACTTTCCCGAATATGCAGATTCAGCAGAACGACGTGCTGATTGAGCACGAAGCGACGGTGGGCCGGGTCTCGGAAGAAACTATCTTCTATATGATGAGCCGGGGTCTGAGCGAAGCCGAGGCGATGTCAATGGTTGTGAACGGGTTCATCGAGCCGGTGACGAAGCAACTGCCGATGGAGTACGCCCTCGAACTAAACCGCCTGGTTGCCCTCGAAATGGAAGGGTCTATCGGGTAAACCAACGTTAAAAGTTGAACGTGCTCCATTCTAAATAGAAAACTAGAGGCTTTCTCTAAATGAGAGAGCCTCTCTAATTCCAAAATTACAGCTAAAGTTGCATTCATTAAAGCCCTATGTGAAGAGACACTGGCTTTCATGAAAAGGTTAGGAAACCTGTCTTATAATTTACGATTTAATTCTGGAGAGAATTTACAGCGTTAGCTTATAATCACATCGGCGGCAAGACTTTTTAGCCTTTCCAAGTCTAGATCGGTGATCACGGTAATAAGAAAGCCATTGCACTGTATAACAATTTGATTGGGTGTGGCACCATTTAATCTGCCGGTAAACCATCCAGTCTCACCATTTGAAAGGTCTATTTTTTGAGTGCCTAACCCAGGATTTTGGCTGAGAGCAGCGGCTGAAGGTTTAGCTACCGAAACATAAACTTGATGACCGCTCCCTTTGTACCGAACTACACTAACTAAAGAGAAACTTATTTGAGTCTCGTCTACAACTGAACTTTTAGGAAAATTTGCCTCAATAGTTGCCGGGAGATCTTGTGATGGATGTGCCAACTGACCCACTTTCCGTCCATCAGCGGCAGAAATAGCTTTACTTGTTGGTTGAGCCATATATTCGGTTTGGTCGGGTGGAAGCAAAATAGGTAGAGGGAAGGCGGCTAGGGGTCAGGGGAATGCAAAGTCAGGGTTGATTAAATTTGGTCAGTAAAGCCCGGCTGAAAGCCCAGCCCCACTCCCGTTGTCCTTTTGCCACCTTGCTGACCCCGCCTAAACGCAAAATACTTATGACAATATTGTTCAAACTTGCCAGCACTTCGGGTGCCCCGCCTCGGCGCACCTGGCAGTGGTTTTCATTAAAGGTCACATCCCGTACCCAGTGTAAGCTGTTCTCAATGCCCCATTCCTCACGGGCTATTTCCATTAACCGCCTCGGTCCGGCTACTTCCTTCGGTAAACTGGTGATGCCATAGCGCACTTCTCGTTTTACCTCGTCCTTACTCCTATCCAGCCATTCCCGCTCTAACTTGAAGACCAGTGTTTTTGTGGCAACAAAATCTTAACTGTAAAGGTCTTTTCTTTTAACTCTTTCTTTCCTTTCCTATCTCTGACTTTGCATTCCCCCTGTTAAATCCAGGCCGGGACTTGTTTTAAATATTGTTCGCCTGGCTACGCGAACGGGTGGCCCTGGTTATGAGGTTCCTCGACTGCGCTCGGAATGACAAGGGGGAGCGCAGAAGGACAAAGGGTGGGGCGTTTATTGCCGTTGTGAACCGGTTATATGGCAGGAACTACTTTACCAACTGCTAATCTAAGGTGTTAAGTGAAGGATAACCTCAGGTAGAGGAGTTTATAAACTTCTCACCTGGCCGAGTTATAGCGACGGCTTGCCAGAACAAACCAGAAACCCAGCAGAGCCAACGCACTACCGGCGATAACGAAGGCTGCTACATAACCCGGCCCATCAATTATTGTACCTAGCACGGCGGCGCCGATACCCTGCCCCAGGAACAGGCTGAAAGCAAAAAGGGAAACAGCCGTTCCCCGGTTGCCGGGAGCCATCTCGGTCGCTTTGGTCTGGAAGGTGCTGTGCATCATATAGTAGCCCAGGCCCAGCAAGATGTTTACCGGGATAAAAAGCAGCCAGGCTTGGATTAGCCCGATGATTAAATAGCAGACCAGTATCAGGCTACCACCCATTAGTATGAGACCGTTTTCGCCAAACCGCCCCACCAACCAGCCGACCGAACGGCTATAAATCATACTGCCCAGGCCAAATCCGCTCAGGATAAACCCAATTGCTACGTATAGCAGGTTGTATTGGTCGCGCAGGAAAGCCCCCAGGAAAGAAAATGCCCCGAAGAAAAAGAAGCCTTCAATAAAAACAGCGATAATGACCAGCCGGGGCGCGGGATTTGCCAGGAGGGTTACATAAGGCCGGAACGAAATTTTCCCACCCGGATTAGCCGGAACAGGTGAAACCACTTTACGGGCGGTTTGCCAGAAAACGTAGCCGATAACCAGGGAAACCAGGCCGTAAAAGAAGAACAGGACGCGCCAGCTAAGAAAATCGCCCACGACACCACCCAGGCTGGTGCTGAGAATCTGGGCCAGCGCTACCGCTGTCAGGAACTGGCCGATAGCGACCTGCCGCTCCTTATAGGAAAAGTTATCCCCGATATAGGCCAGCGACATAGGAATAATGGCCGCCGCCGCTACCCCGGTCAGGAAGCGCAGTAAACTCAACAACAAAAGAGATGGGGCGAAAGAGCAGGCAATGGTACCGATGGAGAAAAGGACCAGGGCTACCGACATAATTTTAAGCTTGCCGAAGCGGTCGCCGAGCGGGCCGTAGACCAGTTGGAACAGGCCATAGGGGATGGCGTAAGAGGTCACAATAATGCCGGTAGTGCCCACATCAGTTTTAAATTCGGTTGCGATAATTGGCAATAAAGGGTTTATCACGCGCACATCAGCCGTAACGACAAAAGCTGCCGCGCCAAGCAAGGCAATTGAGACCACCGCCGGGGCCGGTATGCCGCCGAGTGGTGTTGTCGGGCTTTGGGGAGTAGATTTTAAGTTAGGTTCGGGTTTCGTTTTTGCCATGCTTCCCATTCAAGCCTGGTTTTGGGCCTTGATTATACATTTTTCCGGCCATTCCAATTGACACAATGCAAAGGATTTTAGTAGATTAGCACCCAAAAGTAAATCTTTATAACATAAGGAGTCAGGAGAGTAATGGCAGAAGCTAAAACGGCCCGTTATGGAGCCTGGAAATCCCCGATAACCGCCGATTTAATCGTGCAGGGGGCAATCGGCCTGGGTCAAATTGAGCTGGAAGGCGAAGATGTTTACTGGTCGGAGAGCCGTCCCACCGAAGGCGGTCGCAACGTGGTAGTCCGGCTTACCCCGGACGGGCAGCAAACCGATGTTACCCCGGCCCCCTTTAATGTCCGCACTCGCGTCCACGAATACGGCGGGCGAGCTTATATGGTCCACCAGGGTGAGGTTTTCTTTGTAAATTACACCGACCAGCAGCTTTACCGCCATAAGCCCGGCCAGATGCCCCGCCCGATTACCCCGGCGGATAGCGGTTTTCGCTATGCCGACCCGGTCTTTGACGAGCCGCGCCAGCGGATTATTTGCGTACGCGAGGACCATTCGCAATCCGACCAGGAGGCGGTTAACACAATTGTGGCGGTTGGCCTGGAAGATAATGACGGCGGCAAAGTGCTGGTAAGCGGCAACGATTTTTACGCTACCCCCAGGGTCAGCCCGGGCGGCGAAAACCTTTCCTGGCTTACCTGGAACCACCCTAACATGCCCTGGGACGGCACCGAAGCCTGGTTCAGCCGGTTTCAGCCGGATGGCAGCCTGGGCCAGCAAGAACTGGTCGCCGGTGGTATCTCTGAATCAATCTTCCAGCCGGATTGGTCCCCGGATAACACGCTCTACTTTGTCTCGGACCGAACCGGGTGGTGGAACTTATATCGCTGGAAAGGGGGCAAGACCGAGGCTTTGCTGCCAATGGAAGCCGAGTTTGGCGTGCCGCAGTGGGTCTTTGGCCTGACTACCTACACTTTCGAGTCGGCGGAGAGCCTGATATGCACTTACTTTGAAAAAGGGGAATGGCGGTTGGGGCGCCTGGACCTTACGAAAGGCAAAGTGACCGAGTTTAACACGCCGTTTAGCGGCTTTAGCGGTATCCACCTCAGAGGCAATACCGCTGTGATGGGGGTGGCCTTTGTTAGCCAGTTGAGGGCGATTGTCCGCTATAACCTGGATTCGGGTGATTTTAAGGTTTTGAAAAAGGCCAGCCAGCTTGAATTAGACCCCGGCTATATCTCGCACCCGGTTGAAGTGGAGTTTCCGACCGAAAACGGCTTGACCGCTTTCGGCTATTTCTACGCGCCCCGCAACAAGGATTTCACGGCTCCCCAGGGCGAACTGCCGCCCCTGCTTGTCCACAGCCACGGCGGGCCGACCGGGTTCAGCCCCAAAGATTTTAATTTGAAAGTTCAGTTCTGGACCAGCCGGGGTATCGCGGTCATGGATGTGAATTATGGCGGCAGTTCGGGTTACGGCCGGGCTTACCGGCAGCGTCTTAACGGCCAGTGGGGCGTGGTGGACGTGGACGACTGCGTGAACGCGGCAAAATACCTGGCGCAAAAGGGACTGGTTGACGCGGGCCGCCTGGCGATAGAAGGCGGCAGCGCGGGAGGTTATACGACCCTGTGCGCGATTACTTTCCGGGATGTCTTCAAGGCAGGAGCCAGCCATTTCGGGGTGAGTGACGCCGAAAGGTTAGCCCTGGATACCCATAAGTTCGAGTCGCGCTACCTGGATAGCATGGTTGGGCCTTATCCGGAAAAGCGTGACCTCTACCGGGAGCGGTCGCCGATTTACCATACCGAAGGCTTAAATTGCGCCTTAATCCTGTTCCAGGGGTTAGAAGATAAAGTGGTGCCGCCCGACCAGGCCGAGAAAATGTTTGAGGCGGTCAGGGCCAAAGGCTTACCCGTGGCGTACCTGCCCTTCGAAGGCGAGCAGCACGGCTTCCGCCGCTCCGAGAATATCAAGCGGTCGCTGGAAGCGCAGCTTTATTTTTTCTCGAAAGTCTTTGGTTTCGAGCCGGCGGAGCAAATCGAGCCGGTCCAAATCGAAAATCTAAAATAAAAGCAAGGCCGGTCCTGAGTTAATCAGGACCGGCCTTTTATTTTAGTCCCGGCATTTTTTCTTAATTTGAGGTAAAATAGGAATATAATTTAAAGAAATTTTGCGAGTCCCGGCCTATATTCGGGAATGACCCTGGCCGCGGACCTACTAACGAGGTAAAGGAGGTTAACAATGAGCCTCAATCAAGATTCACCGGGCCAGCCTAAACCGCTGACCAAGTTACAAAAACGGTTACTCTTTATCATCCAGCGCCGGCCCGGCCAGATGACCAATTTCGATTTGATAAATCTAAATGTGCGGCTGGGCGGCGACAAAGAAATCGAGAACGCCCTGGACGGCTTGCGCGAAGCAGGTCTATTGACGCGCGACCCCAAACGAAAATGGACGCCAACCGAGCGCGGAGCCAGCCTGGTTATCCCGCCGGAACACCTGACCCGCTAAAAAGGCGCGGGGAGTTTATTACCCTGGAAATAGAAAACATTAAGACAACGAGGTAGTATGATTTCTTTTGAACCAACTGAAGACCAATCCCTGGTCGTCGAAACAATCAGGCGTTTCGTCAACGAACGGGTAGTTAAAACACGCCATGAATCCGACGAATCGCGCCAGTTGTCGCCGAACCTGGTACAGGAAGGCTGGAGCCTCGGCCTGCTGGCCGGGTGGATACCCGAAGACTTTGGCGGCCTGGGCGAAGACCACTCGATGGTTAGCGCGGCCCTCTACGCCGAGTAACTGGCGGCGGGCGACCTGTCCTTCGCGCTGCACCTGCTGACCCCGGCGCTGGCAGGTTTGCCAATGGCGCTTTACGGTACCGCCGAGCAAAAAGCGCGCTGGCTCCCGGCCCTCGCCGGTGATGAGTTTCCCCACCTGACCGCAGCCTGGGGTGAAAGTCACTGGGACTTCGATCCCTTAACTCCCCGCACTACGGCAACTTTACAGGGCAACAACTATGTACTTAACGGCCACAAAGTTATCGTACCTCTGGCCGAGGATGCCGAACTCATCCTGGTTTATGCGACGGAAGAAGGTCAGCCGCAGGCTTTTCTGGTTGAAAAAGGCGCGCCTGGCCTCACTGTCAACCCGCGCGAACGGAATATGGGCTTGAACGCCCTGGCAACCAACGAGGTCATTCTTGAAAACTGCACCATTCCCGTTTCAGCGAAATTGGGCGGGGAACAGGGCGCGGACGTTAAGAAGCTACTATCGTATAGCCGGGTTGGCCTGGGTGGTCTGGCAGTCGGCCTGGCCCGTTCCGCCCACGCTTATGCCTTGAATTATGCCAAAGAACGCCAGGCTTTCGGTAGGGCCATCGCGCAGTTCCAGTCTATCGCTTTTATGCTGGCCGAAATGGCCTGGGAAGTGGACGCCGCCCGCCTGATGGTGCTGGAAGCGGCCTGGAACCTGGATAAAGGCAATGACGGCCTTTCACAAAGCGCCCTGGCAAAAATCTATGCCGACGAAATGGCCCTGATGGTGGCCGACCGCTCGGTGCAAATCCTGGGCGGGCACGGCTATATCCGCGAACACCCGGTCGAAGGTTTCCTGCGCAACGCGCGGGCTTTCGTGCTTATTAACGGCCTGGGAATGATTTAGGGGAGAAGGACCATGATTGATTTTGAAACACCTGTCGGGATACAAAAGCAGGTTGACCTGATTCACAATGTAGCGGTCCAGGTGATGCGCCCGATCTCTCGCAAATATGACGAGCACGAACACGACCGGCCCTGGGAATACATTAACGTGATGTGGAAAAGCGGCGCGAACGCGGGCTTCCGGGGCAAACCGGCCAAAGAGGTTGACACCGGCACGGGCGAGAGCGTGATGAAGTACCGCTATGTGCTGCTCATGCACACTATCGAGGCGCTTAGCTGGGGCGACGCCGGGCTGTATCTTAGCACGCCGGGCGGCGGCCTGGGCGGGGCGGCTATCGAAGCGGTCGGCACGCCCGACCAGAAAGAGCGGTTCTTACGCCGCTTTAGCGAAGGCGACCCCAAATGGGGCGCGATGGCGATGACCGAACCCCAGGCCGGTAGCGATACGGCCAATATTCGGACCACGGCCAGACTTTCCGAGGACGGCAAAGAATGGATTCTTAACGGTGAAAAGATTTTCGTCACCAGCGGTTACATGGCCGGGGAGCAGTCGCCGGGCCTGATTGTGGTCTGGGCCACGGTTGACCCGAAAGCGGGGCGGGCCGGGATGAAAAGTTTCGTGGTTGAAAGCGGCACCCCTGGCATGAAGGTGGTCCGGTTAGAGAAGAAGCACGGTATCCGGGCCAGCGATACCGCCGCGATAAACTTCACCGACTGCCGTATCCCCTTTGACAACATCCTGGGCAGCCCGGAAGTCTCACAGTCCCGCGAGGGTAATAAGGGTTTCGCCGGGGCCATGAAAACCTTTGACTCTACCCGGCCAGGGGTGGCGGCAAGCGCTATCGGCATTGCCCGCGCCTCGGTGGATTACGTTAAAGAACATCTCGAAAAGAACGGCGTGCCGGTCCGGTACGACTTGCCTTATCACAAGCAGAGCGCAGTTTTACGGGATGTTTTGCGTATGGAAGCCCAGCTAAGAGCAGCCTGGCTGTTGGTATTGCGGGCAGCCTGGCAGATGGATGCCGGGATTTCAAACTCGATGGAAGCCTCGATGTCGAAGGCCAAAGCCGGGGAAGCCGTGACCTGGATTACCCAGAAAGCGGTCGAAATTCTCGGGCCGGAAGGCTACTCCTGCAAGAACCTGGCCGAAAAATGGATGCGCGACGCTAAAATTAACGACCTCTACGAAGGCACCGGCCAGATTAACCGCCTCATTGTGGCCCGGCGTCTGCTTGGCTACAGCAGCAAAGAGTTGCAGTAGCTTGGTTAACCTTTAAACGGGGAACGCAAAAAGGGGAACGTGACCTGTAATACAGAACGTTCCCCTTTTATTTTTAATTATTCAGCCGGGTGGCTAAATAGTTACATTTTTTAATCAACAATCCGGGCCAGGTCGTCCCAGAAGCCAGGATAGGATACATCGGCGCAGTGATAATCCTCGATTTCCACGGCTTCTCCGGCGGGCAGCAGCAGTCCGGCAATCGCCAGGGCCATAGCCAGGCGGTGGTCGCCGTAACTTTGCACCGCACCGCCTTTAAGACCGGAGACCGGACCGGTTATAGAAAGGCCATCGGGCCGGGTTTCAACCTGAACCCCTAACCGGCCAAACTCGGTAGCAATCGCGGCGATGCGGTCGGTCTCTTTCACCCGCAACTCGGAAGCATCCCGGACTTCACTGGTCCCTTCGGCCTGGAGCGCCGCTACAGCCAGGGCTGGAATTTCGTCCACCAGGCGCGGGATGATGCTGCCGCCGATATGCCCCGCCCGCAACCGGGCGCTCCGGACCCGTAAATCGGCCACCGGTTCACCTCCAACCAGGCTTTCATTTTCAAAAGTTATATCCGCGCCCATCTCTAGCAAAGCGTCAATGATGCCGGTGCGGGTCTCGTTGACCCCGACCTTACGCAAGGTGATGTCGGCGTCGGGATGGGCCGAGGCCGCAACCAGCCAGAAAGCCGCCGAGCTTATATCGCCTGGCACTACCACGTCAAGAGCCTGGAGTTGTTTCGCTGGGCCGTGCATTACCAGGGTTCCGGCCGTCTTTTCCAGGGGAGCACCCATCGCGGTCAGGAAACGTTCAGTATGGTCGCGGCTTTCAATAAGGCCGCCCAGGGTAGTATCGCCCTCAGCGTAAAGCGCCGCTAAAAGCAGGCAGGTCTTTAGCTGAGCGCTGGCAACCGGCAGGTCGTAGCGAAAGCCTTTAAGGTTGCCACCCCGGATAACCAGGGGCGCCAGGGTATCGTTCTGGCGGCCTGAAATAAGCGACCCCAGCAGCTTTAGCGGTTCGATGACCCGTTTCATCGGGCGGGAGCGCAGCGAAGCGTCGCCGGTAAGGATTGATTGAAAAGGAAAGCCGCTCAATAGACCGGATAGAAACCGCATAGTGGTGCCGCTGTTCCCGGCGTTCAGCACGTCAGCGGGTTCCTGGAGGCCGCGCAGACCCTTGCTCTGGGTAACCACAGTGCGGGCCACTTCATCCAGGTCAATTTCGACCCCAAGCTGGCGCATACAGGCAATGCTGGACAGGCAGTCTTCGCCGGGCAAGAAGTTCGTGATGCGGGCAGTTCCTTCGCCTATCGAGTTAAAGATAACAGCGCGGTGGCTGAGGGCCTTATCGCCAGGGACGGTAATTTCACCCCTTAGACGGCGGGCTGAACCGATGGTAATGCGAGTGTTCGTGGTTGCGGTAGGGGCAGACATTCCAAAAATTCCTCTCTAACTGGTGTTCTAGTTCAGATAGCTTCTTATTTCCCGGTAAGGTATTAGAGCTATCATAACTTTATTGAAGGAATAAGTCTACCTCGCCTAACTGTTATCACGGGCGAAGGCAAAGCCAGGTTTATCAAAATAGATTGGAGTTTAATTTTTAAAACCTCTGGTGAATATTTTACCCACCTATGAAATTTAAGCATATAATATAGCTATTATTCTTTATAACTTTCATTCTTTTATAACTTTCATAGTTTAGGACTAAGGTCTGGCAAAGGAGCTTTAATTATATGGTCTGGACATCAGCGCTTTCCGCCTTTTTAGCATCGCTTGTCGAGTTTGTCGA
>CADDZM010000136.1 GCA_902812345.1 Chloroflexota bacterium | reverse complement strand
CTCAATATCCGGCCCGGACGGTCGCGCGAACCGCAGGAAATCAACCTTCCGATTTCTCTGACGTTCCCGCCGTTGACTAATGCGGCGAATACCCGGCAAACTTATGTTACTATTACCAATCTACAGGGGCGCTATACCCTGCCAATGCTGGAAAAAATCTTGCGCGAACTGGTGGGGGTCGCCGAGTTAGTTGTAAGTGAATTCAACCAGCAAACCCTTTTAATGGAGGTAATTCACCGGCCTAACCTCAACCTGGCGACTCAACTTACCACCCTGGCAGACTTGCCTCTGAGCCTGGTCAACGAAACCCCCGACACCCTTGTTTTTGTTAAGGACCGCCAATGACGCCGGCCTGCTTGAACGTCAAAACCTAGAAAGGTATTCTCAATGAGCCGTGTTAGTGCGCTCTACGACTTACAACAAATTGACTCTCGGATTGATGCCAATTTTTCCCGGTCCTCTTATTTGGACCAATTACTGGCCGATACCTCCCAACTGGATACCGCTCATCAGGCTGTCAGTGAAGCTGAAACAGCCCTGGTGGCGGCCCGCTCCCGGCTAAAAGAACTTGAAAGTACCGCCCAAAATCAACAGCAGCACGCTAATGACCTGGAAAAGAAGCTTTACGGAGGCCAGATTAAAGGCAACAAGGAAATGGCCGCCGCCCAGCAAGAAATTGAAACTTTCCGCCAGCGCAAAAAAGAAACCGACGACCGGACTGTCGAGGCTATGCTCCTCCTGGAAGACGCCGAGGCAAATTTGAAATCCGCTAAAGAAAAGCTGGCCCAGACCGAAAAAGAGGTCGCGGAAGGTCAGGCGGGACACCGCCAGGAACTGGCCCAACTTCAAACGGAACTGGCCGCTTTACAATCTCAGCGTACCAAAGATTTGCGTATGGTCATGCCGCCCGACGTGCCGGTCTACGAAAAATTGCGCCAGCAGAAACAGGGCGTGGCCGTTGCTGAAGTAATGTATGGTAAAATGTGTGGCAAATGCCGGGTAGAGCTACCTATGGCAAAACAGCGCGAAGTTAAAGGCGGCACGACACTGGTGACATGCCCTAACTGCGGGCGGATTTTATACCATAAATTCTAACCATATAAAAGTTTGACTTTCGCTTTTAAGCCCTATACCTACGGCTTTTGGAGCAGGCTGAACTCAAGCCGGGTGTAGTGGGCGAAAGTCTTAAAAAGGGAAGTTTCTTTGCTACAAACTGTTGCGATTGCTACCGGCAAAACGGTAAGAGAGATTATGCACCGGACAGGCCGCGGCGGCACTGCCTTACCGGGCCTGGTTGCCGCCACGATTGACCCTTTTATCCTGCGCGACCTGACCGCTCGCCTTCCGGGCGGCTCGGCGATGGTCATCGGCACTAACGGCAAGACCACCACAACCCGCCTCTTTGGCACCATCCTGGAAACCGCCGGGTTAAAGGTCGCTAACAACCGGAGCGGTTCGAACCTGCTGCGAGGCCTGACCTCGACCCTGCTCAACCAGGCCTCGCTGGACGGTAAGCTGGCCGCCGATATGGGTCTTTTCGAGGTAGACGAGGCGGCTTTCCCCAAGGCCCAGGCCAAAATTTTGCCGAAACTCATCCTTATAAATAACCTTTTCCGCGACCAACTCGACCGCTACGGCGAAATTGATACAGTCCGCAAACAATGGGCCAATACCATCAAAACGATGGTTCCCGGCACCACCCTGGTCCTGAATGCCGATGACCCCTCGATGGTTTATCTGGCTAGGTTCGCCCCGGAAGGCGTCAGGACAGTCTTTTTCGGCCTGGACCACCCGCCCCTGGCTTTGACCGAACTACCGCACGCCGTGGACGCGGCCCGCTGTATCGTCTGCGGGACGACCCTCATTTACGACGCGATTTATATCTCGCACATGGGGCATTACCACTGCCCGAACTGCGGCTTTCACCGGCCCGACCCCGATTTTGTGGTTAAAGCGATTGAGTTAAGCGTCGAGGACGGCTCCCAATTTGTCCTGAACACTCCTGACGGTCCGCTCGATCTTAAAGTCGGCGTACCCGGTCTTTATAACGTCTACAACGCGGCGGGCGCAGCGGCGGCCACGCTCACCCTCGGAATTGCCCCGGCCCATGTAAAAGAAGGGCTGGCGAAGTTTAAATCGGTCTTTGGCCGCATCGAGCGAGTTTCCCTGGGTGACGACCGGTATCTGCTGCTGGCCCTGGTCAAAAACCCGGTCGGCTTTAACGAAGTGCTGCGCATGTTGACCAACGACCCGGTCAAACGGCTTAAAATGATGATTGTAATCAACGACCTGTACGCCGACGGCCGGGATGTAAGCTGGCTGTGGGATGTGGATTTTGAAATCCTGGCCGAAAGGCTTGATTTTGCCCAGACCGGCGGGTTACGGGCAACCGATATGGCGAACCGCCTAAAGTACGCCGGAATTAAGCCGTCCAAAATAAGCTGGGAGGAAAATATCGCCGCTTCGCTTGAAAAAGCCCTGGAATATATCGAACCTGGCGAAACGCTCTATATCACGCCTACCTATACGGCGATGCTGCAACTGCGCGAAGTTTTGACAAAGAAAGGCCTGGTTGTGCCTTTCTGGGAAGAGTAGAAATAATTAATTATATGAAGCTGGAAATCGCTTTTCTCTATCACGACCTCATGAATATTTACGGCGACCGAGGCAACATTATTACTATGACCCAGCGGGCCAAATGGCGGGGCATTGACGTTAATGTGTCGAGCCTGACCGTCGGGGATAAAGTTGACCCGGATAAATACGATTTTTACTTCTTCGGCGGCGGCCAGGACAAAGAGCAATACACCGTTGCCGACGACTTGCAGGGCGAGACCGGGCGTGCTTTAAAAGAAGCCGCCGCGAACGGGGCAGTCTTTCTGACCATCTGCGGCGGCTACCAGTTGATGGGCCACTACTACCGGCCCGACAAGGGCAAGGATATTCCCGGCATCGGTGTCCTGGATGTTTACACGGTGGCCGGGAAGAAACGCTGCATCGGCAACGTGATTGTTGAAACCGAGTTCGGCAACCTGGTCGCCTTCGAGAACCACAGCGGCAAGACTTTTCTCGGCCCCAAAGCCCGCCCATTGGGTAAAAGCGTGGTGGGTTTTGGCAATAACGCCAAAGACGGCCAGGAAGGGGCTATCCAGGGTAACGTCTTCGGCTGCTACCTGCACGGTTCGGTTCTGCCTAAAAACCCTCACTTTGCCGACCACCTGCTACAGCTGTCGCTTAAACGACGCTACGGCAACGTGGAATTGGCTCCCCTGGATGACAGCATCGAAATGGCCGCGCACCGGGCCGCCACCAAAAGAGCTTACGCCACGCGCTAAGACCCGACCTGGCTGTCTGTTCTGGTAAAGGGTGGCAGGATATCCCTGGACCTGGGTAGGTGCAGCTTAGTAAAG
This sequence comes from Chloroflexota bacterium, assembly GCA_902812345.1. Lineage (GTDB taxonomy): Bacteria > Chloroflexota > Chloroflexia > Chloroheliales > Chloroheliaceae > 54-19. The sequence goes on along the minus strand of CADDZM010000136.1, from coordinate 11,999 downwards.
ATAGTGTCGCCGCTAATCAGCAGGGTCAGCCAGAAACCGCCTGAAAGATAGCCGCCAATGACATCGGTGGGATAGTGGACGCCAAAGTAAACCCGGCTAAGCCCGACCATAAAAATGGTAAAGGCCATCAGGGCTGCCAGGAAAATCTTTAACCCCCGGCTTTTGAGCAGGTGAAAGAAAATCCAGGTCAACATCCCGAATAAACAAAGCGAGACGGTGGCGTGACCGCTTGGAAAGCTAAAGCTGGTCGGGCGGGCGAAGGCGCTTTCCCACAGGTCAGGGCGGGGGCGTTGGAATAGCTGTTTCAGGACGAAGTTAATCAGCAGACCGCCCAGCACCGCGAGCAGTAACATTATCGCCGAAAAGAAATGCCGCTTCCACAAAAGGAAAAGGAATGGCAACCCGGTCAGCAGTGGAACACCCAGACCGCCGCCCAGGGTCGTGAAGAAGTTAAAAATAAGGTCAAACCCCGGGTTGGCGAAACTATGCACCCATAATTCAAAGTTATCATCCAGGCTGGTGAACTGGTTACGGAACAAATCCTCGGTCAATTCAGCGAAAAGGTACAGTAATAGAAGAGCGCCGCCCAGCCCGACTACTATATATACCCCGGTCTGGCGAAGAAGGGCCAGTAAAACTAGCCAGAATGAGTGTCTTTTAGCGGTATCGTTATCGGTCATTAGAGGGTTCCCGGCCTCTTTATTTATCCAGTAATTCTGTACACAGGCTTGTTCACAAAGTTTTCCACCAAACCGTGATTATTAAAATTATGTTATAATAATCAAACCTTTACCTAATTTGAACTTAAATAGCCTTCAATTGCTATAGCACAACAGGTGCCAATATACGAATAGTAGACTATTTTCCACATATCCACCGCAAGCGGTGTCCACATTTCCACCGGAAGGTAAATTTCTAATGACGATTATTAGTGAATAAAACTGTTAAAAATCTAGTAAAAAACCACGCTATTAAAGTTCAAAAACCCTCAAAAGTATTGCTTATCCCCTGAAATTGTGTATAATTGCCCTATAAGTGGGGAAAAGTGGGGCGCTGTGGGGATAACTACACGCGAAAACACTTTTTCTGGTAGTCTTACAGCCTTAGTTGACGGGTCCACACCAAAGCTTAAAAGAACGTCTTAAAATTATCCTGGAGAACAAAGTCTTGTTCATTGGCAGCTATGAACATACAATCGACGTGAAAGGTCGAATGGCCGTCCCCTCTCGCTTTCGCGAGCAGTTGGGAGAGGTTATGTATGTTACGCGCTGGCTCGATAAATGTCTGGCTTTGTACCCGGAGAGTGAGTTTAAGAAAATATCCGATAAGCTGGCCGCGCTTTCCCAGGTTGATGTGAACGCGCGGAACTTCCGCCGCATGTTCTTTTCAGAGGCGACCGAAGTAGCGCCGGATAAACAGGGCCGTATCAATATTGCTGCCCGGCTGCGCCAGTTCGCCGGTATCAGCGCTGACGATGCCCAGGTTATGGTAGTTGGAGTAGATAACTATATTGAAATCTGGGCCATGGATGCCTGGAACGAAGCCCAGGATACCGTCGAGCAGAATGTTGACAATATGGCCGAGTCGCTAGCAAAACTAGGGGTCTTTTAAGTTTAATTGGGTCTCTAAATTTAATTCGTAGTTTGCAAACAATTTATGGGTTGGCCGGTTAAATCTTGTATACACAGGGTTGCTAAAGAAAAGGTGAGATGGCAGGAGAAGCTAACGCCCCGCATTACTCGGTACTTTTCAAAGAAACACTTGCCGGTTTAAACCTTACCCCGCAAGGGCGCTACATCGACGGGACACTCGGAGCAGGCGGACATTCCTATGGAATTCTCCAAGCCACCGCTCCAACCGGACGATTACTTGGGCTGGATGCTGATACGGTTGCCCTGGGTATCGCCGCCGAAAGACTAAAGGAATTTGGCGACCGGGCGAGGCTGGTCCAGAGCAATTTCGCTCAACTGGCCGAGGTGGCGAAGCAGGAAGATTTCGTGCCGGTCCAGGGTGTTGTCCTTGACCTGGGGCTTTCGTCAATGCAACTGGACGACCCCAGCCGGGGCTTTTCTTTCCAGGGTGACGGCCCGCTGGATATGCGGTTCGGCTCGGTGCAAGGCAAGCTGACCGCCGCGATTATTGTGAACGCCTGGCCCGAAGAACGGCTGGCGAAACTTTTTTACGAACTGGGCGAGGAACCGCAGGGCCGCCGGTTTGCCAGGGCTATCGTTGAAGCCCGCAAGCAGCGCCGTTTCGAGACGACCGGGCAACTGGCAAGCCTGCTGGCAAAAGTGGGCGGCAGGCCCGCCGGGCGCGACAAACGCCCCATTCATCCCGCGACCCGGGTTTTCCAGGCGCTGCGGATGGAAGTGAACCACGAACTTGAGCGGTTGGCCGAAGGCTTAGCCGGGGCGGTCGAAGTGCTTGCTCCCGGCGGCAGACTGGCTGTTATCAGCTTTCACTCGCTGGAAGACCGGGTAGTCAAACGCTTCATGCAGCACGAAGCCAGCGATAAAATTGTACCCGAAGGCGGGCCTCCTGGCCTGTCTTTCCCGAAAGAGCGGCGTTTAACTATCATCACCAAAAAACCGCTTGAGGCCAATTCAGCCGAACTGGCCGAGAATCGTCGCAGCCGCAGCGCCAAACTACGCGTGGCGGAAAAACTTTAAGGGACCCATGCTCCATCAGGGACACCTTGTTCGAGGCAAAGTTAAATAACTCTTTTAAGGATACATGATGGCAATGCAGGTAAAAGAGCCGCGGCGTGGCAGAGCTACCGCATTGGTCGAGGGTCTTGTAAAGACTTCCGACCGGGCGCGTGGGAAAAAATCCAACCTCACTAAGACTTCCAAAACCGGCCAGGTACGCTTCTTTTCACGCTTTCTCCTGGTAACTTTGTTAATCTGTCTTGGCTCTATCGTCTGGCTCAGCCAAACCAGTACGCTGGTTTCGCTCGGCTACGACATCGCCCGGATGGAAAAGCAAAAGGCCGAACTGGATATAGCGGCTCAACGCCTGCAGTCCCAGATTGCCGATTACGAGAGTTTATCGCGGATCGAGGATGAAGCTAAAAGTAAGTTAGGAATGGTGCCGGCCAGCAAAACAATCTACGTCAAAATCCCGGCCAGCCAACCTGACTCTACTCCGCCCGCTTCGACAAATCCGAACCTGGCTCCTACCACCGAGTGGTGGAAAGACCTGGTCGAGATGCTGCCGCAGCAGGCTACAGCCACGCCCACTGCCACACCTGGAAAGTAAGTAGAGGAGTCAGGCATGAGTCAAACCCTTGAGAAACCCCCGTCCCGCCCCAAAGCGGCTATAGATTTGCAGGGCACCGGCGCCCAGGGAACCCCTTCCGGTTCAGGCCGCCGTCCACCTCGCGCCCGGCGCCAGGTTTCGCTCCTGGGCGGTACCGCCGACGAGTTCGGTTCGTCCAGGCCGCCTAAAACTGCCCGGCCCGCGCCCTCCGGCCCCAAAGGGTTCAGTTTTAATCTATCGCCTTTTACCCGGATTCGGATTACCATCCTGGCAATTACGCTGTTTGGTCTGGCGATTTTCGTCCAGCTTTTTACGCTCCAAATCCAGGACAAATACAAGTCCCGCGAATACGCCCAGAAGACCCAGGTCTACACGACCTCTATCCCGGCTACCCGCGGCCTGATTATGGACACTAACGGCCTGGTGCTGGCTTCGAATACTTTTGTCTATAACATTTTCGCATCGCCCAAAGACCTGACCGAGAAGCAGTCCCAACAAATCGCGGCTATCCTGGCCCCGCTGCTGCCCGATGTGCCGAAGGATAAACTGCTGCAGTCGGTGACGTATGACAGCAATGATAAAAGCAATCACAAACTGGTTGCCGCCGGGGTTAGCTTCGATACCTCCGAGAAAATCCGCCAGGCCGACATCCTGGGTATTACCATCGAGTCGCCGACGCGCCGGACTTACCCTAACAACTCCCTGTTGAGCAACCTGCTCGGCTTCGTTAATTACGAAAACAACGCCGATTACGGTATCGAAGGTAAATTTGACGACATCTTAAAAGGAACGCCCGGTTCCCGCTACGCCCAGCACGATGGCGACGGCAACCCGATTGTCCTGGGGCAGGTTCAGCTTACCCCGGCGGTGGATGGCGCAAATGTTACCCTGACGATTGATAGTTCGATTCAGAAGATGGTCGAGCGCGAACTCTTGAAGGGTATGCAGGACCACGGCGCGGAAAAAGCGATGGCTATCGTAGCCGACCCGCAGACCGGGGCTATCCTGGCTTACGCTAACTTCCCGGACTATAACCCGAACGACTTTAACAAGACCGACCAGGCGTTGTTCCGCGACCCGCTGGTCAGCGATGTGTATGAACCGGGCAGTACCTTTAAAATCCTGACCGCCGCTATTGGCATTGATACAGGGGTGGTAACACCTAACAGCGCCGCCGACCTGCCGGGCTGCGAGATTGATTACGGCCAGCGGATTTGTAACTTTGATAGCGTGGGCTACCCGGGCCAGACCGTGGTCAAGACCCTGGAAAAATCAAGTAACGTTGGAGCCATGTGGATTGCCAAGAAGTTTGGGCCGGACAAGTATTACCAGTACCTTAAAAACTTTGGCATCGGCTCTCTGACCGGCATTGAACTGAAAGACGAGAGCGCCGGTATCATGCGGACTAACCAGGATAAGAACTGGAGCCCGCTCGATTTCCTTGAAAACAGCTTCGGCCAGGCCGTCGCCGTCACGCCGGTCCAACTGGTCGCGGCGGTTGGGGCGGTCGCTAACGGCGGGAAACTGATGAAGCCTTACGTGGTTTCCCAGATTACCCGCAACGGCCAGGTTCTTCAAAAGACCGAGCCGACCTTTATCCGGCAGGTAGTTTCCGAAGCGAGCGCCAAAACGACCACTAATATGCTGGTCAGCGCGGTCCGTCAGGGGGAAACCAGGCTGGCCGACGTTAAAGGCTACCGGGTCGCCGGTAAGACCGGTACGGCCACGATATACGATAACGGCATCGAGAGCCAGTTCACGATTGGCTCAACCATCGCCTATGCCCCGGCGGATAATCCGCGTTTTATTGTCCTGGTCCGTTACGACCGGACAAAAGATACGCCCTGGGGTAGCAATACGGCCGCGCCGGTAGTCCAGACGATTACCGAGCAACTCTTTACCTATTACCGGATACCGCCGACCGAACCGGTCAAGTAACAGTGCACCGGGTAAGCGGCCTTAAAACGGTTTACCCGGTCAAATGAAAATTTATCCGGCGAGTGACAACACCCGCCAACTGTCCCTTCTCCTGACAACCCCGCTTCATCTTTTTGATAGGCGGGGAGAAATTAGCTGGCCGGTGTATACCGGGTTCAGGGGTGAATCCGGTATATATTGATTAAGTAGACATAAATAGCCGGTAAGTACGGCCTGAATTTGCCTTAAAATTATTGACGGGTCCGAATAACGCGATATAATTGAGTGGTAAGGCGATAAATCCCACCTTAAGCGATTTATCCCAAATTAGCAGGAAGGTTTCTTATCTGTTAAAATCGGCCTACTTTTTTCAGGAACAGCCGGTCAGGCTCGTTGAAACGACCGGTTTAGCAGCCAGAAATGGTCTGGCTTTTGCCAAAAGAGGTTTTTTGATTGGACAATAAGTTAACCCTACCGGTGATAGTAGCGGCGACGGGCGGCTCTTTATGGGCCAACCGGGCAGCCGGGAATACCGCTCCTCAATCCACGCCTTACGTCTTACCCATATCGCCAGATGCTATCTCTACAACTGACCCGAAAGGCCCGGTCCCTTCCGCTCATACCAATGAAACCGGCACTTTAACATTTGATAAGTTTGTTTACGACAGCCGGGAAGTTACGCCGGGAACGTTCTTTGTAGCCCTGCCCGGCGAAGTTACTGATGGTCACAACTTTGTAAAAGAGGCCGTTGCCAGGGGCGCGACCGGGTGCCTGGTCCGCCAGGATTGGGCCGGGCAGCAGCCGAGTTTAGACCCGGCTGTAGCCTGGGTGGTAGTCGCCGAAACCCTGGCCGCTTTTCAGAAATTAACCGCTTACTGGCGCAACCTGTTCCCGGACCTGACGGTTATCGGGGTTACGGGCAGCGTCGGCAAGACCAGCACCAAAGAGCTTATGGCGGCGGTCCTGGGGCAGCGTTTTCAGGTCTTCAAGACCCCCAAGAGCGTCAATACTGAGCAAAGTATCCTGCCGGTGCTGCTAAAACTACAGGATAGCGACCAGGTTGCAGTCGTGGAGATGGGCGCGGGGTACGAACTGGGCGAATTGCGGCGGCTCTGTGGAGTGGCCCAACCGCGTATCGGGGTCGTCCTGAACGTCAGCCACAGCCACATCGGGCGGCTGGGTAGCCTGGAAAATATCGCGCTTAACAAGTCTGAACTGGTCCAATCGCTTCCGGCGGCTTCGGCAGGCGGTGTAGCGGTCCTTAACGGCGACGATTTCCGGGTAAAGGCAATGGCGGCCCAGACCCCGGCCCGGGTTTTTTATTACGGTTTCGACCCTTCTTTTGAGCTTTACGCTTCCGACGTGGAAGGGCTGGGCCTGGACGGTATCCGCTTTAAGGCCCATTACCAGGGCCAGACCCGCCCGCTAACCCTACCGCTCCTGGGACGGCACAGTGTTTACACGGCCCTGGCGGCTATCGCGGTCGGGCTGCTCTGCGGGATGGACTGGCCGGAAATCGAGCAGGGTCTGAATGACCGGGGCGCGCAAGTGCGGCTGGTGCTTTTGCCCGGTCTTAACGGCTCGACCATCATTGACGACAGCTACAACGCCAGCGCGGTTTCGACCGTAGCGGCCCTGGAGCTTTTGAAGGATGTAAAACTCTCGCCTACCGGGCGCAAGCTGGCGGTGCTGGGCGATATGCTCGAACTGGGTGACTTTGAGCAGGAAGCGCATTTCCAGGTAGGCCGTAAAGCCGCCGAGGTAGTAGACCATTTCATTGTAGTCGGCCCGCTCGCGACAATGGCGGGTGAAGAAGCCCTCCACCAGGGTCTTGCCCCGGAAAAAATTGTTTTCGCCGGTAGCAAGGTCGAGGCGATTGAGTGGCTCCAGGCCAATTTGCAACCGGGCGATTACCTGTTAATTAAAGCGTCGCGGGGTTCGCGGCTGGAAGAAATCGTTGAAAAAGTACGGGCCGTCAGCTAGAAATATTTGGGAAAGACTTTGAAAGAACAGGGACGGTTGGAATTAAAAGGTAAAAAGGCCCTGGTGATGGGCCTGGGCCTGCACGATGGCGGACTGGGTGTCGCCCGGTTTTTGGTCGAGCAGGGCGCGGATGTGACCGTGACTGACCTGCGGACAGCCGAGGTTTTAGCCCCGACCCTGGAAAAACTGAAGGGTCTGCCGGTTAAATACGTCCTGGGCGAACACCGCGAGAGCGACTTTAGAGAGGCTGATTTAGTAATCCGCAACCCGGCGGTGCCGAGGGAGTCCCGCTTTTTGCAGATTGCCCGCGAGGCCGGGGCCAGCCTGGAAATGGAAATGACCCTTTTCTTCAAGCTCTGCCCGTCCGATTTCTTGCTCGGCATTACCGGGACGCGGGGCAAGACCAGCACTACCTTACTGGCGGGAAGGCTTTTGAAAGAATGGCGGCCGGACACGGTTATCGCCGGGAACTTGCGGGTTTCAGCCCTGGCGACGCTTCCCAGAATAACGCCGGATACGCCGGTCGTCCTTGAACTTTCAAGCTGGCAGTTGGAAGGACTGGGCGAGCAGAAACTTAGCCCGCGCCTGGCGGCTGTAACCAATATGTCGCCCGACCACCTGAACCGTTACCGTGATATGGCCGATTACGCCGAGGCCAAACGCAATATCTACCGCTGGCAGCAGCCCGGTGATACGGTCGTCTTGAACGCCAACGACCCCCTTGTAAAGACTTTCAGCCTGGATGCACCCGGCAAAGTCGCCTGGACTTCGCTGGACCGGACCGGTTTACCGGGCGCGTACCTGGAAGGCGATAGGTTCGTCTGGAATTTCGAGGGACAAACCGAAAGCTACCCGGCCTCGCTCTTGAAAATGCCGGGCCGTCACAGCCAGGCCAACGCCCTGACCGCTATCGCCCTGGCGAAAGCCGCCGGGTGTCCGAAAGAAGCTATTGAGGTCGGGCTTGCCGGGTTCCAGGGTGTAGCGGACCGCCTCGAACTGGTCCGCGAACCGGACGGCGTGCGTTTTTACAATGATACGACGGCAACCTCACCCGCCGGAACGGTTGTCGCGCTCGAAGCTTTTGAGCAGGACCGGGGCCAAATTGTTCTGATTGCGGGCGGGGCTGATAAAAATCTCGAATTTGAGCCGCTGGCCCAGGCGGCGGCAAATTCCGCCGGGGCGGGGCGCCTTAAACGGATAATTTACCTGGAAGGCACGGCAACCCCTCGTTTGCGAAGCGCGATTGAGGCGGTTGCAACGGTTGAGTCCGAGGGACCATACTCCAACTTCCGGGAAGCGGTGCTGGCGGCGTGGACCGCGGCCAGGCCGGGGGACATCGTTCTTTTATCGCCGGGCGCGGCCAGTTTCGGAATGTTTTTGCACGAATTCGACCGGGGCGAACAGTTTCGCCGCCTGGTCGGGGAATTAACGGCTAAAACGACTCGGACCGCGTAAAATTTTAGTAATACAGCAATACCATTAGCGGGTTGACTGGAAAGTTTTCAAGGTAGGATAGGCAATACACATGGCAAATCTGGCTAAATTGAAACGCCCGGCCTGGCCCGGGTTGGGCATAGACGGGTCAAGAATCGAAAGTTTAAAATCCCGGATTGGCAGGCCTGATTATGGGCTTATCGCCATCATCGGGTTACTATTGGTGCTTGGCACCGTCATGGTCTACAGTTCCAGCTTTGTGACAGCCGAATATTACGGGCAGGCGCCGTCCTACTACCTGTTCCGCCACCTGCTGTGGCTGAGCGTAGGCCTGGTTGGCTGCGTGACGGCTTCGCTGGTGGACTACCACAAGCTGCGCAATTTCAGCACGGGCCTGATGATAGTCGCGATGGGTTTGCTCCTGGCGGTGCTGGTGCTACCGACCCAGTTCGCCCCGGCCCGCAACGACGCCAAACGCTGGCTGACCCCTACCGGCAGCGACGACTTCCAGTTTCAACCCAGCGAGATTGCCAAAGTGATTTTGATTCTCTACGCCGCTCACTGGCTTTCCAGCAAAGGTGAGAAAGTCAGCAACTTCTGGGTTGGGGTTATCCCGTTCGCTATAACTATTGGGGCCATGATTGCCCTGGTAATGGGCGAGCCGGACCTGGGCACTTCGCTGGTAATCGGTTGTATCGGCCTGGCAATGTTCTTTATTGCCGGGGCCAATGTCATGCATATGGTCGTAGGTTTCGCCGCGGCAGGTGGCGCGTTCACAATCTTCGCGTTCACGGCTTCTTACCGGCTATCCCGTTTGAAAGCCTATACTGACCCCTTTGCCGACCCTACCGGCCTTGGTTACCACACGACAGGCAACCTCATGGCGCTCGGTTCCGGCGGCCTTTTCGGGGCGGGCCTGGGTAACGGAAAGCAGAAGTTTTTGTGGCTGCCCAACGCCTATACCGATAGTATTTTCGCGGTCCTGGGCGAAGAACTTGGCCTGATTGGGGCTACCCTCGTCCTGGGGCTTTTCCTGGCGTTAGCCTGGCGCGGCGCAAAGGTCGCCAGCCACGCCCCGGACGGCTTCGGGCGCCTGATTGCCGCCGGGATAACCGTCTACGTGGTCAGCCAGGCTCTTATCAATATCGCGGTTATCTCGAACCTGATACCGTTTACCGGCATCCCGCTCCCGCTCATCAGCTACGGCGGTACGTCATTGGCCGTAACCATGACCGGTCTGGGCCTTCTTTTGAATGTTTCGCGCCAGCAGGTGGCCGACCCCCAGGTGCTTGTTACCGAAGAACTGCGGGCCGAGGAACGCCGCAAACGCGAGTTTGCCCGCGAACAGCGTATGGCCGACCGGGAACGCGCCGCCGCTCAGCGCAAGCTGCACGAGGCTGAAACCGCCGGGGAAAACCGGTTGAGCGAAAAAGAACGGTTCGATTTGCTGGGGGCTTTCCGCCGCTGGCAGGACCAGCGCGACCAGCCCAAACCTGAAAAGGTGGAAAAGACCGAGGCTTACAGGATGCTTCCGCCGGAAGTGCCTCCCGGCAAGATTCAAAAGATTGAGCGCGTGGTTGTAGAGCCTGAAGTCGTCGAGGCGGCGCTCAGGCCGTTGCCGGTGAGCCGCCAGAGCGAACTTATGCAAAAACGGCGCGCCGAATTGCAAAAGACTATGTCTTCCTGGAAAGAAGACAAGATGAAGGACGCTCGTTGGAGGCAGGCCCAGGAAGCCGCCAGGGCCAAACTCAAGCCCCAACCGCTGGTGACGCCGCCAGCGCCGGAAGCGGAAGTCCAAATTGTCGAGGCCGAGGTGATTGAACTGGAAGAAACCGCCATTATGCCGGTGCAGCAAGCACAAAATCTCCCGGCTGTTGCTACCCAGTCTTACCTCAGTTTCAAGACCGGGGTTGACCGGGTGGCGAAGGGCGACAGTAGTTCGGGCGAGTTCAAGAAGCCGCAGTTGCAAAAGCCCCGGCGCGATTGGGCCAAGATGTACGAAGCCCGGCGCAACCGCAGGGATTAGACGGTCGGCGGCAGGCAGATGGTTAGTGGACACCGGGATTTGCTCAGGCTACGGGTGGGTCAGTTGAGGCGGACATGGTTTTTTATCTCTCGTTGATTGGCCTGGCCCTGATGGCCTGGTTGGTCTTTATCACGCTAACCGGCGTGGCCCCAATTCTAAGTTTTAGCGTGGTGGGCCTCATCTGTTTCGTGGTTATCCTGATAGCCATGCGCCGGGGTTATATTCGGGGCCGCCGCCGGGAAATGGTTTTTGCCTGTACTTTAATAGTCCTATACGGCCTGCGCGACTTTATCGTAAATCTGGTAGTCAGTATCTATAACTGGATTTTTAGCCTGGTAATTGCCCAACTCAACAACCAGGGCGTTACCAGAGTAAACATCGAGCAGGGCAGTTGGAAACTGGACAAGACCGGTCTCACGATTTTTGAGATTATGATTTTCTTTGCCGGGGCGGTCATCGCTTACGGTGTAACTTCCGGCAGTCTGTCGCCGCGACCGGTCCGCGACCCGTTTGGCGCGCTGATAGGCGGCCTGGCAGGTGCCCTGTTCCTGACTTACAGCTTTATGCTGCTGTCGCCGTTTCTGGGGCAGTTCTATACGACCACGCTACTTGACGGCGCGTCGCTCAAACTGCCAAGCCTAAACTTACCGGATTTACGCATCCACAAAGAGGATGCCGGGAGGCCTTTTGGCGGGTGGGAACGCTGGTTGCCGGTGGGGCTTCTGGTAGTTGTCACGATTTACGTGATATTTTTCTACCTGGTCCGCCCCCCGACCACCACCGACGACAAAAACCGGACCCGGTTGGACCTTTTAAAAGTGGTGGGAATAGCGATAGCCCTGGCCCTGGTCTGGCGCTTTGCGGTTATCCCGTCGCTCTAGTTGACCAATGGCAGAAAGACTTAACATCGAAACTAAAATCAAAACGCGCCTTGAAGACCTGAACCTGGACCGGATACACCTGCTCGGTATCGGTGGGGCGGGTCAAAATGCCCTGGCCGACCTGCTGGTGGATATGGGTTACACCCTTTCCGGCTCGGACCTGAAGCTTTCCGGCACTACGGAGGCTCTCGCAAAAAAAGGCGTCACGCTTTACCAGGGCCAGCGGGCCGAGAACCTTAAAAACGTGACCGTTGTGGTTACGACCGCCGCCGCCGGGGAGAACAACCCGGAAATACAGGAAGCCCGGCGAAAGAATTTGCCGGTGCTGCAAAACGCTGAAATGGTTGGCCTGTTGCTCAACCCGAAACGGCTGCTGGCGGTGGCCGGCACCCACGGCAAGACGACTACAACCGGGCTGGTTGCTTTCCTGCTTGAAAAGGCCGGGCTTGACCCGGCTTTCTACATCGGCGGCGTTTCGACCGATTTGGGAGTGGCCGGGA
>CADDZM010000135.1 GCA_902812345.1 Chloroflexota bacterium | reverse complement strand
GGCCGGTGGTGCCGATGACGGGGGAAATCTTCCGACGAAGCGCCTGAATGGCGTGCTGGGTGGCCGCCGAATGGTGGGAAAAATCGACGAGCACATCGACCCGGTCGCGATCGAGCGCAGCGCCGCCTCGAACGTCGTGCGCCGGCACTGCAGGTTCTTGATGAAGTCCGGTGCTCCGGGCATTTGAACGGCATGCGCACCGGCGGCGACCACCGCGTCCCACGCGGCGGGGGAGACGGTCAGCGAGAGGTCGGCGCTGCCGTCCCTTACCGCCGTCAGGCTGACGATCACGGGTTCCGGCTCGTCCTCGCCAGTGGGCGCGGGCAAAACCAGCTTAATCCATAATGAGACCGCCAGCAGCGTCAGGGCGGTTAGGATGAAAACGACCCTGGTACTGAACACCGCCGCGATGACTGACCCCAGCAGCGGCCCACCCGCCGAGCCGAGCGACGACATGCCGCTGACCAGGCCAAAGGCTGAACCTTTCTTACCTTCGGGAACTTTGTCGGCTATCAGGGCATTGGCTGCCGGGACAATGCCGCCAAAGCACAGGCCCATCAACCCGCGCAAGATTAACAGTTCCCAGACGTTGCCGACCGCCGCTTGCGGGAAGTAGAGCAAAGCCGCTGCCAGCGAACTTATCACCAGGATGCGGCGGTGGCCGTACTTATCGCTCAACCGGCCGCACAGGACCGCCGAACACGCGCTGGTCACCCCCGTTATACCGAGTTCAAGCCCGGCCAGGGTTGAAACGCCTTCGCCGCCGCCGTTCAAAACCTTTATAAAAAGGGCCAGAACCGGGGCGATAATGCTGGAAGCAAGCTGGACCATGGCCAAAATTACAACGAGCGCCACGAATTCTTTCCCGAAGAAAGCGCCTTTAAAACGTTCCGTAAGGCTTAATAGCCGGAGGTTTTTCTCCACCGGAACAGGCTTAAATTCTTCCTGCACAAAGAAGACCACAATCAGGGCGGCCAGGCCCAGGATTACCGAAGTAATAATAAAGGTAAAGCGGTAGTCGGTCAGGTCGGCCAGCACGCCGCCCACCAGCGGCCCGATACTCGCGCCCACGAAGACCGAAGTCTGCATCAGGCCCAGGGCGTAGCCGGTCTTTTCTTTGGGTGTTACCGAGGCAATCAGGGTTACATAAGCCGTAACGCTGCCGGTCAGGATACCCTGGAAGATACGCAACAGCAGCAGCACCCAGACGTTGCCGGTAAAAGCCATCAGACCGACCACCACCGCGCCACCGAGAATTGAGCGCAAGACCATGGCCTTACGGCCGTGCCGGTCGGCCAGCACGCCCCAGATAGGCGCAAACGCCGCCATCGAAAGAAAGCTGCTCGTTACCATCACCCCGGCCCACAGCCCGGCTTCGGCCACATTTGTAATGCCGAGGTCTTTTTGAAGAAACAGCGGGACAAAAGGGATGGAGGAGTTGAACCCTATCATGGTGAGCAGTTGGGAGATGAACGCGGCATACAGGATGGTTTGCCAGTTTTCACGGTGTTTTGGCGGCTTCCCTACCCCTGGTAAAGCACTACTCCTGTGATTATTTTTCATTATCAGTATTAGCCCAAGTCTCGTTTACTGCCGCCGGGGCTAGCTTTTTAACTTTCAGGCGGCGCCTATTGTTCACCAGGCCGTTTAGTAAGCAGCGCCTGAAGCTGGTTTCCAAATTGGACAGTATAGACATATTTATCCGAACGATTTGTGATAACCGCCAGGTAGAGCGGTTTGCCCGTTGCGTCATAGACCAGCCGCGTTACTTCCAGCAGCGGGAAATCCACGGCTACCTGCAACTGCTCGGCTTCCCAGGGGGTGGCGGGGCGGGCCTCAACTTTATCAAAAGCCCGGACCGGTCTCAGGTTGTGGCGGGCCATCGTCTGGTAGATTGAGTCGTTGACCAGGCCGGTTTCTTCCAGGTTTGGAATGAGCGTCTGCGGCAGGTAATTGGTCATGATGCAAATCGGGCCACCGCTGGCATACCGCAAACGACGCACTCGCACCAGTTTTGTGCCGGGCAGCAGCGCCAGGCTCTGGCTGATTTCCAGGGTCGGTTCCAGCACATCAATCTCGCTGGAGACCGTTTCCGGTTCCAGGCCGCTCTGCCGGATACTCTCGCCCCACGACTTCAACTGGGTCAGTTCCTGGGCGATTTTTGGTTCACGTACAAAAGTTCCCCGGCCCTGCTTGCGGATAATCAGGCCGTCCGACTCCAGTTCTTCAAGGGCACGCCGGACCGTTACCCGGCTGACCCCGAAACGCTTTTCAAGTTCCGGTTCAATGGGCAGGCTCTGGCCGGGCTGCATATTCTGTTCAATTTCGCGCTGTAAGGATTCCTTAACCTGGGCATAAAGCGGCAGCGGACTGTTTGGATTAATAATAGTCATTTATTTAATTTTTCACATCACAGGGCTTTAAGTCTTCGTTGACAAAAATTCATTATAATGATATAACAATATTAAGTTATAGGCCGGTTTTTGTCAAGTCGATAAGCTGCTTTTTACAAAATTTACGCCTGGTTATAAGTGCAATTTTTTAATAGGTAGAATAGAAATTGCCAATATAATTATGGCAAAAGGTTTAATTATTTATGGATACGACGACTTTTTCTAAAGAAGAAGTTATGCGGGTTGCCGGGTTGGGCGGGGTCGTGGTGGTTATTCGCCTGGACGACCTGAGCAAGGCTTCAGACCTGACCGGGGCTTTACTCGCCGCCGGGATTACCTCTCTCGAATTTACCATGACCAACCCCAAGGCTTTACAGGTCTTGACCGAAGTTAAAGCGGCCTTTTCCGAATTTAAAGACGGGAAAGCGGTTATCGGGGCCGGGACGGTCCTGACGCCTGACGATGCGCGGGCGGCAATCGCGGCGGGCGCTCAGTTTGTGGTGACGCCGGTTTCGAATTTTGAAACTATCAAAGTCTGCACCGAGGCCGGAGTTCCTATTGTGCCGGGCGCGCTCACGCCTACCGAAATCCTCAACGCATGGAACGCCGGGGCCAGCGCCATCAAAGTTTTTCCGGCCAGGGCTTTTGGCCCGGCCTATTTCAAGGACTTGCGCGAACCGCTGCCATTCCTTAAACTGATTCCAACCGGCGGGGTCAGCCTGGATAACACGGCTGAATTTGTTAAAAACGGGGCTGTAGCGGTCGGGGTCGGCGGCAATCTGGTTGATAAAAAGCTGGTAGCCGCCGGGGATTGGGACGCTATCCGGCAAAAGGCCGCCGCCTACATCGAGCAGGTCAAAAAAGGCCGGGTCTAAAACGTTCAACCTTGAGCATATTTTTCTTTCGAGTTTAAAGTGCTGTGATACCTCGGCAGGCCTGCTGTAGAGCAAGAGATTTTTAGGGTAGAATTAGCAAACCAACCAGACTCGTAAAACTTTAAAAGAAAAGAAACTTTTGAGGGAAAATGGCAGACCACTTTGATGTAGTAACCCTGGGCGAGACCATGCTGCGGCTGACCCCGCCCCAGATGCGCCGGGTTGAGCAGGCGACCAGTCTTGACATAGAAATTGGCGGCAGCGAGTCGAATACATCGGTGGGACTGGCCCGGTTAGGCCTGAAAGTAAGCTGGCTTTCCCGCCTGACCAAAAACGGTCTGGGTTACCTGATTGCCAATACCCTCAGAGGTTTCGGCGTGGATACTTCCGGGGTCTGCTGGACCGACCAGGACCGCATCGGGTTGTACTTTCTGGAAGAAGGGCTGGCTCCGCGCGGCAGCGCCGTGGTCTACGACCGGGCCAACAGCGCCCTGAGCCGGATGCAGCGCGACGACCTTCCAGCCGATTTCTTCAAGCCGGACACTGGCCGGGTATTGCACCTGACCGGCATCACCCCGGCGGTCAGCCCGCTGGCCGCTGCGACCGCCTTCCACGCTCTCGAACTGGCGAAAAAGGCCGGGTGGGCTTTTAGTTTTGACCTCAACTACCGGGCCAGATTGTGGACGCCGGAACAGGCCAGGGCCGGGTGCGATTCGTTCGCCAGGGCTGCCGATTTGCTCATCGCGCCGGTAAGAGATGCCCGGTTGATTTACGACTTGCCCGCCAGCGCTTCCCCCGATGCTGTCCTGGAATTTTTGCAAAACCAGTATCCCCAGGCGATTGTCGTCCTGACGCTGGGTAAAGAAGGCGCGCTGGGCCGCGCTCCCGGCGGCGAGATTTTGCGGCACCCGGTCTTTTCGGCGGCGGAGGTGGGCCGGATTGGCGGCGGAGATGCTTTTGCGGCCGGGCTGCTTTACGGCTTTCTCAACGGAAACGACGACAAAAAATTCCTGCCGGAGCGGTTGGCCCAGGCGCTACGTTGGGGTACGGCTGTCGCCGCCCTCAAATACAGCACGCCCGGCGATATGCCTGTCATAAGCCGGGAAGAAGCCGCCAAACTGGTCGCTTCCGATTCAACCGGTTCCGCCCCAGGCGTTTTCCGCTAAATATTCAATTAATTTTGTAGCAATTCACCTGTGGGAGGGAATTAAATTCCCGATAGCAGGCCGAACCGGTCGGGAAAATAATTCCCTCCACAACTTAAAGCCGGGCGGCTGACCAGTTACTTAAATTTTCTGCTACCGGGTAGAAAGCGGCGTTATAAAGAGATCGCGGAAGGCTACCGCCGGGCCGCTATCACCTGCCGCCGCCAGCCCAAGGTTGAAAAGCCCTGCTCCAAAGCCGAACTTACCCCCCAGTTGGCGGGGAGGGGTGGCGTTTGACCCACTCTTGAAAGTAATAGTTTGAATAATTTTCCCGCCCAGGCTCAACCTGATATAGCTGCCGGTGGCTTCCAGCCCGGCTTTTACCGGCCCGTTGCCCTGCAAGGCCGCTTCCTGGCTCCAATCGCTAAGAGCGCGCCAGGCCAGGCCGCTGCGTTTGAAGAGGGCGTAACGCTGCCCAGTGACAAGCCAGGTGTAGTAATCATCCGGGCCTTGCTGCCAGAAGACCAGCCCGTAAAACAGGGCCGGTGAAGCCGCTTCGGGCTGGATAATTACGCTGGCCCGGAATTCCTCAAAAGAGCGGTCGAGGTACGAATTCCAGTTCAACTGGCCGGGCCGGGCTAGCACCTGGTAGCCCTGGCTCGTTGCGCCCGGTGAGGCATAGAAAGCCAGGTTGTTATTGGGTAGGCCGCTGTCGGGTGCGCTAAAGTCGTCGCTAAAAGGCGCGCCGTTGGCGACCGGCCCCAGCAAGCCCGGCAGACCTTCGCGGGCCGCTTCCTCCGAACCAAGTTTTACCCGGCCAAAACCGTAAAGCGGGTCCGGCCCGGCGGTCCCCAGGTCAAAGGCATGGCGTTGCAGGTAGGCCGCGACCTGGTCGGCGGTAAGTTCAGGCGCGGCGCTCCAGAGCAAGGCTGCCGCACCGGAAACCTGGGGCGCCGCCGCGCTGGTCCCTTCAAAAGGCTGCTGGAAGACGCTGCCGGTTATACCGCTCGGCCCCACCAGGTCCGGTTTGGCTCGGTTGTCGCCGGTCGGACCCCGCGAACTGTAGGGTTCGAGTTTGTCGTCCTGCCAGCCTGTCGCGCCCACGCTGAGCGCCCCATGAGCGTCGGCGGGTGTCGCCAGGCTGCTTTCCGGGGTAGCTTCTTCCAGGGTAGCGTTGTAGGCGAACAGGTGAAAGCGCAAATTCGAGGGCGGCAGCGTATCTTTAACAGGGTTGGCCCATTTAACCTGGATGTAATATTCCTGGCCCGGTTGCGCCCGAAACGGGGCCAACTCGGTTGGCGGCTTGCTAAAGCCCTGGCCTTGCTCGTTGCGGGAACTCGCCAGCGGCTTTTGCGACGAGTCGCGCAGGTACAGGTCAAGATTGGTCTGGGGAGTGTTCCACGGTTCTTCCCAGCGCAGCGATACCCAGGCCGAGGCCGCCTGGGCTTTTAATTTGAGGGTTATCCTATTGCCGTCAAAACGCTCGAAGCCGTTCTCGTCCGGGTTAAAAGTCGCCATATAGTGCGACTGGCCGTAGTTCCCGGTTGAAACCACCGGCAGAATCCCGGCCTGCCGGGCCGCGTCCAGCATTTCGTCCATCTTGCCGGTGCCGTCGCCCGGAAAAATCCCGCCCCAGCCCAGCGAAATCTGGATAATTTGAACTTTTTTTTCAATAAAGGACTGTACCGCCCGGCTGAACCCGATTTCATCTTCGATAGGCGCAAGAATCAGACTGGCTTCCGGGGCCAGCGAGTGTAAAATCTCGGCCACGGCGACCCCGTGACTTTCGCTGCCCTCGCTCTGGCCCGGCAGGTACGATTCGAACTGAACCTGACCGGCAGGTGGCAAAGCTCCATTCAGGTAGCCGCGATACCCGGCGAACCCGCCATCAATAACGCCGATTTTAATGTTCTGGCCGTTGAACCCGGCTTTCTGCCAGCGGTCTGCCCCGATAAGAGCCACGCCCTGGTTGAGGGCCGCGCCGGGCGCATAAAGGCCGCTCAGGTCCGGCCCGGCGAGAGAAGGCGCTAACAGTAGTTTTAATTCTTTGACCTCTTTAAAAGAAGCGAGTTCCTGGAGAAAGTTACGTTTGTCGGACGGGTTGAAATAGGCCGTCAGCTTATCCAGGTCTACCGCCACGGCGAGTTGTTCGCCGGAACTGCTATAAACCTCCCCGCCCATCTTCTGAATTTGCCCGGTAATGACCGGGGCGGCCGCCGGGACGGTCAGCATAAGGCCAAAGCGCACCCGGTCCTGGCTATCCAGCAGGCCGGTATCCCTGGCATAGTTGCGGGCCGCCGCGATGCCGCCCGACTGGTAGCTTACCAGCAGGTCGCGCAGGGTTGTATCAATTTTACTCGAATCCTGGATGATAACGGAAGGTGTCGGGGCAGGCGTGGCCGAGGTTTCGCCGCAAGCCGCCAGGAAAAGGTTAGCCAGCAGACCCAGCAGGCAAATCAGGCGAACTAACCTGCCGCCGGGCAGGGGCTTGCGAAAAGATTTGATTTCAAATGTTGGCGCTTTTATCAAGTTTTTCTTTTAGCGAATTGGCCTGTACCTGTTCTGGTTAACTGCTACCCTAAATAATACCTTATACCCAGTACGAAAAGAAAGTACATAATCTTATTCGATGGCCCTGCAAAGTAAATTTTTATCACAAGGAAAATCCTCAAAGGAAGTTCGCCTCTTTACGAACTGCTGCAGGGCAAGTCCGTGAGGTTCATTCCCCATTGACTATCAACGCCGCTGTGACTCTCTCAAAAGGATGTACCTGAAGGTTGCACTTCTGGGCGTAGCAAGAACCCGCTGGTGTACCAGGTGCCAGTAGAGGGTAGAAACGCGCAAACAAAAAGGCGAGAAAATTTCTCGCCCCTTGAAAACATTTTTATTTGCTGCCGGATAAGAATCAGGTGGTTTTGTTGTTCACTTCAAATATCAAAACACTATTCTCCTGGCGGGCTTCGACACCGTTATTCGTCCAAACTTCGCCGTGGTTACCGGTTAACATAATTCCATATGTTTCCAGTTCGGTTGAAGTTGGATCAGCGCTGGAAATAATCAGGCTGTACTGGGTGCCGGAAAGCCTGGTCAGGGTAGAGGTCTTAAATGCGCCGAGTTTACCGTCTATGGGGCTTAGTGTAATGGTATCCACGCTTTTGTCAGGCGGTTGAAGCCTGATAGCCAGACCGCTTCCAGGGTTTTTCAGGTTTACCTGGATGCCATTGACCTTTGTCAGGTCTTGGACGAACCAGCATTTCATGCCGTCTTTTGGCGTAGTGTTAGGGCAAGAAGTAGCAGAAGCCGAGTTGGATTGATCTTCAGTTGGGCCGGTGGTGCCGCGCGGGTTTCTATCACCTGCCACCGTACCCGCGGTAGGGGTCGTGCCGGCGAGACTGCCGCTTGCGCCTGCTACGGTGGTTGGTTGCAGCGTGGTTCCCTGGTTTGCAGGTGGCGTTGCTGTTGCCACGGCTGGGACGGTTGTTTGAACCGGCGTTGTCCCCGAAGGAGTGGCCGTAACGGTCGGGGTAGCGGTAGGTTTGCCCGCCGTTTGAACGGTAGGGGTAGCCACCGGGACCACCGGGGCCGCCGAACCGGAAAGCAGCACATATCCGATAACGCCTAGCGCGATAAGAATCAACAGGCTAATGATACCCAGCGCTATACCCCGACCACCACCGCTGCGGCGTTTTGTTTCAGTTTCGCTGACTGAGGTTATCGGGGCGGTTGGTTGCGAATAGACCCCCGGGGCCGCCGCTGCTAGCGGGACCGGCGAGGGTACGGTAGCGCGATCAGCCTGCGAAACTGTCGTAGCGGAAGACGCGCTAACTGCTCCCAGCGGCTCAGTGGTCTGGTTATAAAGGCTGCGGTTGTTATAGACCGGTTCGCGCCCGTTCAGGATGTTCGGCAAAGCTTCGCCTACATCCTCGACCTTGATAAGCATCACGCTGATGTTATCGTGACCGCCGCGTTCGTTTGCCATGTTCACAAGTTCCCGGGCGGCATCCTGCATGGTGTCGGCGGTGGCGACAATTGTACCCATCTCCTGCTCTTTAACCAGGCCGTGCAGCCCGTCCGAGCAGAGCAACAGCACATCGCCCGGCTCAATTTCCCGTTCAAAGAGGTCGGATTCCACGTCGTCGCGGTGGCCGATAGCCCTGGTAATAAAGTTTTTAATGGCGCTGCGTTCAGCCTGTTCGGGGGTTAAAACCCCGGCGTCAATCTGGTCCTGGACCAGGGAATGGTCATGGGTAACCCGTTCGGCGAGACCCTGGCGGATAAGATAAGTCCGGCTGTCCCCGACATTGCCAAAGATAGCCTTGTTGCCTTTTACCAGGACGGTTGTAAGAGTGGTGCCCATCTGGGGGCGGCCGCTCCCGCTGGCCTCGGTATGGACTTTAAGGTTGGCAGCTTTGATTGCGTCGCTTAAATCGGTGCCGATGTCGCCTGAAGTCGGGCCATTGTAGTAGCGCTCAAACAAAGTGGTAATAGCCAGTTCGCTGGCGACCTCGCCGCCCGCGTAACCGCCCATACCGTCTGCAACGGCAAACAAGTGACCTCGTTCATTTAATTTCTCAGGGCCATATTTACGCCCGCTTTTGAAAATCAGGTCACCCAGGTAATCCTGGTTATTACTTCGTTTACGCCCTACGTCGGTAAGGGCGGCCGGTTCTAGCTTTAGCAATTATTTCCTCTCAGCAAATACGCCAATATCGCTTAACTTATAACGATGGATTGTAAGATGGTATTGAATGTACTTATCTGACTATCAAATGATGCATCTTCGGTCGAGAAATGGATAAAATAAGTATCCCCTGCCTTATTGTTAATTGCCAGAATGTAATCTCGTTGAAGTAGTTTACCATCTTTGTCCGTAAATGTAACATAGGCGTCGGCAATCGTGTTATCCGCCGAAGTAGCTTTAGGCTGCTGGGTCAGGGTAAAGTTGGTAAGGTTGGGTTCTATGTTCTGTAAATAGGTCGTCAACCGCTCCACCGGGCTGCCCGATAGACCGGAGCGGCGGTAGACCAGGCTAAAAGTAATGCCGTCCGGGGCATCGCTCTCGATAACGCTCTTGCTTTCATCCACAGTCGTCTTCCAGCCGTTCGGATAGGTGATGGAGATGCCGAGAGCCTGGGTGCCGCCGGTCGTGCCTGCCTTAGTGGTTGGATTTGGCGTTGGCGTGGCCGAACTCGGTTCCGGCGGCGCGGGCGGTAAGCCGTTACTGCCGCTCGGTCCGATAACCGCCTGCTTGATAGGCTGGATCGGGTCAGGCGTGGTGCCTGCTACCGGGGTAGACGGGTTCGAAGCCTGGGCGGTCGCGGTTGCAGTCGGTTTATTGTTGCCGCTTAGAAATAAAATACCGCCGATAGCCGCCGCGGCTATCACTACAATAGCCAGCACGCCGATAATAATCGGGGTCGAGTTTCCTTTTTTGGGGGCCGGTTGAACGACCGGTTGCGGCTGGTAGTACGCTTGCTGTGGTTGTGCCTGGAGTTGCGGCTGGGGCTGCGCCGGGTAAGGGCTGTGGGCGTAAGCCTGGGGTTGCGGCTGGGCGGGGCTGTTGTAGCCGTTGCCGGGGTTCTGGTAATACCCGCCCTGCGGCTCCTCCTGGTAAGAGGCAGCGGGTGCAGCGGAATAAGAAGGGGCCGGGCTGGGCTGGCTGATAGGCGGCAGGGGCGGAAATGACCCGGCCACCTCGGTCTTGAAGGGGTCGCCGCCAACCTGGTGGCCCTGGACTAATAATGTCGTCCGCCCAATCTGGACCCTATCTCCCGGCGAAAGCGAAACGGGCTGGTTCGCCGAAAGGGTCCGGCCGTTCAGGCGGGTTCCGTTGGCGGAGCCGAGGTCGTTTAAATATAGAACATTATTTACTTCTTCGAAAGAAGCGTGGCGGCGAGAAATTTGATCATCGTTTAACAGGATGTCTACCCCGACCTGGCGTCCCGCCACTAACATAGCCGGTCCAATTTCAAATGTTTTGCCTTTATCTGGACCCGACTCTACCATAAGTTCCATTAAATGGTCCCTCAATCGACCTGGAGTTCTTTTAATTTTAAGTTGAAATAACGTTGAACTGGTGCAACTATCCGGTCTGAGAAACAGACTTTATACACACACTTGGAGTCATTTTAAGTCATCATTCTGAGAAAAGCAAGCATTTTTAGGCCGCCCAGGGTGTGATTGTAATCACCTCAAAAGCGTGAAAAATGCATAGCTAAGGGCTAAAATATAGGGTATAAAGAAGATTTAGAGGCTCTTTAAAAAAAGAGGTTGCACCAGGCAGGCAATTACTCCCCTCTTGTAACTATTCCCTCCCACAGCTTAAAGCCGGGTGGCTGAATAGGTACTTCCACTTAAAAATAAAACTCCTTTGAAACCAGTCCGGCCTTCAAAGGAGTTTTAGATTTAGAAGGCTCGTTTAGCCCAGTAGCAGCGCATCGGCCAGGAAGCGGTCCTCTTTCTGCACGCCTGCCGGTACGAAGAAATAGCCGCCGCCGACACAGAAAATGTATTCGTCCAGGTCTTGCACCCCGGTATTTTGCTTTGGGAAATGGCGGTTGGTCATGTAGTTGCGTTTAACGAACTCGAACTGTTCCTCGATATTGCGGCAAAAGCCCTGGAACAAAAAGCCCGCGTCCAGGAGGCCGCTTTTATCTACGCCGTTCATATAAAGGAACCCCCGGCGCAGCATCCGGCGTTTGTCGCTTTCTTCGCCCAGGCGCGGGTTAGCTTTACGGACGTGCGAGTTTAAAGGCACTTTAACGCCATCCGGGTCGGCGGCGTAATCAGGCAAGGCCGTTTCGGTCTTAGTGTCCAGGGTCGCCCCGGTCGTTTTGGTACGCCCGATAGAAGCCTCCTGCTGGGAAAGGTTCAGGCGGTCCCAGCGTTCAATCTGTTCTCGGATGACGCGGACGGCTACATAGGTGCCGCCCTGGGCCCAGTCCGGTTCTTCCGGGCCGGTCCAGATAAGTTTTGACATCAATTCAGCGTCTGTCACATCCAGGTTTGCAGTGCCGTCTTTGAAGCCGAGTAAACCCCTGGCTTTAGCTTCGCCGGGCTGCATATTCTGGAAATAACGCTGGAAGCCGGGCTGGACCCAGACCGGGCTGACCAGGCCTTTGGTATTTTTTAAAATGTCCCGAAAGGCGTGAAAATTTACGAGTGGGTGGTCACTGCTAATCTGCAAAAGAATATCACCGTCCAACCTTGTGCTACCGGCCAGGCGGTCCCCGACAAGGTCACGCGGCATCGGCTTAAGCGCGATAGGCTTTTTGGAAGCCAGTCCAAAGCGGTCTTTGCCATCCCGGGTAAAGAGGGAAGAACCCAGCCCAACCATGACCGAAAGACGGCCATCTTTGAGCGGGTCGTAGCCGAGTTCGCCGGTATTGTGCGGCGGGAAGGTTGCATCCTCGGCGGCAGCGGCCCCCATTTGCCCGGCCATCATCTCGCGACTGCGTGCGGTTAAAATCTGCATAATTTTAACCAGGTCGTCGGGTTTAGTAGCCAGCACCTGAAGTGAAACCAGCAGCACCGCTTCGGGTGGGTCGGTAATAACCCCGGCCTGGTACACTCCCTCAAATGGATACAACTCCACGGCGGGAGCTGTCGCCGGGGTTGCGGTCGGGCTGAACGTCCCGGTAGATGAAACGTTAGCCGTTGGCTGGAGGGTTGCGGCGGACGGCTGGGACTGTTCCTGGGGACGGAAGGCATTAGTTGCTACCGCGCCCCCCGCCACCGCCGAAGCAGTCGCCAGTCCTAACGCTTTAAGGGCCGCTCTCCGGCTTATTTCAGACATTGCAGAAACTCCGATTACTTAAAAACTTAACCAGGCCGGTAACTAGGCGTTCAGGCCGAGGGTTCCATTAACCTTGCTGAAGCTGTCAGCCAGCGCCTCGACCTTCTGGGCGAGGGCTTTGCGGGCGTTATCGTTCAGCTTCGAGTAATCTACGGCGACGCCATCAGCCGAGAAGTAAGGCGTCAGGGCTGTTTCTATCTCACCAAAAGCGGCGGTTACATCCGCGTCCAGGGACGCATTACGCTGTTTAACGAACCGGGCGTAAGCCTGGTATACAAATTTGGCGCTTGCCAGGTTGGCCTTGAAATCGTTGAAATCGGAGTGACTGTAGCGTTCTTCTTCGCCGGTAATTTTGCCGGACTGAATTTCCTCAATCAGGTCCGCTGCCCCGGCAATCGCGCCCGCCGGGTTAATGGTCATGCTCTTAATCTGGTCGCGCAGCTTCGTGACATCGGCTATAAGCTTGTCGGCCAGCTTGTCGGTATTCGCGTCGAGCTTGCCGTCGGCCCAGATAGCTTTTTCGAGCGGGTGGAAGCCGGTCCAGGTCGGGTCATTTTCACCTTTTGGGAAATCGTCGGGCCGGGCGTCAATTGCCACGTCCATGTCGGTGAAAGATTCAGCCAGAAATTCAACCCCTTCATAATTAAAGCGGGCCTGCTGGTAGGCTGCTTTAGCGCCGGCAATATCCTTCGATTTTACCGCCGTCACAAAAGCCTGGGTATTGGTTACCAGTTTATCCGCTTTGCCTTTAAGATACTGGTCGACCTTAGCTGTCGCCGCGTCCAACTCAGGGCCGCTGATAGCCGCCGCCTTTGTGGTAGGGGTGGCGCTGCGGGTCCCTCCCGGCGCGGTCCCCGCCATCTGCTTGATGGTATTGTTATAGGTATCGGAGAGGGTTTTGAGCAAAGGCGTGACCGTGGCAACCGTGGTATTGGCGTTGCGCAACAGTTCGCGGCCAACCGGGGTCATGGCTTCTTCAATCGCCTGGTACTGTTTACGGTCAAACTGCTGGACGTATCCCTCGACATCATCCCAGCCGTCATCGAACTTTTTGTAGGCGGCTTTCGCGGCGGCCAGGTCATTTTTCTGCAAGGCCGCGCTGGTTTCATCCAGGTTCTTGCCCAGGTCGTTTAAAGCCTGGATAGCTTTGGTGGCATCCTGGGCGGTTCCGGCGGCAGTGGTCGCGCCCGCCGCAGTAGTGCCAGCCGCGCCGGTGGTAGTGGCGGCGGTTGTCGCAACAACCGGGGCAGTAGCCGCGGCGGGCGCGGTAGCCGTATTATCGCCGCACGCGACCAGGCTCAGGCTTAGTAGGCCGGTCGCCAGTACGCCCCTGGCGATTGATTTCACCGATAAATTCATGGCGTTTCAAGTTCTCCTAATCTGTTATAACGCTAAATCTCAAATCCAAATTCACAAACAAATCCAAATCTTCTTCCCGATAGTTTCCCCGAGTTGCTCAAAAACCCCTTTCGCTACTTGGTAGCAGCCGAAGCCGTCCCGGGTTCGACCGGCTTGGCTGCCGCTTTGGGGTCTTCTTTAGCAGTCTTGAAATGGTTAAAAAGCACCAGGCCTGCCCCTAAAAGGAGCAAAGCTAGCTGAGCAATAGTTGTTTCCCAGGTCGGGAACAGTCCTAAGAAGCCGTTCTCAGGCAAATAAGTCGCCGTAGTAGTGGGTAGGATGCCGCCCACCTGTAAGGCGTGGACGCCCGTACCCACAAATTTGAAGCAAAGGTAGAAGACCAGGATGCTGGCGACCCGGAAGAACGGCCCCATCGGTATACGCACGCCCACCACGACCAGCAAAAAGCCCAGTATGCCAAGCAGGACGGCGCCTAAAGCCAGCCCTAAAATAAGGTCGGCTGCCGAGATGCCCGAACCCATGCCCAGGAAGAAAAGAACGGTTTCCGCGCCTTCCCGGAAGATTGCCAGGAACGACAGCGCGGCCAGGCCGAACAAGCTACCTTTTGCCAGGGCGCTGCTGCTTTTTGCCCGGATGTATTTCTGCCAGGCCACCGTGCTGGACTTGTTATGCATCCAGTAGCTAACGTAAATCAGCATTACGGCGGCAACCAGCCCGGTAATGCCTTCAATCATTTCGCGGTTGCTGGAATTTATAGCGCTGCTAAAAAGCAACTGAATCGCGGTACCCAGCCCGATACTGACCGCAAGCCCGGCAATCGAGCCGCCCCAGATCCAGGATTGTTTGGTTTCGTTGCCCGACTTTTTAAGGAAAGCCAGCAAAGCCACCACTACCAGCAGGGCTTCCAAACCCTCCCGGAGCAGGATGATAGTCGCGTCAAAAATGCCGTAGGTGTTGGGATTTTCGAAAGGTTCGAGCCTGGTGGACATTCGGTTAAGCACACCGGGCAGGTCGGCTGATTTTTGTTTTGCCAGGGTGTAGGCCAGGGCCATGTCGTTTTCAGTGTCCTTATAAGCATCCGCCGACCGGGTCTTAACCTGCCCTTCTACGTCCAGCCAGGTAGCCTGGAAATTTTTGATGGTTGCCGCGGCCCCGTCCCAGTCCCCTTTAGCTTGCTGGTCGCGGGCGGCACTTAAAATATTCAGTAGCGTGGCGACGGTTGGGGTACCGGAGGTCGCTTCTGTAGCACCCCCGGCAGTTGCCGCCGTGCCGGAGGCCGGGGTTGCGCCGGTATTCGGGACAGTGGCCGCGCCGTTGATAAAGGCCTGGTTTACGGTGTTGAGATTTTCAAGGGCGGTCTGGAGGTCTTTTGGAACGACCGGTTTATAGGAGAGGGCATCCTCGACATAATGCATTCTGTCTTCAATGGCGACATAAAAATCTTTGGATTTGGCCCGGATGGAGTCTTCAATGTTGAACCAGGCATCATCAAAAGCCTCAAATTCGGTTCTGGCGGTCGCAACATCATTTCCTTTTACGGCGGCCAGAGCCTTGTCTATATGAACGTTTATCTGCTTGAGGTTATCCTGCGAAGCGTCGGCCAGGGCGAAACTCGCGCCGCCAATCCATAGGGCCAGTAAAAGCAGCCCTAATAGCGGCTTCCACCAGGAGACACGCGAAATCTTTAGATTCGTCACCATATTTAAGAGCACCTTTGAAAAACTATAAAACTTCCGCTAGAAGATTTTCCCTGATTAAGTGAATTTCCAGGCTTCCTGTTGTGAGGGTTCAGGTCGAATTTCAATCCCTCACGCCTTAGAAGTTAGCTTATACTAATACTTTTTATTTGTCAAGATTAAAAATAGATTCGCAGGTCTGCTACAGGTAAATCTTTCCTCTG
>CADDZM010000134.1 GCA_902812345.1 Chloroflexota bacterium | reverse complement strand
AATGCGGACCGCATCGGCCCCGGCCCGGATAAGCGCTTCCGCCCCGGCCCCGGTCGCCACGTTCCCGGCTACCAGGACCACCCGGGGGAATTTTTCTTTCAGGTTTGAAACGGCCCGCTGGACCGCCATGGCATGGCCGTGTGAACTGTCCATCACCAGCACATCCACGTTGTGCCGGACCAGTTCGGTCACGCGTTCGAGCATGTCCTTGCTAACGCCGATAGCAGCCCCGACCCGCAAGCGGCCCAGGTTGTCTTTGGCGGCGTTAGGATATTTGATGCGTTTCTGAATGTCTTTGACCGTGATTAAACCTTTCAGGTTGCCGTCCTCGTCCACAATCGGCAGTTTCTCGATGCGGTGGCGGTGCAAAATCTTTTTGGCTTCGTCGAGGGTTGTACCAATCGGCACCGTTACGAGGCCTTCGCCGGTCATGAGTTCGCTGACAAGGCGCGTCTCGTCGTCTTCAAAGCGAATGTCGCGGTTGGTCAGGATACCGACCAGCTTACCAAAAGGCTTACCGTCCTCGGTAACGGGGATACCGCTGATGTGGTATTTTTCCATCAGCCGCAAGGCTTCGGAAAGGTGGCTGTGCGGCTGCAGGGTAATCGGGTCCAGGATCATACCAGACTCCGAACGCTTCACTTTGTCTACTTCTTCGGCCTGGCGGGCGATGGTCAGGTTGCGGTGAATGATACCGAGGCCGCCTTCCTGGGCAATCGCGATTGCCAGCCGGGATTCGGTTACGGTATCCATCGGCGAGGAAAGGAGCGGGATATTCAGGGTGATGCCCCCGCCGAAATCGGTCGTCAGGTCCACTTCGGCGGGCATAACCGTCGACTCGGAAGGCACCAACAACACATCATCAAACGTCAGACCTTGCGGTACAAAACGGTCGTTGAAAGCCATGATAAGAAAAACCTCCTGTAACAACAGCGTGAAACGTTAAACGTAGCTCAGAAACGTAATCTGCAGTTTCGCACTTCTCAATAATAGGACTTTCGTTTGAAACAATAATTTGAGTTTAATTTCCTCGTATACCGGGGACTTCTCAGGTTCAAAGCGAAAATCGTAAATAATTAACCTTAAATAAAAATTTCAAAATAAATCAATAAGCGAACTGGACTCGGGAAAGCGTCCCAAATACCCGGCGTTCTACATCATTGTTCAACGGTGGAGGCATTGCTTTCAAAAAGAGCCTGCCGGGGCAGACCGGGGCAGGCTCTTTTACAACTATTCGAGATAATCTTTGAGTTTTTTCGAGCGGCTCGGATGCCGCAGTTTTCGCAAGGCTTTCGCTTCGATTTGCCGGATGCGTTCTCGCGTCACCCCGAATTCTCGCCCGACTTCTTCGAGGGTCCGGCTGCGCCCGTCGTCCAGGCCAAAGCGCAGTTGCAGCACCCGGCGTTCGCGCTGGGTCAGGCTGTCGAGGACATCTTCGACCTGCTCTTTTAGCAACTGGTGACTGGCCGCGTCAGCGGGAGCCAGGGCTTTCTGGTCCTCGATAAAATCGCCCAGGTGGCTGTCTTCTTCCTCACCGATAGGCGTTTCAAGGGAAACCGGCTCCTGGGAAATCTTCTGGATTTCGCGGACCTTTTCCGGCGGCAGGCCCATCTCGCGGGCAATCTCGTCCGACGTGGGGTCGCGTCCGAGTTCCTGCACCAGGCGGCGGCTGGTCCGTATCAGGCGGTTAATAGTCTCAACCATATGGACCGGGATACGAATGGTCCGGGCCTGGTCGGCGATAGCGCGGGTGATGGCCTGGCGAATCCACCAGGTCGCGTAAGTTGAAAACTTGTAGCCTTTGCGGTAATCGAATTTCTCGACCGCCCGGATAAGGCCGATGTTGCCTTCCTGGATAAGGTCGAGCAGCGACATTCCGCGCCCGATATACTTCTTGGCAACGCTCACGACCAACCGCAGGTTCGCTTCGGTCAGGTGGCGGCGGGCTTCCTCGTCCCCGTTCTCCATCCGCTGGGCCAGGTTTACTTCCTGGGGGGCGGAAAGCAACGGCACCCGCCCAATCTCGCGCAGGTACATTCGGACCGGGTCGTCAATGCTCATGCCCTCGAAATCGAGCGCGGCGTCGAGGTCGGCTTCTTCTTCCTCTTCCTTCTCGCCATCAACAGGCGCAAATTCGCGCGATTCTTCTAGCACTTCAATGCCCTGTTCCAGCAATTCGGCGTAAACTTCTTCAATCTGCTGAATATTAGCTTCCGGTTCAGGAACGACCTGAAGAATCTGGTCGTGAGTAACAAAACCCTGCTTTTTGCCCCTGGCAAGCAGTTCTTCAACCGAGGTTAAAGGCTGCCCTGCGACAACACCTGACAAAGCGGCGCCTCCCGGCTCAAAGACAAAAGGTTCCTCATCCTCCAGGCTCAGGCCGGCTTCGAGGTCAATCTCAACCATTTCGTCCGGCCCGGCTTCCGGTTCTTGTCCGGGGGTTTCGTCCTTGTCTTCTTCCGTTGGTAAACCTACCGCTACTACCGGCAGGATAAGGTCGTCATCCTCTTCGTAAGTTCGCTTGCGCTTAGGATTCGCCATTCGTATCACACTCCCTACAGCCTTCATCACTCTTTTTTAACAATTACCTTCACAGGTATTGCGAGTTCCAACGGAACTATTTTTATTTACCCGGCATTTGCATTACTTGGCTAATAGTGTTATATTAACCAGGCTCGACCCCAGTACAAATTTCTGCCTTGTTACCTTTGTAACAAATCAGTCTGGGCCGAATTTCTTTTAACCCTTAACTAAGTAATACGTTTTTTATGCCGAGAAAGTTACGGTGTCTTTTCGTGCCGCAAAACTTAGCAGCATAAAAAGGACCGCAACATTCAAACCTGTTAACACTTTATTAGCGGCGCTCTCAACGGTCCCGGCTATCCTTGAATACCATGCTTTTCGGCGGGTAATAAAGTTTAAGCTGGTCCGTGACAGCGCTAATCATCACCCACAGGTGATCACTATCCGCAAGGTCAACCCCGCCGTCGTCCGGCGAAGTGACTTCACTTTCCTCGAGAGCCTGGGTGCCCTGTTCGTAGAGCCGCCGCAGGTTCACCTCGCGCAGGCGGTTTAGCTGAAACCGGAGCGTTTCCTGGACCGATAACAGGTCGGGGATTTCCGGCTCGGCCTGAATATAAGACCGCAAGCGTTCCAGGTGAGCGGCTAGCTCCGGGTTTAGATTTTCTTCAAATTCGTCCAGGCTGCCCTGCCCGGCGTTCACTTTCTGCAACACTTCAAAGACCAACCGGTTCTCGCTGCGAATAAAATCAGAGGCTCCTACCGGCTCGCCGTCTGCCGCCGGTATGCTCAGGGCATCGGAATAATAGCGCAGGAGAAAGGCCAGCAGCATGTCTTCAAGTTCTAGCGGCTGGTCCGGTTTAACCGGGACCGGCTTCGCAGGCTGAATTTCCTCAAGCGGTTCCACCGAGGCGGCCGTATCCGGGTCCGGTGTGGTCGGCAGCGGCGCCGGGTGAGGGCGCAACCGGTTCTGGGCATCGGCTTTAGCGGCCCGGTTTAATTCACCTCGCAAAAGGCCGCCGTCAACTTTCGCCAGGCGAGCCAGCTTTTGCAGGTAATGTTCGCGCTGAATCCGGTCGTGGACTTCCAGGATAGCCGGGATAAGTTTCTCAACCGCTTCGCTTTTGCCGCGCGCCGTGTTAAGGTCTACGCTGGCGGCGACACTCGAAAAATAGTAATCCACCACCGGCATGGCCCGGTCAATCAGGTCGCGCCACTTAGAGCCACCCTCTTTCGCCACGTCATCGGGGTCTTTCCCGGCGGGCAGGGTCGCAATCCGCACGTCCGCGTCAAGCTGCTGCTCGAACCGAATCAGGCCGCGAGCGGTCGGCACCGCCACGGTCATGGTATCAAACCCCTGCTTCAAGACTTCGATGCCCTTGAGAGTTGCCATCTGGCCCGCCGTATCAGCATCCAGGGCCATCACGATGCGCTTGGTGAGTTTCTTGAGGATGGCGATATGCTTCTCGCCCAGGGCCGTACCGAGCGCGGCGACCACGTTCGAGTGGCCGTACTGGTGGCACGTCAAAACGTCTAAATAACCTTCGACAATCACCGCCCGGTCGGTCCGACGAATAGCTTCTTTTGCCAGGTCGAGGCCGTAAAGGGTGTTGCTCTTGTCAAAGAGCGGGGTCTGGGGCGAGTTTAGATATTTCGGAACGTCTTTAGGGGCGCCGGACAGCACCCGGCCGCCGAAAGCAATCACTTTACCCTGGCGGTCCCGGATAGGGAAGATAACCCGGCCCCGGAAGCGGTCGTAATAGCCGCCGCCGTTTTCGCGTTCGCCAATCAGACCGGCGGTTAAGAGTTCTTCGTTTTTAAAGCCGCGAGAGTTAAGATATTTTTGAAGATGGTCCCAGCCGTCCAGGGCGTAACCCAGGCCGAAACTTTCGATGGAAGCCTCGGTGACGCCGCGCTCTTTCAAATAGTCGCGGGCGGCGGCGGCTTCGTTACTTTTGCGGAGAAGGTTCTGGTAGTAGGTGGCGGCGGCGTTCATGGCCTCGCCCAGGCGCTCCGTTTCCTCGCGGCGGCGGGCGGCTTCGGAATCTTCGCCTGCCTGACGCTCGGGCAACTGGACCCCGGCCCGTCCGGCAAGCTGTTCAAGGGCTTCGCCAAAGTTAAGCCCTTCAGTCTTCATCATGAAGTTGAAGATGTCGCCGCTTTCCTTGCAGCCAAAGCAAAAATAGCTCTCGGAATCCGGCCAGACATAAAAGGAGCCGCTCTTTTCAGCGTGAAAGGGGCATAAACCCTTAAAATTTCGCCCTGACTTTTTGAGGCTGACTTTCTGGCCGACCACATCTACAATGCTCAGGCGGCGTTTAATCTCCTCAATGTAGTTCGGCACGTAGCCGTTCATCAAACTTTTGCCCCTATGCGCCCGGCCTTATCCAGGCCGGATAAACTTCTAAAACCGAGTTTTGTTTCAAATTTACCGGTAAGGTGTGTTCGCTCTACACGAAGCCGGAATTTAGGCGCTTATACGACAAGCAGCAGAGTCCGTTTAGCCTTCTTATAAATGCTGCCAAGAAGCGCCCGTCGTCTCTGCCGCGCACAACACCTATTCAATTCCAATCTTTTTACTAAAATACCTGTGCCTTGACGAGTTTCTAATATCGGCGGTCCGGCTTGTGCGAAAAACCTCTAGGGTTTCGCAAGGAGTGCAACATTTTGACGTACCGGCGGGGCCGTGAGCAATCGTAAAGAAACTCTTAGTAAACTCCTGCAATGTACTGTTTAGACCCTTCATTGTACCTTTTTTTACAGGTGCATGGCAAGGGGTTTATCCACCAATTATATTAATAAATTGTCCAAAAGCCTAATTTTTATAAAATTAAGTTAATTATAATTTTCCGTTCTGGCCTTAGTTTTCTCAGCAATTTCATCTTTTATGTAAAGTTTTGTTGATATTAAGCTCAAATGAGCTTATAATATTAGTACAATAATAGTAAAAGGGTTTGTAGGACTCGACAGCCGTTTAACCTCAACCGGGAGTGAAAAGGAATTTATTGTGACAGAAGAAATTACCACCAGACCGGCCCGTACCCGCTATGCCCCCAGCCCGACCGGCAGCCCGCATATCGGTAATATTCGCACGGCCATTTTTGCTTATCTATGGGCCAGGCATACCGGCGGCCAGTTCTTGTTGCGTATTGAAGATACCGACCGCAAGCGCCTGGTCGAAGGCTCTTTAGAAAATATTAAAGACTCGCTTTTGTGGCTGGGTCTTGACTGGGACGAAGGGCCGGGCAAGGGCGGCCCTTTCGGGCCGTACGTCCAGTCGGAACGCCTTGAGCTTTTCCAGTCGGTCGCCAAAAAGATGGTCGAAGACGGCACCGCCTATTATTGCTACTGCACCCCGGAACGCCTGGACGCGGTAAACAAAGCGAAACAGGCCGCCAAACAAGCCCCCGGTTACGACCGCCGCTGCCGCACTATCACGGAGGCTGAAAAAGATGCGGCCCTGGCTTCCGGCCTGACGCCAACTGTCCGGTTCAAGGTGCCGCTCGAAGGCGTCACTACTTTCCGCGACCTGGTGGTCAAGCCGCTGACCGTGGAAAACTCGACTATCCAGGACGCGGTGCTTTTGAAATCGGACGGCTACCCGACCTACCACCTGGCCCACATCGTGGACGACCATTACATGGAAATAACTCACGTTATTCGCGCCCAGGAATGGCTGCCCAGCGCGCCCCTGCACGTGATGATTTACAACGCGCTCGGCTGGACCATGCCCGCTTTTGTCCATGCCCCGGTTATTTTGAACCCGCCGGGCCAGAAGGGTAAGTTGAGCAAGCGGGATAACGCCGTATCGGTTTCACAGTACCAGGAGTTGGGTTATTTGCCGGAAGCGCTCCTGAATTTTTTGGTGCTGCTCGGCTGGAGTTATGACGACCATACTGAATTTTTCACCATGCAAGAACTGATTGAAAAATTCGACATCCGCCGCATCCAGCCGACCCCGGCCAAGTTTAACCTGGATAAGCTGGACTGGATTAACGCTCACTACATTAATCACGTCCTGAGCGTGGATGATTACGCCCGGCGCTGCCTGCCGTTCCTGGCCGAAAGCGGCGTTATCAGCCCGGAAACCGCCGCTGACCCCGGCGACAAATGGGAGTTTATTCGCGCGGCCTGCGCCCTGGTCAAGGACAAGGTGAAGATCCTGACCGAAGTGCCGGTTGAAATAGATTTTCTTTTCAAGCCCGGCACCGACCTGCAATACCCGGCCACCGACCTGATTGGCAAAAACGACACCCCGGCGGCAGCAGCCCAGGTGCTGGAAGAAACCATCACCTACCTGCGGCAAATCCCCAACGAAACCTATAACGACCGCGAAGCGTTGCTGGCCGGGTTAAGCGACATCTCGGAGAACAAGCTGCACCTCAAAAACCGGGGCTTGATGCTCTGGCCGCCGCGCGTGGCCCTTTCCGGGCGGACCAAGTCGCCCGACCTGATGGGAATGATTATTACCCTGGGCCGGGATGAAACAATCGCCCGCCTCGAGCAAGCCCGGCAAAATCTGGCAAGTTTAGGCTAATTTTAAAAATAAAAGAGCTGTTCTTGAAAAGTTTTCGCTTTTCGAGCACGGCTCTTTTTATTCCCCAATATTTTAGTTCAGGTCCGGCCCGGCTTCGGCAGGGATGCGCGGCGGCAAGGCCACATAACTAATCATCAGGCCAACCGCCCCGGCCAGAAAAATCGAGCCGGTCCAGACCGGCGTGGTCCACCAGGTACCGCCGCTTAATTGCAAGGCCAGGAAATAAAGGCTGTAAAGCAGCGCCGGGATAAGCGCGGCAAAGACCCGGAAAGCCGTCCGCCGCTCCGATGAAGGCTGGAATTGCCGGATAAACATATCGGCGGCAAGGCCCGTTACGAGGCCGACCAGCACCAGGGCGAAAACGCCTGTAGAAAGCTGTTTATCCCGCATAAAAGTTACCATGCCGGTATTAGCCGCGAAAAGTAGCGTCAAACAGCCAAACGGTAACTGCCAGCGCCGCATCAAAAGCAAGGTCAGGCCCATTAAAAGGCCCGATTGAAAAAGCAGGCTGGTCAGGCCAATCGAAACGTTTAATTCCATCAACTGGCGAGTGTAAACCTGGCGGTTGGTAGCCGGCCAGGTGGTGGCAAAAAGGCTGCCGTAGACCGTAAAAAAGGTGAAAATCGAAAGCAGCATGGTGGCCGAAATCAGCATTGGCAAAAGTTTATAAAAACTGACTGCTCTACCGCCGCGCAACCAGGCCGCCCGCAAAGGCCCGCTCGCAATCAAAACTCCTCCCGTTGCCAGCGTCAGGTGGGAAGGACTGAGCAAAGCTTCCACGCTTACCTCGATGCCAAAAACGGTGTGCCAGACCATATCGCCAATCCCGCCAAGCGAAAAAATAATCACGCCTACCAGCGAAAGTCCGTATCCGGCCGGGATTGCCTGCGTCCAGGCGTAGCCGCGCAGGTGGTTGCCGACCAGGGTCGCGGCCAGAAAGCTGCCAATGGCAAGCAGGCCGGTATAAAATAAGGCGTGCCAGGGCGTAAAGAAAGTTTCCAGGCCGGGAACGTGGGAGTGCGCCCAACCGTCCACGTGAACGCCGCCAACCAGCCAGAAAATCTGGACGGCCATAATCCAGTCGTATTTCAACCCGCCGATAGCCCGGCCCGTCCGGACGGTACGGGGTTTAGCTTCCGGGGCCAGTTCGACTTTGTTTAATCCTTTAGTTAGCATGGTAAATCCTTAAAACCTGGGATTCTTAAAACTTTGAAAAACGGTAAATATAGGTTCATTTTAGCAGTTGCCTGGCGAATTTTAAAGCCTTGTTGGCTTTGATATAATTACTCCGAATGCGACTTTCAGATATAATCAGAAATATAATCAGACCTCAAAGTTAGAAAAGAAAATTAAAATGACTGACCCCCCTGGAATTAAGAGCAGCCTGCCGCCGCTATACGCCGGTTGGTTGGGCGAGGTGTTGCCGGGTGACATTCCCGCCGAAACCAAAGCCACCTGCGAAAATTGCGCAATGTGCGAACAGGCCGCGCCAAAAACTCCCCAGGTTATATTTTTTAACCCGAAGACCAAGTGCTGCACCTATTTGCCGGAACTGGCGAATTACCTGGTAGGCCGGATTCTTCTCGAGCCGGACACTTCAACCGTGCCGGGGCGGGACAAACTCGAAGAGAGAATTGTAAAGGGTATCGCGGTAACGCCGTTCGGGGTCGTGAAACCGGCCCTCTACGACCTCATGTACTCCCAGGCCACCGACTTTTTTGGCAAAAGCGAGGCGATGCTTTGCCCTTACTATATCGAAGAAGGCGGGCTTTGCGGAGTCTGGAAGCACCGCAATTCAATCTGCGCCACCTGGTACTGCAAACACAACCGGGGTGCGACCGGGTTTATTTTCTGGCGAACAGTTCAAAAACTGCTGGGTTTGGTCGAACGAAACCTGGCGGTCTGGTCTATCCTGCAACTGGATTTAGGCCCAACCGCCCTGAAAAGACTTTTCCCGCTTGATTTAACCAGCCAACCGGCTTCCACCCGCCCGCTGCTGGACGCGAATCAACTTGACGGTCTTAAAGACGAGGCGGATTACCGGCGTATGTGGGGGAAATGGTACGGCCGGGAAAGGGAATTCTACCAGACGGCCGGGCATCTGGTCAGCCGCCTAAGCTGGAGACAGGTGCTG
This sequence comes from Chloroflexota bacterium, assembly GCA_902812345.1. Lineage (GTDB taxonomy): Bacteria > Chloroflexota > Chloroflexia > Chloroheliales > Chloroheliaceae > 54-19. Next base: position 6,350 of record CADDZM010000134.1, on the reverse strand, counting down.
GAAATCGGTGGGGCCGACCTTCAGGCGATGACAACCCTGACCCAGGAAGCATATAAAACGCTTGTTTCCGAGGAAATTCCGCCCAGGCTGCAAGCAGGGCCTTTCCGCATCATCCGCACCGGGTCCGAACGGCACCTGGTGGAGGCCTATAGTTCCTACGACCCGCTCAGTATACCCCGACCGCTCATGGAGGCGCTGGATTATTTCGACGGCCGTCCTACCGCAGAAGCGGTTCAGGCTATTTATGACGAAAAAGACCTTAACCTGACCTCCTCCCTGGTCCAAAAGCTGGCCGACTTCCAGGTGCTGACGCCTGCCAGTCCGCCGGAAGCGGAAGCGGATTAGCCGGGCCGCCGGAACCAGTCGAGCGCGTCTTTCCACGACCACTCTAACCCGGTTTGAGGTGGGCCGGATAGCGGGCGGCCGGTTAAATCTTCGAACGAGCCGTCAAAGGTATTGATCGAGATAAGCCCTTTTTCGCCGGTTGGTTGCAGGTAATGGAGCCAGCCGGTGTCCTGGCCGGAAGCTTCGCCGCCAAGCTGCACAAGAAGGGGTCTTTCGACACGGACCGGCTTAACCGGGGGAGCAGGGTCATACAGCACCGCACTGCCCGGCTGTGGCCTCAAATCCGGCAAGGCTTCAAGCGCCAGGGCCGCGCCCGCGCCGAGGCCAAGCAGGCTTAATTCTTCAATATTTTCGCCGGGGAAATTCTCAAGAAATCCCGGCAGCGCCGCCCAGACCCCTTTGAAATCCTCCACCCCGGGGGTCGCGTCCAGGGCCACCGCGCCAATCCCGGCCAGCCCCAATCTTTCGGCAAATTGGGCGGCCGCAGCCTTTTCCCCGACTACCACTACCCAGGCGGCCAGGTCTTCGCCGACCGGGGAAACCACATACAGGCCGAAAGATTGCCCGGTCAGTTCGAGGGTTTCTTCGCGCACTTCGAGGGTTACAGGCGCAGGGGTGGCAGGCGCGATGGAGCGGGCCGGACCGGGCGGTACCGGCAGGAGTGGCCGCAAAGCCCGGTAGAACTGCTTACCCCGTTTACCGGTTTCACCCAGGAACCAGAAATTGTCCACGCCGTTTACCACCCCGCCGACCACCGGCAGAAAGGTTGCCCAGCTTGTTTTGGCGAAATCCACGGTCAGGAAGGCCGCGAGTTGTTTGAGCAGGCAGGCTTTCACCAGGCGAGTATGTTCCGGGTTTTGCAGCAAATCCGCCGCCAGTTGAACATTTTCCAGGCGGCGTTGCCCGATTACCAGCGTTTCGAACTTGCAACTGTAAGCAAATGCCAGCAGTTGGAGGGTCTGGCCCGTTTCGGTGGCGGTCTCGAAGCTGTAAGATTGGCTGATGCCGCTCAGACAGTGCAGCGCAAAATAGACCAGGGCCGTAATGTCCGCCGGGATAGTGGCGAAAGCGGCGAGGCCGCCCGGCAGCCCGGCCGTAAAGCCTGCCCCGGTCGCGCCCAGGCGGTTAAAGTTGAGATAGCTGTCGGCCAACCGGTCCAGGGCGGTCGGGGACAGCCTCCGCAAATCCGCCAGGGAATGTATATCGCGGTTTCTCCTGGCCGCGTGGGCCAGCACATCGGCGCTCTTGAGCTGGCCGTGTTTAAGCGACCAATCAATCGCGCCGCCCAGGGCTTCGGCTATTTTGCTGATTTTTTCAGGGCTATTCGGGGCGGGTTCGGCCAGACCTTCGTTAAAAGCGCAATTCGGGCAAAAAATTAGGTTGGACTGGTTGGCGATGCCGCATTTCGGGCATTCCCACAGATAAAAAACTTGCTCCTGGCTCTCGCTGGCTGTCATATTTCCCATCAATCCCCTATTGTTTAAAAATGTTTGCCTTATTCTATTATAAATTGTTAATTCGCGCCCTTACTTTGCCGGTTTGTAGTGAATGCGGCCCTGTATTCAGGTTAGCTTTGAGGCAAGAGACCGGGTTTAGGTTTCGGACTAATATTAAATTTCAAAGAAAATTGGAAAACGCTAGCTCAAAGAGGAAGGAGAGCGGCCTAAATAATGCAATTCGGGGTGTATCAGGTTCGCTTTAACCAGCAGGGCGGTATCATTTAGAACCTGTTGGGCCGGGCCATCGGCCAGAATCTGGCGGTTTTCGTCAAGCACAATCACCCGCGAGGCGATTAGCGGCACGATTTCCAGTTCGTGCGTGGCTGTGATAATCGTTTTCCCGTCTTGCCCCAGCTTTTGAATTAAATTGACCAGCACCCATTTCGTCCGGGGGTCGAGCGCGGCGGTCGGCTCGTCGAGCAAAATAACCTCCGGTTTTAAGGAAAGAACCGAGGCAATCGCCGCCCGCTTCTTTTCGCCGCCGGACAACTCGAAAGGCGCTCTTTTAGCAAGATGAGAAATCTCCATCATTTGCAGCGCTTCGTCGCACCGCCGCAAAACTTCGGCCTGTGAAAGTCCCAGTTGGAGCGGGCCGAACGCCACGTCGTCGAAGACCGTCGCGCTGAACAACTGCACATCCGGGTCTTGAAAGACCAGCCCGACCTCTCGGTGAAACCGGAAAGAGTCCTGCCCGGCCGCTACCGCCGCCACGTCCCGGCCCATCGCCTGCATTCTTCCGGCGTTAGGGCTAAAGATACCGTCCAGCAGTTTTAGCAGCGTGGATTTGCCGCTGCCGTTCGCGCCCAGCAGCGCCAGTTGTTCGCCCCGGCCCACGGTCAGATTGATGCCGTCCAGGGCTACCTGCCGCCCATTGTAAAGGTAGCGCACGCCTTCTAAACGAAAGACCGGCTCGGCCCCCGCCGGCGAATAATCCCGGCCCATTACAAAAACCTCCGGGCAATTACCGCCCCGGCTGCCAGCGCAACGGTTAAAACTAAAGCCAGCCAGTCCCGGCCTGTCATCCTGAAAGTATTGATTGAACGAACCTGCCCGGTAAAACCCCGCGCCAGCATCGCTGCATACACCTCGTTACTCATTTTGAAAGAGCGGTTCATCAGGTTGCCGACCGAGCCGGAAATCCAGCGCCTTTGGTCGTGGCCGCTGGTGTAGCCGACCACCCGGCTTTTGCGGACCTCGAACATGTCTACTGCCGAGCGCAAAAACAGGAAAATATAGCGATAGGTCATTGAAAGCAGCAGGATAAAGATGTGCGGCACGTGCAAAGCCTGTAAACTTTTAAGCAGGTCGGACCAGGGGGTTGTTACGACCAGCAAGACCGCCAGCGACACGCTCACGGCCACCCGCATAATAAAAATGGCTGCTCCCACCAGGCCGGGCAGGGTGGGACCAATCACCCAGGAGCCAACCGTAAAGGCCAGCGGGCGCTCCCCGGGCGTGAAGAAAATGGAGGGTAAAACCACTATTCCGGCAAAGAACGGTATCCCCAGCCAGACCCGCTTCACGAAAAAATCGAACGGCACCCGGCTAAACCGCGCCGCCAGCAGCGCAAGCCCATAAAGAAAGGCCAGCGCCCAGAACGAATTGCTGAAACTGGCCGCCAGCACCATCCCGATAAACATGCCAAGCTTGGCTCGCGGGTCAATTCGCTGCAGCCAGCCGTCCTTGCGCGAGTGTTCCTCCGTAAAGACAGCCTGCTCGATAGACCCGGCAATCCCGGCCAGGGTCTTTTCCAGCCAGCCAAGTTGTTCTTTTTGTTTCGGTTTTTTCCGGGCCGGGGCTGTTTCCAGGCTAACTGAAATGCTCATTGGGGCTGTACCTCCGTGGTTGCTGGCGTGTCACTGGCGGTGGTCCGCCTGGTCCTGGTTATCAGGAAGGCCAGCCCGTAGACAATCAAGCCTACCAGCAGGATACCGGCAATACCGCTAATCTCGTAACCAATCGCCGCCCTCCATAGCTGGCTGTTGTTACCGTTCGTGAAACCAAGCGGAACATTATAGCCGGAGAAAGGCGCGCTGAAAATATTTGATAAATCCTGCAAACCCTTCGGCACATAACCGAAAGCCTGGCTGACATCGTCCACGCTACCCTCGCCGTAGGCGAAACCGGGCGCAATCAGGCCGAGCGGCGCCAGCACTGCCCCCGCCGTAAACCAGGCGCCGGTTTTCTTTAACCGGCCCGGAAGGGCGAACCAGGCCAGCGGCACCAGCGCCGCCGAAATAATCCCCACGATAAGCAGCATAACTGCTACATCGCTCCAACTTACGCTAGACCATTCCGCCCCAAACATTTTTGCAGGGTCGCCACCGCCCGTAATCAGGCCGCAAATGAGCAATACGGCGAGGCCTATCACAGCCGAAACGGTTATGGTTTGCCAGATTGGACGCCGCGTAACCTGGCCTTCCGCGACACTGCCGCCCGCCACGATATTTTTTAAGGAAGTAAGATATTCAGGATGATTTTTCTGTAAGTAAGCTACTCCCAGGGCCGTGACCAGACCTTCCACAATCGAAGCGCCCAGGACGTGCGATAGCAGCATGGCCGGGATAGCTTCACCCAGGCCGTAAGGGCTGTAAAGAGCGTGCCCGTTCTCGCTGAAAAGGATTGGCTGTAAACCGAGTTCGGTTCCTACCAGCAGACCGGCGGCAGTAATTCCCAGAAAAGCCCCTATTCCTGCCGCCCAGACGCGCCTGGCTGAAAGCAAGGGGGACCGCCCGGCGATTAGCCGGTAAGTGTAATAGCCGACAAAAGGCAGCGCCACGGCCATATTCATACAGTTAATAAAGATTGCCAGGATGCCGCCATCGCCAAAAAAGAGCGCCTGTAAAATTAACGCCATGCTGATGCCCAGCACCGCTGCCCACGGCCCCAGCACTACCGCAATCAGGGTTCCGCCGACCGCGTGGGCCGTTGTGCCGCCCGGGACCGGTATATTAAACATCATAATGGTAAAGGCGAACGCCGCGAAGATTGCCAGGAGCGGGACCGTCCGGTGATTTAGCACGGCCTTAACGCGGTGAGTGGCGATCGCCCAGGCCGGAAGGGTAACAACTCCGGCCCCTACCGAAACAATCGGGCTTAAATATCCATCAGGTATATGCACGTTTTACACTTCCTATTATGCTTCAACCTGCCCGGCTTTTACAACTTTGGCGAACCCGGTTTTGTTGCTTTAAGGTTTCGAGCGGTCGGTCTGCCTGGCTGGGTGGGCCGGAATGTTTCCAGTTTGACGGCTTAATTGTACCTTCAAAATAGCCCCCTTGCAACTATTTGCAGGTGCAAAGAGTTAAGATTGCGTTTGTTCTTATCTGTAAAACAGGTTCTTCTAACTAATCGAATGGAACCGGTTTAATGTTGCAAAAGACCCGTCTTGAAGAAAAAGCCGGGCGAACATTGAACTCTGTACTAAGGTAGAGCCAATTTTTATGCTTTGTTTTAATGCCTTGTAATGTAGCTGCGAATGTTTGCAACAGGCCTTCTTTTAATCTACGTCTGAAATTGTTTTGGGGATTTAAAAATAAAACCCAATCAAGATTTTCAGACCTGAAAATCTTGATTGGGTTTTAAGAAGCTTAAGGGATAACAGTTGTGTTATATGTCCAACGCTTAAGGTCTATGGTAGACCTGGTCCGGTTCGAGGTCGGCCAGCAACTGGTAGAGCCGGTCAGCCTGGCTGCTGTGCCTGGTTGCGTCGTAGGCCAGGGCCAGCCGGTACATAATTTCAGGCGAGTAAGGCCGCAAGTCGAGAGCTTTTTCCAGGTAGGGTGCCGCCTTATCGTAGTAGCCGCACAAAGAATAGGCCAGCCCGGCGGCGTACCAGCTTTCGGGGTCGGCAGTGTTATCGCGGGTCGCTTGCAGGCCGTTATCCACCCCGCGCACGCAGGGGTCGAAGGCAATCTCAGAATAATAGCGCGAGAGGGCCGCCGCCGGGTTTAGTCCGGCCACCGGCTTTTGCCGGTTGAGGTCGAGGGCTTGCTGGTAGGCTTGCTGGGCTGGCTGGTAGTCGTGCCGGGCGATATAGAAGCGGGCCAGGGTTATTTGCAAGGTCGCGTCGTCCGGCATCTCGGTTATAAGACCGTTCAGTAAATTCTGGGCCTGGTCGGACTGCTGCCTGTAGGCCTGGCTGTCCTCACCCTGCAATTGCAAATCGGGCAATTGGTCAATAATCAGTTCGGCCAGGCTCTGGCGGGCTAACCGGTTAGCGGGGGTCTGGGCCAGGGCCATATTCAGGGCGTTGCGAGCCTTGTCCAGCCGCCCGGTCCGCCAGTAGACGATACCCAGGTAAGCCCTGGCATCAGTATAGGTCGGGGCAATTTGCAGCACCTGGGCCAGTTGTTCTTCGGCGGCAGGATATTCTTCGGCCAGGATAAAGGCGTAGGCCAGCCTGGCTCGTTTCGCGCCGTCGGTCTTCTCGTTGGCGGCAAGCGGCAACTGGTCTAAAAGAGTTTTCGCGCGGGCGGTAGCCTGGTCGAGGCCGGTTTGCAGCGG